>NZ_LWLC01000013.1:0-164112 GCF_001905065.1 Saccharothrix sp. CB00851
ACCAGCACAAACGGGTTAAAACGCCAGCGTCCGGCGAGGACGCTTTTCAGGGCTTTTGATCCCAACCCCTCGATGAACAGGGCGTATGCTGCCCGGCGATGAGGCGCAAGCTCCGGCCGCCGCTCGACCAGCGCCACGGCCTCGACCCGGCACGTCTGCGATTGCCCGACGAGGGACCGTGGGCGACCGTTCGCGACCACCTGGTCGAGCGGTTGCCCAGGGTGGCGCCCGAGCGGATCGACCTGATGCTCGCCGAAGGCCGCGTCTACGACCTCGACGGGCCCATCGCGCCCGACGCGGCCTTCACCCCGGGCGGCTCGGTGTGGTTCCACCGCGAGCTGCCCGACGAGGTGGCGGTGCCGTTCGAGGTCCGGGTCGTGCACCGCGACGACGCCATCGTGGTGGTCGACAAGCCGCACTTCCTGGCCACGATCCCGCGCGGCAAGCACGTGGTCGAGACCGCGCTCGTCCGGCTGCGCCGCGACCTCGGGCTGCCGCACCTGAGCCCCGCCCACCGGCTGGACCGCGTCACGGCCGGGCTGGTCATGTTCGTGGTCGAACCGGGCCTGCGCGGCAAGTACCAGACGCTGTTCGCCGACCGCGCGGTGCACAAGGAGTACGAGGCGATCGCGCCGCACGACCCCGCGCTGACCCTGCCGACCCGCGTGACCAGCCGGATCGTCAAGGTCAAGGGCGTCATCACGGCGCAGGAGGTGCCCGGACCGCCGAACGCCGAGACGCTGGTCGAGCTGGTCGAGCACCGGGACGGGTGGGGCCGGTACCGGCTCGTGCCCCTCACCGGCCGCACGCACCAGCTGCGCCTGCACATGGCCTCGCTCGGCGTGCCGATCCGCAACGACGACTTCTACCCCGTGCTGCGGGAGAAGCCGCTGGACGACTTCACCGACCCCCTGCAGCTGCTGGCGAAGGTGCTCGAGTTCACCGATCCGGTGACAGGCGAGCACCGTCGCTTCACCAGCAACCTCGAACTCGACCTCTACTCCAGGTAACCCAGCATCTGCGCGATCTGCGCGGTGCGGGAGTTGAAGATCCGCTCCGCCAGGTCCTTGGCCTGCGGGTTCACGCCGCCTTCCTTCTCCAGCTTCGCCATCGCCACCGCGTTGTGCTGGTGGCCGATGAGCAGGTTCAGGAACGCCTTCTCGAACTCGGCGGGACCGGTCGCGGCGAGTTCCGCGATGGCCTCCGGGCTGGTCGAGTGGTCACCGCCGTGGCCGGCGTGCAGCTGCGGGTTGTCGCCCGCCGACTCGGGCTGCTCCCAGTCCGCCAGCCACTTCGTCATGGAGTCCACTTCGGACAGCTGGGTGACCTCGATGGCCGCCGCCAGCGTCTTGACCTCCGCGCGCACCGGCCGGTCCTTGGCCAGGCGCACGATCTCCAGCCCGGCCCGGTGGTGCGGCACGGTCATCTGGAGGAACATCACGTCGGTCTCGTTGAACTCGTCGGTCTCCACCACGGTCGACACCGGCGGTGGGGTCGCCGTGGTCGTGGAGCCGCAACCGGCCAGCACGAGCACACCGGCCACCAGGGCTGCGAGGCGTCGCAAGGGTCGTCCTCCTTCGCCGGACGGCCCGCCCGCGCCGTCACAGGGTCGGCGCGGGCGGGCTTCGGTTCGCGTCAGCCGGTCAGAGCCGCTGCCACAGGGCCGCGGTGTTCGGCGGCTCCCAGCCCACGAGGGACGTGTGGGACTGGATGCAGCGGTAGTTGACCCCGCCGTAGCTCACCTGGGAGCCGACCGAGTACGCGGTGTTGGGCGCCCACGTGCCGCCCACCGGGGGCGCCGTCGTGGTCGTCGTGGGCCGCGTGGTGGTGGTCGGCGTGGTCGTGGTGGTCGGCGTGCCGCCACCGGAGCCGACCTGCAGGTCGACGCACGAGTAGAACGCCATGGGCGTGTCGGCGATGTTCCAGACGGCCAGCAGCTTGATCCGGCCGGTGCGACCACCGAGGCTCACGTTGTGCGTCACGGTGGCCGCGGGCTGGCGACCGCCGTCGTTGAACTCGGCGATCTTGCTGCCGCCGACGAAGTACTGCCACGTGCTGGTGGCGTGCCGGGCGGTCAGCGTCCAGTTGAACGTCACGCTGTTGCCCACCTGGGTGGTGGGCCAGGCCCGGCTGTCGTCGTTGAGCTGAGCGAACTGGGTCAGCCCGGCGTGGCAGTTGTACTGGCCCTTCGGGCCCTCCACGCTCTGCGGCTCGTACACGATCGGGCCGCAGTTGGAGACCCGACCTTGCGCGCACATCGCTTGCCTGCTGGGCGGCGACGAGATGTAGCCGTGCGCGCTCGCCGTTCCCGCCGACATCACGACGAAGAACGGGGTGATGCCCACGGCGGCGAGGGCCACCGCGAGCTTGCGTTTCAGGCTCATGTGTCCAGCTCCTTCGGAGGAGACCCGGGTGGGTCTCCAAGGCAGGGTCCATTTCCGCGGCGGCCGGAACACGCGATCAGTGACGAACCGGGGACGGTGCGTCACTCACCGCGACGTGGTCTAGACCATAATCCGGAACGACATCCGGGTCAAGGATCTGAACCGACTGGTCCAGCCTTCCGCGCCCCTGACTGTGAACGCGCATCCCGGTGGCGGTGCCACCAGACCCTCGCGGCGGCACGGTCGACTCAATTGGCCCGACCGGTGTGATCCGGCGCGTGGTTGACCGACACTGGTCCCCATGGAGGAGCACAAGGTCATCGCGGACGACGGCCGCGTGTTGCGGGCGGCCGAACTGGGGCACGGGGAGCCGCTGGTGCTGTGCCAGGGCGAACCCGGGCCGCGGGAGGTGTTCGACGGGCTCGCCGAGCTGCTGGCCGACCGGGTGCGGGTGATCCACTGGGACCCGCGCGACGAGGGCCGGTCCGCACCCGACGAGCCGGACCCGACCGGGCGCGCGGTCGCCGACCTCGACGCCATCAGAGTCCACTTCGGACTGCCCGAGGTGGCCCTGCTCGGCCATTCCCGGGGCGTGGACATTGCGCTGCACTACGCGTTGGCGCACCCGGAACGGGTCTCGTCGCTGGTCTGCGTCCCCGGCACCGAGCTGGACCGGGAAGACCGGGAAGACCGGGAACTCCTCGCGCGCTGCCGCGAGCTGGCCGTGCCGACGCTGATCGTGGACGGCACGGCGGGCGCCCGGGACCGGTGCGCGGCGGACTCGCTGGCCGACGCGCTGCCGGACGTGGCGCGGGTCGTGCTGCCCGGCGCGGGTCACGTGCCGTGGGTGGAGTCGCCGGGTTCTTTCGGGTGGGCCGTGCTCGCCCACTTGGAGCAGTGAGTCGGGACGGGGGCCGACGCGCGACCCCCGTCCCACCCGGTCAGCAGTACAGGTTGTTGCCCGCCGGCACGCCGAGGATGCCGACGAACCGCTGGTAGGCGTCGACGCGGCTCTGGACCTGCGCCGGGTTGCGCCCGCCGCACTCCAGCGACCCGTTGATGCTGCGGATCGTCTCACCGAAGCCGTACCCGTTGACCATCGCGTTGTGCGGGGTCATCGTGCCCGGGCCGGACTGGGTGTTCCAGTACCAGAGGGCGGTCTTCCAGGCCACCGAGGCGTCGTTCTGCACCAGCCACGGGTTGGTCAGCAGCGGCAGGCCCAGCGCGTCGCCCGCCGCCTTGTAGTTGAAGTTCCAGCTGAGCTGGATGGGACCGCGGCCGTAGTAGGCCGCCTGACCGGCGGGGCAGCCGTAGGGCTGGCCCGCGTCGCAGTAGTGCGGGTAGTTGGCCTGGTTCTGCTCGACGATGTGGACCAGGCCGCCGGTCTCGTGGTTGGCGTTGGCCAGGAACGCCGCCGCCTCCTGCTTGCGGACGGTGTCCGAGCCGGTCTTGGCGAAGCCGGGGTACGCGCTGAGCGCGGCCGTGAGCCCGGCGTAGGTGTAGAAGGGGTTCCGGTTCGGGAACATCTGCCGGAACTGCGCCTCGCTCACCACGAACCCGCCCGGCGCGGGCGTGCTGGTCGTGGTGGTCGGAGTCGAGCCGCAGGTGTGCGGGTTCCAGTACCAGGTGCTGATGGTCGGGTCGTAGCCCGGGTTGTCGTGCTCGGCGATGTAGTACTTGCCGTCGGTGTAGCGCACGATGCTGCCGGCGGTGTACCACTGGCCCTGCACCCACGCCGGGTGGTCGCAGGAGGAAGGCGGCGGCGTGGTGCCACCACCGCAGACGCCCTGGTCGGCCCAGACCGCGGCGGAGCCGGGGGTCTCGTTCTGGGTCCACCACTGGGCTCGCCAGTTCTTGTTGTTGTAGGACGCCGTCATGCCGCCGGCGTAGACGGCCGACGGACTCCAGGCGGACGCGCAGGCGGCAGCGGCGGCGGTGTTGGCCACCGCGACGGTCAGTGCCGCCCCGACCACGAAAGCGGCGATCGCCGCCACTACGCGGAATCTCGACACGTGATCACTCTTTCCCGTTGGATGCGCCCATCGGACGTGACGAGGGCCACTCAACCGGAAATGGTCTACACCAGTCAAGAGCACGACCCGGTTTCGCACCGCGAACCGACGGATGAGCTGGCGGTTTTCGTGAGAGCGCGATCATCACCGCCGCCAGCTACAGGATCGTCCACATCGGACCGTCGCCAGTCATCTGCTCGCACACATGCTGTGACCTGCGTCACATATCGGAACGCCGGTCGGCATCGGCCGTCCTCTGATCGTTGACGCGATCGCGTCGGGGGAAACCGGTGCCACGAGGTGTCTTCGCGGTGCTCGGAAACAGGGGGAAATCATGGTGTTGAAGGCTTTCGTGCCCGCGCTCGCACTCGTCGCGGCGGCTCCGGCGACGGCTTGGGCGGCAGGATCGACGGCGGTCACGGTGGACGTGTCGGCCCGAGCGGACCTCAACGGCGACGGCCGCTCGGACCGCGTCGCGGTGCGGGAGGTCGTGGGCGCGCCGGACACGCAGGAACTCGTCGCCGTCCTCGGCGGCCGCCGGTTCACCGCCCGGGTGCCGTTCCACAGCTCGGTCGGCGTGAGCCCGCTGCGCGTGGTGGACCTGGACGACGACGGCCGCGACGAGGTGGTGGTGACCGAGTCGATCGGCGCCAACACCACCCTCTTCACGGTGTGGGGGTTGTCGGGCGATGTCATTCGCGCTGTCACCAAGCCCGACGGCAACCGGCTCGTGCTCGCCGAGGGGGGCGGTATCAGCGCGCTCAGCCGGTACGGCTGCGAGGTGGTCGACGGTCGGCGCCACCTCGTGACCGTCCAGGGCGAGTTGGTGTGGACGAGCGACCCGCTGGTGTACGACGGCGAGCGCGTCACCCACGTGGTCCGGGACGGCGTCGCCACGGCGACCTCCACCACGCCGGTGCTCGCCGAGCGGGACGCCCCGGCCTACCAGGTCGACCCGGCGGCCTGCGGCTGACGCGGTCGGCCGCCGCACGGGGGGATCGACGCGGCGGTCCGGACGAGCGCTTCACACGACTGCGTCGTGTTCTCGTCCGATCGCCGCTCGACCGATGCGCGCGAGCACCTCGTCCCGCTCGGGCTTGGCCACGCCGGTGTGCTCGACGATCGCCGGGACCACCACGTCCCAGACGCCCGGCGGCAGCTCGTGCCCGGTGTCCTCCATGATCAGAAACCGCGCGCCGGGGATCTCCCGCGCCAACGCCTCGCCGTGCGCCGGCGGGGTCAGCGGGTCCACGTCGCCGTGCAGGACCAGCGTCGGCACCGCGATCCCACCCAGCCGGGACCGCCACGACTCGCCGCCGCCCGCCTGGAAGTGGTTGGTGCTCGACGCGATGTCCCGCGCCCGGTCGAACACCCGGCCCGCCGTCGAGCGCGCCGCGTCCACGTCCGCCGGCCGAGGTCCGGCGAAGGGCCGTTGCGACGCCACCAGGTGCTCCACCACGGCCGCGCGGTCGGTCCAGTCGGGCGCGGGTGGCGCGGCGGCGAAGTACTCCAGCAGCGCGGGCGCCATGGGCGGCAGGTCGGGCGCGTTGGGACCGGCCGGGCTGCTCGCGATCAAGGTCAGCGACGCCACCCGGTCGGTGAAGTCGAGCGCGAGGAGCTGCGCGAGGCCGCCGCCCATGGAGATGCCGACGACGTTCGCCCGGGACACCGCCAGGGCGTCCAGCACGCCGACCGCGTCCGCGGCCAAGTCGTGGAACCCGTACCCGGGCTCGCCCGGCGGGTAGGTCACCGACCGCCCGGTGTCGCGGTGGTCGTACCGGATGACGTACCGCCCACCGTCCGCCAGCCGCGCGCAGAACCCGTCGGCCCACGACAGCATCGACCCGGTCGCGCCGGCGATCAGCAGTACCGCCGGGTCGGCGGGCGTTCCGAAGGTCTCTACGCACAGGTCGACGCCGTTGGCGCGCACGATCCGCTCGGTCACCCGATCACCGTAGCCCGTGCGTGGCCACCGCTCCCCCGGTTTGACCCGAGCGGTCGAAGCGGCCACCGCCGCCCGGACCCTTCGGCGCGGCGCGCGTGATCCACCGCGTCGATCCCCGACCTCAGCGGGTGTCCAGCCCTGCGCCTCCACGAAGGCGGCGCTCATCTCATCGAACTCCGTCGAACGCCTCCACGCGCACCACATCCCCTGGGAGCGACCCGAGTTAACGCTCACACTCCGTGACCTCCAGTTAACTTGAGGTCAAATCCAGGGTTGTGAATGTGCGACGTGTCACTCTAGAGTCCCTGGGAGCGCTCCCAGGGAGCGCTCCCAGAAGCGTCGTCAACCGTCAGAGCAGACGGAGGAGACCCAAGTCCATGAGATCGCTTCCTTCTCCCCGGTGGCGCCGCCAAGCCACCGCAGCCCTCGCACTAGTGGCGGTGAGCGGCGCGCTAGCGTCGGGTACGGCCCACGCAGCCGAGTACGAACGGCTGGTCAACGGCTCGTTCAGCAGCGGCTCGGCCGACCCGTGGTGGGCCAGCGCCGGCGTGTCGAACCGGGTCACGAACGGCGAGCTGTGCGCCACGGTGACCGGCGGCACGGTCAACCCGTGGGACTCGCTGATCGGCCAGAACGGCGTGCCGTTCGAGGCGGGCCAGTCGTACACGATGTCCTTCGACGCCTACGCCTCGGTCGACCGGCCGGCGGCGGCGGCGGCCGGTGAGGGCGTGAGCCCCTACCGGACGATCGCGAAGCAGGACATCGCGCTGACCACCACGAAGCAGCGCTTCACCTTCACGTTCACCTCCGAGCTGGACTTCCCCGACGCGGGCAACGGCCAGGTGACGTTCCACCTGGGCGCCGTGGCGGACGACACGACGGTCTGCGTGGACAACGTCTCGCTGATCGGTGGCGTGAAGCCGCCGGGCGGTGACCCGGCCAACCCGGCGAAGAAGATCAACGTCAACCAGGTCGCCTACGTGCCGGGCCTGCCCAAGCAGGCGACGTTGACCTCCGACGCCACGGTCGCGCAGCAGTGGGCGCTGAAGAACTCCGCCGGCACCACGGTGGCGACCGGTACGACCGTGCCGCGTGGCTCCGTCGACCCCGAGTCGGGCGACTCCACGCACCTGATCGACTTCACGTCGTTCGACACGGTGGGCACCGGCTACACGCTCACCGTCGGCGACGAGACGAGCTTCCCGTTCGACATCGCGACGGACGAGCTCAAGAAGATGCGCTACGACGCGCTGGCGTACTTCTACCACAACCGCAGCGGCATCGAGATCGAGGCGCAGTACGTGGGCGACCAGTACGCGCGCCCCGCCGGCCACCTCAACGTCGCGCCGAACCAGGGTGACGACAACGTCCCCTGCCTGGCGACGATCACCTGCGGTTACACGCTGGACGTGCGCGGCGGTTGGTACGACGCGGGCGACCACGGCAAGTACGTCGTCAACGGCGGCATCTCGGCGTGGCAGGTGCTCAACACCTACGAGCGCGCGGTGCGGATCGGTGACGCGGCCCCGCTCGGCGACGGCAAGCTGAACATCCCGGAGAACGCCAACGGGGTGCCGGACATCCTGGACGAGGCGCGCTGGGAGGTCGAGTTCCTGCTGAAGATGCAGGCGCCCGACGGCATGGTGCACCACAAGATCCACGACCAGAACTGGACCGGCCTGCCGCTGCTGCCCCACGAGGACCCGCAGGCCCGGCGGCTGTCGGCGACCAGCACGGCCGCGACGCTGAACATGGCGGCCGTGGCGGCGCAGGCGGCCCGCATCTGGAAGACGATCGACCCGACGTTCTCGGCGAAGGCGCTCGCGGCGGCCACCAAGGCCTACGCGGCGGCGAAGGCGAACCCGAACAAGATCGCCGACCCGAACGACGGCACCGGCGGTGGCTCCTACAGCGACTCGATCCTGACCGACGAGTTCTACTGGGCCGCCGCGGAGATGTTCACCACCACTGGTGAGGCCGCCTACCGCACCGACCTCACGTCGTCCACGCACTACAAGGGCAAGAGCCTGAACGCGCGCGGCTTCGACTGGGGCTCCACCGGCCCGCTGGGCGACATCACGCTCGCCCTCGTGCCGAACGGCCTGCCCGCCGCCGACATCACCGCGATCAAGTCGGCGTTCACCACCGTCGCCGACCAGCACCTGTCGCAGATGTCGACCCAGGGCTACCCGGCGCCGTACCGCCCGACCGAGGGCTACGACTGGGGTTCCAACGGCCTGGTCGCGAACAACATCTCGGTGCTGGCGCTGGCGCACGACTTCACCGGTGCGGCCAAGTACCGCGAGGGCGTGTTCCAGGGCCTGAACTACCTGCTCGGCCGCAACCCGATGTCGTACTCGTACGTGTCGGGCTACGGCGACCAGCCGGTGAAGAACGTGCACCACCGGCACTGGGCCAACCAGCTGGAGCCGACCCTGCCGATCGCGCCTCCGGGTGCGCTCTCGGGTGGTCCGAACAGCGCGCTGCAGGACCCGATCGCGGCGCGCCTGCTCCAGGGCTGCAAGGCGCAGAAGTGCTTCGTGGACCACATCGAGGCGTACTCGGTCAACGAGGTCACGGTCAACTGGAACTCCGCGTTCACGTGGATCTCCAACTGGGCGGCCGAGAAGCTCACGACCGCGCCGCCGGTCGACACCACGGCCCCGTCGACCCCCGGCACGCCGGTGGCGTCCGACGTCACCACGACGGGCGTGAAGCTGACGTGGACCGCGTCGACCGACCCGGAGAGCGGCGTCAAGGAGTACGACGTCATCTCCGTCGAGGGTGACGCGCTGCGCGTGGTCGCCACGGTCACCAGCCCGTCGGCGACGCTGACCGGGCTGCGGCCGGACACGGCCTACAAGTTCACCGTGGTGGCGAAGAACGGCGCGAGCCTGCGTTCGGGCATGTCGCCGCAGGTGGACGTGCGGACCAAGCCGGACGTGGTGGCCGACTACTGCAAGGTGGTCTGGCGTGCGTCGACCTGGTCCACCGGCATGTCGGTCAACATCACCGTGACGAACACCAGCACCCAGCCGTGGAACGGCTGGAAGCTCGAGTTCACCATGCCGGGCAACCAGAAGATCACGCACGGCTGGTCGGCGGCCTGGACCCAGACGGGCCAGGCGGTGTCCGCGTCGAACGTGGGGTGGAACGGCAACGTTGCGCCCGGCGGCTCGGCCAGCATCGGGTTCAACTCCTCCGGGTCGGGCTCGACGACTCCGCCGACCGACTTCCGGGTGAACGGGAACCCCTGCACGGTGGGGTGACTCCCTGATCGGCCGGTCCGGCACCACGGACCGACCACGTGACCGGTGGCGGGCTCCCCACGGAGCCCGCCACCGCTCCATTCCCCGCGTGTCCTACGTTCAGAACGCGCGTGTCCTACGTCCAGACACCCCGAGTTGAACGCTCAGAACACTGGCTGGTCGTCCTGAGTGTTCAACTCGGGTGTTCTGAACGTAGGACACGGTTGTTCTGGACGTAGGACACGCGCGGGTCAGGGGTTGGCGGCGGCGTCGCGGGAGCGGCGGTCCGGGGGTGGTGGGTCGACCACGACCTTGACCACGGCCTTCAGCCGCTCCAACGGGCCGCGTGGCGGCGGTGAGGCGACGCGTTCCCGCAGCAGCGGCACGCCGTCGCCGTCGAGCGCGTCGAGCCCGACCGCACGGCCGCTCATCGCCAGCACCAGAGACTCGGCGTCACCGCGCACCACCGCGCCGCTCCCGGACGCCCAGCCGGTGTCCACGGCCTCCAGCCGCAGCCCCGCCAACCGGGACCCCATCGCGTAACCCGGCGAAGGCTTGGCCGCCAGGTGCTGGAACGCCACCCACAGCCGGTCCTCCGGCATGTCCCGCTCGATGCCCAGCGGCAGGCGGACGTCGTAGTCGTGCAGCAGGATGTCGGCCAGCACCGGGTCGTAACCCGATCGCGGGATCGTGGTCTTCGACGTCGACCACCGACGCAGCCGCGCCGTGATCTCCGACGTGGGCATCCGGGCCGCCTTGGCGGTGAGCTCCCGGTTGAGCCGGTCGAAGTCGGCCGCCATGGACACGATGCCCCAGTACAGCTTGAGCTGGCCGAACTTGAGGTACGTGATCAGGTGCGCGCCGATGTCGTGCACCGTCCACCCCGCCGAGAGGCTGGGCGTGGCCAGTTGGCCGGCGTCCAGCCCGTCGAGGAGGTCCGCCATCCGCCGCCGCTCTTCAACGAGCATGTCGTGGACCTTCATCCGTCCACGCTAGAGCGTCTACGGATCACACCGTTATGATTTTCTTGCGGACTTCACCGCCGCAGGAAGGGCTCACCGGTAGGCGTCCTGGCCAACCGGGCGCACCAGGATCTCGTTGACGTCCACGTGCGGCGGCTGGCTCACCGCGTACAGCACGGCGCGGGCCACGTCCTCGGGCGCGAGCTTCGGGTCGCCGGCGCGCGACGGCGGGATGCCGCCGGTGTCGGTCAGGCCCGGCTGCACCAGCGTGACGCGGACGCCCGTGCCGACGCACTCGGCCCGGATCGCCTGCGCCAGCCCCGTCACCGCCCACTTCGTCGCCGAGTAGAGGTTCCCCGGCCGCACACCGCGCCCGGCCGCCGACCCGGTCAGCACCAGGTGCCCGGCGTGGCGCATCAACGCGGGCATCGCCGCCCGCGCGGTGAACGCGGGGCCGCACACGTTGGTGAGCACCATGTCGCTCCACTCGGCGGGCGGCGCGCCGTCGGTCGAGGTGAACGAGGTGGTCACGCTCGCGCCCGCGTTGGCGAACACCACGTCGAGGCTGCCCCACTCCTCCTCGACCCGCCCCATCAGGGCCGCGACCTGGTCGTACTCCCGCACGTCGCACGAGGCCACCCACACCCGGTCCGGTCCGCCGAGCCGGGCCGCGAGTTCCGCCAGCGACGCCGCGTCCCGCGCGGCCAGGACCAGCCGGTACCCCGCTTCGGCGGCCAACCGCGCGGTCGCCGCGCCGATGCCACGACTGGCCCCCGTCACCAGGAACACCCCTTGTGCCATGCCCGGAGGTTACCGCTGGTTAGATCCAATTCACCGGATCGGAGCAACAACTGAGCCGTCCGTGGCGTCTTCAGGGGAGTATCCGCATGATTGGGGGCACATGAACATCAACCGCAGGTTCGCGCTGGGGCTCGGTTCGGTCGCGGCGGCGAGCGCCGTGCTCGGTTCGACCGCCGGGACGGCCCAGGCGCAGACCACCGAGGCGGAGTGGGACTCGTTGATCCCGACGACGGCCGACCAGGCCCGCCGCAAGATCGCCTGGAAGTACTCGGCGCTGGTGTCGCGCGCGCGTGGCACGTGGTCGTCCTACATCGGCGTGGCCGACCCGGACGGCACGGTGAAGCCCGCCGTCGAGGACCAGGCCGACCGCGTGGTCGAGGCGTACAGCGTGAACAAGATCGCGGTCGCGGTGGCCGTGCTGGACAAGGTCGACCGGGGCCTGATCACGCTGGACCAGCGGGTCGACGTCACGCAGGCGATCGTCATCCAGGACACCGATGGCATCTTCGGGCTGGACGGCGCGTACCCGAGTTCGGTGACGGTCGGGCACGCGCTGGCGGCGTTGCTGACGGTGTCGGACAACACGGCCGTGCGGCTGTGCGGCCTGGTCGTGCCCGCGTTGGAGCTGAACGAGATCCTGCGCTCCAAGGGTTTCGTGCACACGCAGGTCGTGCCGGTCGCCAACCCGAACCGGTTCTTCCTGGGCACCACCACGCCCCGCGAGACGTTCACGCTGCTGCGCAGGCTCGCGGCGGGTGAGCTGCTGTCGCCCGCGTCCACCGAGCACCTGCTGAAGGTGCTGCGGTCGTTGACGTCGTTCACCGACGGCATCCGGCTCGACCTGTCGTCTGCGGAGCGGTTGAACGTGGCGACGAAGGCGGGTTGGTTCAACGACGGCCGCAACGAGGCCGGGATCGTCTTCGACGCGGCGGGCAAGCCGATCATCACGTTCGCGCTGTTCGCCTCGGGCCAGTTCGCCGGCGACCAGGCGGCCAACGCGGACAACTACAGCGCCACCCACCCGGCCCTGCGCGCCCGCGCCGCCCTGGGCCGCACGCTGTACGACTCGGTCCTGCGGATCACCGCGAACACCCCGCGCACCTACCGCGCCCAGCCGTACCGGCCGAGCAACGGCGGCTGATCAGGCGCACCCGGCCCGCCGACCTCGGCGGGCCGGGTCACCGCCACTCGTCGCGGCGGCGGCGCGCTTCGAGGTCCTCCCGAAAGACGCTACCGCCTGTCGCGGCGCCTCTCGATCTGCCGTCGGACCGCGAACGGCGCGCCCACGACCATGAACACGCTGACGAGCAACGACCACACCCATTCCCCGGTGTTCATGCGGTCATAGGTGATCGTGGCCTCCGGATCATCGTGATCGTAGAGGACCTCCACGCGGTTGCCCGGTTGCAGGCTCGCGTAGTGCTTGTTCACCAACGGCGTGACCACCCTGCCGTCCGGCAAAGTGAACCGGAGCCTGGCTCGGGTCTGGGTGGCGCCGTCAACGGTCTCCAGCCGCACGACCTCGGCTGTGGCGACGTCGTAGTCGAACGACTCGACCGTGCCCACGGCGCTCACCACCACGCCGGTCAACCCGAACACGATCACGATGCGCGGAAGCCACTTGGTCTCGACCGCTTCCCATCTCTCCACATCGCCCCCCTCTGTGTTCCTCAGGAACCGTCGAACCGACCACCTCCGAGGCCGGCGAGGAACTTCCGCCACTCCCCCGCGGGGAAGGACAGCACCGGCCCGGCAGGGTTCTTGGAGTCCCGCGTGGCGACCCCTTCCCTCACGGGTGCCACTTCGACGCAGGCTTCGCCATCCCCGCTGTAGCTGCTCTTGCGCCAGGCCACAGTCACCCGAACCTCCTTCGTCCCCGACGGTTGGCGATCTCCGCGATCAGCTTGACCGAGTCGTCAGGGCTCTTGGCCACCGCCACCAGGTGATCGAAGCTGTCCCGGAAGCGCTCGATGTCGGTGTCAGACTCCAAAAATATCTCACCGGCCTGGCTGTCGATGTAGACCAAGTCGGTGTCCAGTGGATCATCAAAGTCCAGTATGACGAACTGGCCCGGCAAACCGAGATGGGCACCCGCGCTGAACGGGACGACCTGGATCGTCGTGTCCGGAGCCGTGGACGCCTCTAGCAGGTGGTCAAGCTGCGCCGACATGACCTCCTGCCCACCGACCTCGTAGTGCAGCGCGGCCTCATCGATGATCGCCCACAGCTTGATCGGCCGCTCCTTGGTCAGGAGTGCCTGTCGCTCCATCCGGGCCCTCACGCGATCCTCAACCTGCGCCTTGCTGATTGTATACAGAACTCCGTATACCATAGCCCGAGCGTAGTCCTCGGTTTGGAGCAGGCCGGGAATGAACATCCCCGCGTAGTTGCGGACGCCATGCGCCTCGCGCTCGAAGCTGATGTAAGTCGTGTACTCCTCGCGCAAATCCTCGTGCCAGGGCTGGATCCAGCCTTCTCCCGCCGACTGCTTGTAGAGCGCCTTCAAGCGGAGATGTTCGTCGGTCGGGACGCCGTACAGCTTGAGCAGCATGTCCAGGGTCCGGTACTGGGGCCGCGAACGTGCCGTCTCGATGCGGTAGAGCGTGGTGGAGTGGAGGCCGGTCCGCTCTTCCACGTCCTCGCGGCGCAGGCCGGTGTCGTCGCGAAGTCGTCTGAGCTGACCGGCCAACCTGCGCAGTCGGATGGTCGGCGTGCTCTTCTTCGCGGCCACGATGTGCGCCCTCCTCAATGCTGCACGGCGAATGCAAGGCCCCTCTTTGCGTTCTTTGCGATCCACGTCGGATGTGGGCAGCCTTGCGGGCAGTCACGGTATCGGCGACGCAGCGTAACTACCAGCAGCTTGACCAGTGGGGCGGAAGGAACGACATGACCGAGCAGGAATTCACCGAACTCGTGCACGAAGTCGCACACGAAGAAGCACCACGGCTGTTCGCGATCGTGGAGGAGTACGGCGAACGGGAAAGCGTGCGCGTGGCGGGCTACGGCGTCGCGTTCGAGGACCGGGCCGAGGTCAGCGGCGTGGAGGGTGGCTTCCGCCTCAGCTCCCGCAGCCCCGAGACCGCCCGCGCCCTGTTCGAGCTCAGCTCACGCTCGGCCGGGACCCGCCGGGCACACCTCGTCTGGCTCGACCGGTGACGAGCAGGAGGCCAGGCCGAACAACCCCGCGAACCCGCCGGCGCCGATCAGCACCGCGCCGACCGGCGGGCCGATCACCCACGACACCGACATGAGCGTGCGCAGCGCGCTGATCGACAACGGCGCCTTGACCGAACCTCTGCGCTCCACCGCCTGCCGCGCGTAGGCGAACGTCTGCGGCGGCAACGACGACGCGACCGCCGTCAACGTCAGCGACCCGGCGGCACCGCGCGGGAGCCATTCGACGGAATGCGGGTCGGCGGACAGTGGGTCGGCGGGAAGGGGTCGAAACCGGGTGGCGCGGTCACGCCACCCGGCTCGTCAGGCGACTACTTCGACGGCACCTTCGGGATTTTCTGCGTCGGGCTCTCGTCCGCGGGCGGGTTCTGCGGGTCCTGCGGGTTCTTCTGGTCCGCGTTCGCCATGGCTGTTCCTCTCGTTCGTGACAGGAGTGGTCGCAGGGCGGTCGGGGTGGGGGATGACCAGGACCGTGACGTCGTCACGGCTGCCGCGTGCGCGTGCGGCGGCGTGCAGTTCCTCGGCGCACCGCTGGGGGTCGTCGCCGTGTTCGAGGAGCAGGCCTCGCAACTCGTCGTGGGGCACCTTCAGGCCGTCGGACGCGAGGACCAGCAGCCGGGCGTTCGCCTCGAAGCCCTCGACGCCGTAGAGCGGGACGCGGCCGAGGTGGTGGCGCAGCTTGTGGTCGTGGGCGGCGGCCTCGGCGTCGGGGACGCCTTGTTGCCGCAGTTCTTCGCCGAGGGTGTGCGGGGTCGTGAAGCGGTGCAGGGTTCCGTCGTCCTTGAGGCCGTAGGCCGAGCTGTCGCCGGCGTAGGCGACGCGCCAGTCCTCACCCGCCCGGACCGAGGCCACGACGATCGCACCGCCGGGCTCGGTGCTGTCGTCGTCCAGGTCGGCATAAGGCGCCGCGGCCGCCGTGACGCCGAGCACGGGCGTCTGGCGGGCGGCCATGCGCGCGGCGACGGCCGCGGTGGTGCGGGCGAAGTCGGCGACCTCCGGTGTCGAGCCGATCCCGTCCACCACCGCCGCGGCGAACGTGCCGCGGTACCAGTGCTGGGCGTGGGCGTCGGCGTTGAGCGGACGGTTCGGACCTCGGGAGGTCGCCACTCCCGGTTGGATGCGCGCGCCGAGGTCGGCCGGGTCGGTCATGGTCGGATCTTCGCGCAGCCGCCGTCACCTTCGGAGGTGGACGCGCGACACGGTCGTGTGATTCCAACTCAGCGCAACGTATCCACAGCGCACCGTCACGCTCCTCTGAAGCAGGGGGTGACCCATGACCGACCTGCTGCACCCGCGCGCGCAACCCCGGCCGGGGCGTCCGCCGTTGCGCGGGTCGCACGAGATCCAGGGGAACGTGCTGGCCGCGTTCAACAAGGACCACCAGCTGTTCCGGTTCGTCCGCTTCACCGACGACGGGCTGGGCCGCACCTGGCTCGCCGCCCTGCTCGGGCACGTCGGCACCACCGCCGACGTCGAGGACTTCAACGAGGTCTTCTCCCTGGGCCGCACGATGTTCGGCAGCGACCCGCCGGGTATCAAGGCCACCTGGGCGAACGTGTCGCTCACCCCCGAGGGCCTGGTCGAGCTGAGCATCAACCCCGAGGCGACGCGCGAAGACCTCCGCGAGCACTTCCCGCACACCGCCGAACAAGCGGCGCGGGCCAACGGCGACACCGGCGACTCGGCGCCCGTCCACTGGCTGTTCGGCCGCGCGGGGCAGCACGTCCACGCCGTGGTCACGGTCGCGTCCGACGACCCGGACCGGCTCGCGGAGACCGCGCGCAACCTGGACGTGCTCGACACCCTGCTCGGCGTGACGGTGGTCCACGAGCAGCACGCCGCCACGCTCCCCGGCGAACGGCGCGGGCGCGAGCACTTCGGCTACAAGGACGGCGTCTCACAGCCCGGCGTGCGCGGCTTCCACCACGAGGACCCCGAACTGCCCGGTCACCGCGCCGGAAAGCCCGGGGAGCTGCTGGTGAACGCGGGCGAGTTCGTGTTCGGCCACCCGACCGAGTCACCCCGCCCGCCGGCCGCCGCCTGGCTGACCAACGGCTCGATCCAGGTGATCCGCCGCCTCGCCCAGGACGTCGACGGCTGGCAGGAAGCCGTCGAAGCCCGCGGGCTCGGCCCGGAACTGATCGGCAGGCACCCCGACGGCCGACCGCTGGCGGCGAGCCGGGGCCACAACGACTTCGACTACGCCGACGACCCGGCGGGCGCGACGACACCGTGCCCGGCGCACATCCGCAAGACCAACCCGCGCGCGTTCACGCACCGGACGCCCCGACAGCACCGGATCCTGCGCCGGGGCCTGCCGTTCGGCTCACCCGACGACGGCGAGCGCGGCCTGGTGTTCGTGGCGCACTGCACGTCGTTGGCGGAGCAGTTCGAGTTCATCCAGCAGACCCGGGCGCACAACCCCGACTTCACGCCGGGCGAGCGCGGCGCGCCCACCGGTGTCGACCCGGTCGTCGGCGGCCGGTTCGTGCGGACCACCGGCGCGCTGTACGCGCTGGTGCCCTCCACCAGCACCCTGAGGCTGCTCGCCGCGGGCCGCGAGCTGCCCCGCTAAGGGGTCACGGGAAGCCGGTCGTGGCCGCCGTCCACGACCGGCTCCCACCCCGTCGCGTGCCGCCGCACGAGGTCCGCCGCGACCGAGTCGAACGGCCGCGCCCACACCTCCTCGTTGAACACCTCGACCTCGACGTACCCGTCGTACCCGGTCGCGGCGACCAGCGAGGTCAGTCCCACCAGGTCGATGTGCCCGTCGCCGGGCAGCCCGCGCCCCAGCAGCACGTCGGCGGGCAGCGGCGTGACCCAGTCGCACACCTGGTAGGAGTGGATGCGCGGGCCGGCCCGTCGCACGTCGGCCGCCAACGCCGGGTCCCACCACACGTGCAGGGCGTCCACCACGACCCCGACGACCCCCGCCGGGTACGGCGCGGCCAGCTCCAGCGCCTGGCCCAACGTCGACACCACACCGCGGTCGGCGCAGAACATGGGGTGCATCGGCTCCAACGCCAACCGCACCCCGGCCGAGGCCGCGTACGGCGCCAGCACCTCCAGCGCCGACGCGACGCGCCACCGCGCCGCCACGAGGTCGCGGTCGGGCACCCCGCCGGGCACCAGCACCAGGCACTGCGCGCCCAACGCGGCGGTCTCGTCGATGGCCCGCCGGTTGTCGTCCAGCCGCTGGTCGACGCCGGTGAAGAACCCGCCGCGGCACAGCGACGAGACCTCCAGCCCGGCCGACGCCACCAGCGCCGCGGTCCGCTCCAGCCCGTACTCGGCCACCGGGTCGCGCCACAGGCCCACCGCCGGGATCCCGTTGCGCACGCACACGTCGACCACCTCGGGCACGGACGCCCGCTTCACCGTGGCCTGGTTCAGTGACAGCTTCACGTCAGCACGTCCAGGAGTCGTCCCCACCGCCGGGCGGCGAGGTCCGGGTCGGGCAGCAGCCCGGCCAGGTCCGCCAACCTCAGCGCCTCACCGAGGTGCACCACGTCGCGGGCCGACTGCAGCCCGCCGACCATGCCGAACGCGTCCTGGAACCCGCCCAGCCACGCCAGGAACACCACACCGGTCTTGTAGTAGTAGGTCGGTGCGCCGAAGATGTGCCGCGACAACGCGACCGTGGGCTCCAGCACCTCGTCGTACCGGGAACGATCACCCGCGTCCAACGCCCGCAGCGCGGTGGACGCGGCCGGCGCGATGGCGTCGAAGATCCCCAGCAACGCGTCGCTGTGCCCCTCGGCGTCGCCCGCGATCAGCTCCGGGTAGTTGAAGTCGTCGCCGGTGTAGCAGCGCACCCCCTCGGGCAGCGCCCGCCGCAGGCCGACCTCGTGCGAGGCGTCCAGCAGCGACACCTTCACCCCGTCCACCTTGTCCGGGTAGGCCTTGATCAGGTCCAGGAAGTGCCCGGTCGCCGCGGGGATGTCCGACGAACCCCAGTAGCCCTCCAGCGCCGGGTCGAACGCCGTGCCGAGCCAGTGCAGGACGACCGGCTGGTCGACCTCCTCCAGCAGCGCCCCGTAGACCTCCTGGTAGTCCTCGGGCCCGCGCGCCTGTGCGGCCAGCTTCCGGCTGCACATCAGGATCGGCTGCGCGCCCGCGTCCACCACGGCGGCCAACTGCTCCCGGTACGCGGTCAACGGGTCCGCGGTGTCGTGGTCGGTGCCCACACCCGCGGCCAGCCGCCCGGACGCGATCGCCGCGCTGCGCCGGATCAGCTCCAGCGCCGTGCCCCAGTCCAGGCCCATGCCGCGCTGCGCGGTGTCCATGGCCTCGGCGACGCCGAAACCGTGCTCCCACAACCGCACCCGGTAGGCCAGCGTGGCGTCCCAGTCGAGCACGGCGGGCGCGCCGGGCACGTTGGCCGCGAACGGGTCGGCGACCACGTGCGCCGCCGCGAACGCGACCCGCGACTCGAACGGACCGGCGTCCCACGTCTTCGGCGGCGACAGCTCGTGCTCGCGGAACGTGCCGTCGCGGCCGGGCAGCCGCACCGAGGTCATGCCGGCACCTCGATCCGACGGCCGGTGCGGGAGGACTCCAGGCCCAGCGCGGCCAACCGCACCGTGCGCACCCCGGAGTGGAAGTCGTGCGAGTACGGCGCGTCGACGGCGATGTGCTTGAGGAACTCCGCCCACTGCACCATGAACCCGTTGTCGAACACCTCGTTGTCCGGCACTTCCTGCCACAGCGAGCGGAAGTCGATCGACTGCGGCACGTCCGGGTCCCACACGGGCTTGGGCGTGATCTCCCGCGACTGCACCTTGCAGTTGCGCAGCCCGGCCACCGCGCTGCCGTGCGTGCCGTCCACGTGGAACTCGACCAGCTCGTCGCGGTTCACCCGGGTCGCCCACGACGAGTTCACCTGCGCCACCACGCCGCCCGCCATCTCGAAGATCGCGTAGGCCGCGTCGTCGGCCGTCGCCTCGTACTGCTCGCCGTTCTCGTCCCACCGGGTCGGGATGTGCGTGACGGCCCGCGCGGTCACCGCCTCCACCGGGCCGAGCAGCCCTTCCAGCAGGTAGCTCCAGTGGCAGAACATGTCCACGACGATCCCGCCGCCGTCCTCGGCGCGGTAGTTCCACGACGGCCGCTGCGCGCTCTGCCAGTCGCCCTCGAACACCCAGTAGCCGAACTCGCCGCGCACCGACAGCACCCGGCCGAAGAAGCCGCCGTCCAGCATGCGCTTGAGCTTGCGGATGCCCGGCAGGTAGAGCTTGTCGGCCACCACGCCGTGCTTGACGCCCGCCGCGTCGGCGTGCCGGGCCAGCTCCAGCACCTCCTCGGGGGTCGCCGCGACCGGCTTCTCGCTGTAGACGTGCTTGCCCGCGTCGATCGCCGCGGTGAGCGAGGCGGCGTGCGCGGACGTGACCTGGCCCTCGAAGTAGACCGAGACGTCCGGGTCGCTCAGCGCGGCGTCGAGGTCGGTGGTCCAGCGGGGCAGGTCGTGCCGTTCGGCGATCTCCTTCAGCTTGGCGGCGTTGCGGCCGACCAGCAGCGGCTCGGGGACCAGCACGTCGTCACCGATCCTGACCCCGCCGCGCTCGCGGAGGGCCAGGATCGACCGGACGAGGTGCTGTCGGTACCCCATCCGCCCCGTGACCCCGTTCAACGCGACGCCGATCGTGCGCACCGCCATGCGTACACCCCGCTCAAGTCCGTGGAAAGCGCTTTCCAGCACGCTACGGTCGGCTCCTCACGGACGTCAACCTCCCGGGCGGCTAGTCTCGGCCGTCCAGGACGCGAAGGAGGCGGCGTTGACGTCGCGGCAGGTCACGCTGGCGGAAGTGGCGAAGGAAGCGGGCGTGTCGCTCGCGACCGCGTCACGCGTGCTCAACGGCAGCACCCGGCAGGTCAGCGAGGAGCTGCGGGAGCGGGTGCTCGGCACCGCGCGCCGGCTCGGCTACCTGCCCAACGCCTCGGCGCAGGCCCTGGCGCGCAACTCCAGCGTGCTGGTCGGCCTGGTCGTGCACGACATCGCCGACCCCTACTTCTCCAGCATCGCCGCCGGTGTGACCAGGATCGCCGAGAGCGCCGGGCTGGTCGTCGTGCTCGGCACCACCGGCCGCGACCCGCGCCGCGAGGTCGAGCTGGTGAACACGCTGCGCGCCCACCGCGCCCGTGCCCTGGTGATCGCGGGCAGCCGCACCACCGACCGCTCGGCGTCGCGGCACCTGGCCGAGGAGATCACCGCGTTCACCGCGCAGGGCGGCCGGGTGGCGTGCGTCTCCCAGGCCAAGCTCGGCACGGACACCGTCGTGCCCGCGAACCGGTCCGGCGCACGCGCGCTGGCCCGCCGACTGGCCGCGCTCGGCCACCGCCGGTTCGCCGTGCTGGCCGGGCCGCCGGACCTGCTGGTGGCGCGCGACCGGCTGGCCGGGTTCAAGGCGGGCCTGGCCGACGAAGGGCTGGAGCTGCCCGACGGGTGCGTCATCACCAGTGACTTCACCCGGGACGGCGGGCACGCCGCGGTGGCCGACCTGATCGCCGCGCGCACCGGCGCGACCTGCGTGTTCGCCGTGAACGACGTGATGGCGCTCGGCGCGATGGCGGCCCTGCGGGACCACGGCCTGCGGGTGCCGGAGGACGTCTCGGTGGCCGGGTTCGACGACATCCCCACCCTGCGCGACCTGGTGCCGGCGCTGAGCACCGTGCGGCTGCCGCTGGAGGACATGGGCGAGCGGGCGGCACGGCTGGTGCTCGACGACGTGGCCGCCCCGCCCCGCACGGTCCGGGTCGCCGGCGAGGTGGTGCTGCGGGCGTCCACCGCGCATCCCAGCGGTATCGGACTGCGCTGACCGGCGGTTACGCTCTATTCTGGACACCGTTCGACCACCCCTCACGAGGAGTGATCCCAAGCCGTGCGCGACGCGCAGTCCCCGGGCTGCAGTACCGAGCCGGGTCCGATACCCGGCTGCCTGCCCCGCCCGGCCCACCCCGGGTGGGCCCGATGACCATCCTGCTCAGCCTGCTCGGCCTCGCCGCCGTGGTGCTGCTCACCATCGGCACGTTCATCGCGGTCGCCGCCGAGTTCTCCCTGACCGCCCTGGAACGCAGCACGGTCGAGGCGCACGTCGCCCAAGTGGGTGACTCGAAGGCGCGGACCGTGGAGAAGGCGCACCGGTCGCTGTCGTTCCAGCTCTCCGGCTCGCAGTTGGCGATCACCATCACCACGCTGATCACCGGCTACATCGCCGAGCCCGCCATCGCCGAGCTCATCTCGCCCGCGCTGACCGGCGTCGGCGTGCCCGCGTCGGCGGCCGGCCCGATCGCGTTGACGCTGGCGTTGGCGCTGGCCACGTCGCTGTCGATGGTGTTCGGCGAGCTGGTGCCGAAGAACCTGGCCATCGCCAAGCCGCTGGAGACCGCACGTGCCGTCGCGGGCGTGCAGGCCGGGTTCTCGGCCGTGTTCAAGTGGCTGATCACCGCCCTCAACGGCACCGCGAACTGGCTCGTGCGCAGGCTCGGCGTGGAGCCCGCCGAGGAGCTCGCGTCGGCCCGTTCACCGCAGGAGCTGGGCGCGTTGATCCGCTCCAGCGCCGAACAGGGCACCCTCGACCCGAGCACCGCGACCCTGCTGGACCGCTCCCTGCGGTTCGGTGACCGCACCGCCGACGAGCTGATGACGCCGCGCGTGCGGGTCGAGTCGCTGCGCTCGGACGCGACCGTGCTCGACCTGGTGGCCAAGGCGCGGGAGACCGGGTTCTCCCGGTTCCCGGTCTACACGGGTGACCTGGACGAGGTGCGCGGCATCGTGCACGTCAAGCAGGCGTTCGGGGTGCCGCGGTCGCAGCGGGCGACCACGCCGGTGTCGGCGCTGACCAGGCCGGTGCAGACGGTGCCCGCGACGTTGGAGGGCGACGCGCTGCTGGACCGGCTACGCGCGTCCGGCCTGCAGACGGCGCTGGTCGTGGACGAGTACGGCGGCACGGCGGGCCTGGTCACGTTGGAGGACGTGGTCGAGGAGATCGTCGGCGACGTGCGCGACGAGCACGACCGGCGGGAGACCTCGCCGGTGCGCAGGCTCGGCGGCGAGGCGTGGCTGGTGTCGGGGCTGCTGCGCGACGACGAGATCGCGGAGGCGACCGGGTTCCGGATGCCCGAGGGCGACTACGAGACCGTGGCGGGGCTGGTGCTGGCCCGGCTGGGCCGCATCCCCGACGCCGGTGACGAGATCCGGGTGGACGACTGGCGGATCACCGTGGTGCAGATGGACCGGCACCGGGTGGCGGAGCTGCGGGTGGCCCGGGTCGACGCCTCGGGGGTGGCGCGGTGATCGTGCTGGTGGTCCTGCTGCTCCTGGCGGGCAACGCGTTCTTCGTCGGCGCCGAGTTCGCCATCATCACCGCCCGGCGCGACCGGCTGGAGGCGTTGGCCGAGCAGGGCAGCGCCGGGGCACGCACGGTGCTCAAAGCGGGACGTGAGCTGCCGCTGCTGATCGCGGGTGCGCAGCTCGGCATCACGCTGTGCTCGCTGGGGCTGGGCGCGTTGGGCGAGCCCGCGGTGGCGACGATGCTGGAGGCGCCGTTCCACGGGGTCGGCATCCCGGACGCGGTGCGGCACGGCGTGGCGTTCGCCATCGCGTTGATCATCGTCGTGGCGCTGCACACCGTGCTGGGCGAGATGGTGCCGAAGAACCTGGCCATCGCCGGCCCCGAGCGCACCGCGCTGCTGCTGGTGCCCGCCCACCTGTGGTTCTGCCGGCTGGTGGCGCCGCTGCTGCGCGGCTTCACGGTGGTGTCGACGGCGGTGTTGAAGCTCGTCGGCGTGACGCCCCGGGACGAGCTGGAGTCGGCCTACACCCGCGACGAACTGGCCCTGCTGATCGGGCAGTCGCGGGAGGAGGGCCTGCTGGAGGACTCCGAGCACCGGCGGCTGACGCAGACGCTGTCGTCGGCGGAGCGGACCGTGGCCGACGTGCTGGTGCCGTTGGACCGGATCACGTCCGTGCCGTCGCGGCCCACCATGGAACAGGTGGAGGCCGCCGTGTCGGCCACCGGCTTCTCCCGGTTCCCGGTGCGCGAGGAAGACCGGCTGATCGGGTACCTGCACGTGAAGGACGTGCTGGACCTGGCGGACGCCGACCCGTCCACTCGGGTGCCGCCGAGCCGGGTGCGCGGCCTGCCGCGGGTGCCGGTGGACGCGAGCCTGGACGACGCGGTGGCCGCGCTGCGGCGCTCGCAGAGCCACCTGGCGCAAGCCGTGTCGGCGGAGGGCGTCGTGCGGGGCCTGGTGGCGTTGGAGGACCTGGTCGAGGAGTACGTGGGCACCGTCCGTGACGGCACCCACGTGCGGCGCGAGCTGTGAGCGGTGGTGCGGGTGCCGTGCCGGCGACACCCGCACCACCTCGTCACCTCAGGACGCGGGCCGCACCGCGGGCAGGCTCACCAGCTCCCGCTCGACCGGCGGCGGCACGCTGACCAGCTCCAGGTCCCGGTCGGCGGCGCGGTCGAGCGCGGCCACGATCCACGCCTCGAAGTCGGCGTTCGCGGCCATCGCGGCACGCCGCCACCGGTCCACCGCCTCACCGGCCGCGGTGACGCGCGGCATCGCCGCGCGCAGCGACTTCGAGCCGGGGTCGCGGCTCTCCCGCAGCGCGCGCCGCAGCGCCGTGCGCGACCAGCCCTCCCGCTCGGCGCGGTCGAGCCACTGGTCCTGCTCGGCCGGTGGCAGCGCCGCGACCTCGGCGTGGTGCTGGAACGGCAGTCCCGGACGGCGCCGCGACGCCTCGAACTTGCGGGCGATCCACGCGTAGTTGCGCAGCGTCTGGTAGTCGAGCCCCACAGCTTCGACCGCCCGGCGGTAGCGCTCGGTGTACTTGTCCTGGCCGAAGACGAGCCAGTCACCCAGGTACCACGCCGACGAACTGGCGATGCGCGAGATCCGCTGCCCGGCCTGCTCCCAGGACTCGAACGTGACGTCCCGCGGGAACGCCAGCCCCACCGGCGTGGTGAGGATCCGGCCTTCGACCGCGCCACCGGGACGACGGCGCGGCACTGCGTTCACCTTGTCCACTTGCTCCCCCTGATCCGCTTTGGGTGTCCTTGCTACCCCAGGGGCCCTCACACACCGGTCAACTTCCGCTCACACCGAGAACCCGAACCGGCCCGGCGGCGGACAACAGGTGACCGCCCTTCACCGGGAACCAGCCGGAAAGGCCACCATGACACGCACCGACGCCGAGATCATCGAACGGTCGCGGCACGAGCCGGACGCCTTCGCGGCGCTGTTCGACCGGCACGCGCCGCACATCCGGCGGTACCTGGCGCGCAGGCTCGGCGACCAGGTCGCGGACGACCTCGTCGCCGAGACGTTCCTCACCGCGTTCGACAAGCGGCAGCGCTACGACCGGGCCAGGCCGGACGCCCGGCCGTGGCTGTACGGCATCGCCACCAACCTCGTCGGACGGCACCGCAGGCAGGAAGCGCGCCGCTACCGGGAGAGCGCGGCGGACACCGCCGGGCGGGTCCACGGCGACCACGCCGATCACGCCGACCGCGTCGCCACCGAGGTGACCGCGCGGGCCGTGCGGTCACTGCTGATCGGAGCGTTGGACGGGCTGTCCGCCGAGGACCGGGACGTGCTGCTGCTCGTGGCGTGGGAACAGCTGAGCTACGAGGAGGTCGCGGCGGCGCTGGCGATCCCCGTCGGCACGGTCCGGTCCCGCCTGCACCGGGCTCGGCGCAAGGTCAGGGAGGCGTTGGGCGGGCAGAACCCCACCGAGGTCGAGGAGTTGCTGAACCATGGATGAGCTGCGGTTGCTGCGCGAACTGGGTGACGAGACGCCCTTGCCCGACGACGCGTCGCTGGCGCCCGCGCGAGCGACCTTCCTGGCGGGCCTCGCTGGACGCCGTCGACCGCGACGGCGGTTCGCGCTGGTCGGCGCGTCGATCGGGACGGCGGCGGCCGTCGCCGCGACGATCAGCCTGCTGTCGTTCGGCCAGGTGCCGTCCGACGGGCAGGCGGCGTCCGACGGGCAGGCGGCGGCCACGCGGCCCGCTGCGGCACAGCCCGTGACCGACGCCGTGCGGCTGCTCAACCACGCCGCCCGGATCGCCCGCGCCGACACCACGCCCCCGCCGCGGCCCGACCAGTTCGTGTACCAGCGCGTCGCGATGGACGACGGGACCTGGACGGAGCACTGGCGGTCGGTCGACGGCACCCGTGACGGGGTGACGATCGACCACACCGGCCGCGAGACCGACCTCCCGGGGTGCCGGGACGGGCGGATGGGGGCGCTCGACGACAACTTCAAGATCGTGCCCGGTGCCACGCGGCCCTGCGCGCCGCACCCGGCGTACCTGTCCAACCTGCCGACCGACGTCGATGCCATGGTCGACTACCTGGAGGCGAACGACGAGAACACCTCGATCAGTTACGGAAACCCGCCCGGTTCCCTCGGGTGGACCGAGGGCACGTACGTGCCGCCGCTCTCCAGGGCCGCGCTGTACGAGGCGCTCGCCCGGGAGCCCGGGCTGGTGCTGGTGCCGGACGCCCGGGACGGAGCCGGACGCCGAGGGCTCGGCATCACCCTTCCCCTGCCACCCGGGTCGACCGCCGATCCGCGGGACACGGCGCTCGTGTTCGACCCGGACACCTTCGAGATGCTCGGCTTCGGCAACCTGGCGATCACCGCGACGACCATCGTGGACCAGCCGGGGCAGCGACCGTGAGGTGAGGGTGGGACCGGTCCGCCGGCGCGCGGCCGGTCCAAGCCGACTACGGTTGGTCACGTGGATCCGCGTGAGGATGACGACGACGAGGACGACTTCGACCCCGAAGAGTTCGACCCGGATGAGTTCGACTCGGAAGAGGACGAAGACGGGTTCGACGACGATGACGTCGAGGACGAGGACGACCTGTTCGGCGTGACCTCCGAACCCCGCACCATCTGCCACCTGTGCGGGGGTGCGGGTTTCACCGCCAACCCGATGTCCGCGGTGATCGGCGGCACACCCCGAACCGTCGACAACGGGCGCGAATGCCCGCACTGCGTGGGCGCCCGCAAGTTCCCGGGCCTGATCCCGCCGCTCTGACGCCCAGAAGCCGCTCAGACCCCAGGAGCCGTCAGACCCCAGGAGCCGTCAGACCCCAGGAGCCGTCAGGGCCCAGGCCGTCAGGGCCCAGGAGCCGTCAGGGTCCCCAGGAGCGGCCAGGGCCTCAGAATTGTCGGTCCCTTCTGGGAGAATAAAAACAGGGGTCCCCTGGCGAGGACCCCTGCGGAGCGTGGCCGGGCGCTGGTGGGCGCAACGGAGCGCCGGAGGCGCCCAAAAGCCTGGAAAAGCGTCCTCGCCGGACGGGCAGATCAGCAGGATGGCATCCCCCGGTTCCGTTCGGGGTTTCGTTGCGTCGGGAACTGCTGTTGCGTCGTGGGTCCGGGTTTCGTGTCATCCCACCGACCTCCCTCCGGGCTACCACACGCGTCAAGGGGGCGGTTCCAGCCCGACGCGCCGGTCATGCCGGAAGGTGCCCCCTTGACACGTGCGGTAGGGCAAAGCCAGGTCGGCGGGATGACACGAAACCCTCGCAGTGAAAAGCGGAAGCGCATCGCGGCCGCACATGCGCCGGCGCCGTTCGACCCCGCGCTCGTCGGCGACTCCCGCGCGGCTGACTGGCGGTCGTCATCTCCGGGTCATCGGTTCGAGGCGACTACTTCGGCGTCCCGGAACGCTTGAGGCGACAGGCCCAGCCAAGCGGTGATCAGGGCGCCGACCTGAACCAGGGCGCCCATCACCCACACCGCGCGCAAGCCGAACCCCGCTGCCACGAAGCCGCCTGCCAGCGCACCCAGCGGCGTCAGCCCCCAAGCGAGCGCCCGGTGGCTGGTCAGCACCCGGCCCAGCAGCGCGGGTGGGGTGAAGCGTTGGCGGCTGGATTGGGAGCAGACGTTCCACACCATCACGATCGCCGACTGGCTGAACATCACCACCCCGACCGCCCACGCCCACGGCGGCAGGACGGCGAACAGGCCGACCGTCACCACCATGCCCAGCTGGGCGAACCGCATCGACCACGCGTACCCCAGCCGGTCCACCACCCAGCCCACCACGAACGACGACACCACCCAGCCGGCCGCCATCACCGCCAGCATCACGCCGTACCCGACCGAGCCCAGCCCCAGCAGTTCCTTCGCGTACAGCACGAACATCGCCATCGTCGCGCTCGCCGCGAACGACCCGAGCGCCACCGCCACCGTGATCGACAGCAACAACCGCGTACCGACCAGGAACCTCAACCCTTCCGCGATGTCCCGCAACGGGTGCTTGGTCGACGGTGTCGCCGGAGCCGAGCGCAACCCCCTGACCAGCACCAACGCCGCCAGAGCCGCGACCACGGCGACCCACGCGGGTGTCCCGAGGCCGAACGCCACCAGGAACCCCGCCAACGGCGGCACGGCGAACTGCACCACGCCCCGGTCGATCACCATCAGCCGCGTGTTCGCCCTGGCCAACCCGCCCGGCTCGACCACCTCCGGCACCAGCGCGCCGCTCGCTCCGTCACCGAGGACCTGCGCCGACGTCACCACGAACGCCACGACCACCAGCAACGGCAGGCTCAACGAGTCCGTCACGCCCGCCACCGCCAACGCCAACGCCGCGCTCGCCTGCACCGCGTACGCCGACGCCAGCACGGTGGTCCGCCGCACCCGGTCGATCAGCACGCCCGCGAACAGCGAGAACACCAGCCACGGCGCCTGACCCACCACGTTGACCAGCGACAGCTGCCGCGGGTCCGAGGTGATCGTCGCCGCGATCCACGGCAACACCGACAACATCAGGCCTTCGGCCACCGAACCCGACACCGCGACGGCCTGCAGCCGCACCCACCCCCTGGACATGGTCCACACCCTGCCAACAAGGGCTGGCGGCGACGTACGTTTTAGCGTGGAGTGAACTCATGGCTCACCGCTTCGCCGTCTCACCGCTCTGGGAGACGATCGCCGGCCTGCGCGTGCTGGCCGCACCCGGCCTCTCCCCCGTGCACCAGCGCTGGGTGGCGTGGGCCGAGCAACGCCTGCTCGACCTGGGCGAGGACCACTCCCCGCTGCACCTCCTGGTCACCAGGCCCGTCATCCCCGAGTTCCTGATCCCGACCCCGGGCGTGCGGTCCGAACGCGTGGACGTGGAGATCGACGCCATCGCCAAGGCCACCCCCGAGCGGATCGCCGCGGCCATCGACCACCCTCCCCTGCCGGACGACGCCGTCGCCGCCATGCAGGAACGGCTGCGCGCCGTGCACGAGGCGATCATCGCGCCGGTCTGGCCACGGCTGGAAGGCGTCCTCCAAGGCGACGTGGAACGGCGCGGACGGCGGCTGGTCGAAGCGGGCGGCCCGACCGTGCTGGCCGAACTGCACCCCGACGTGTCGTACCGCAACCCGCGCCTGACCGTGGCGGACCGGACCGTCGACATCGGCGAGCGCGACCTGGTCCTGGTCCCCTCCGCCTTCACCTGGCCCCACGCCTACCTGCGCGACAGCCCCGTCCGCCTCGCCCTCTGCTACCCCGCGCACGGCTTCGGCTCGCTCTGGGAACGGTCGGACGCGCCCACCAGCGACGCGCTGGCCCGCCTGGTCGGCCAGACCCGTGCCCGCCTGCTGTGCGAGTTGGAACGCCCCAGCACGGTCACCGAACTGGCCACCCGACTCGGTGTCACGGTGGGCGCGGTGTCCCAGCACCTGGGTGTGTTGCGGGCAGCCGGTCTCGCGGTCAGCCGCCGTGAGGGGCGCGAGGTGGTGTCGTTGCGCACCGGGCTCGGGTTGGCGCTGGTCCGGGGCGAAGTACCCTGATACCCCGTGGGGGTCGTTTTGTCCGAAGCCGAGTGGACCGCGCGCCGTGACGCGCACGCGGACCGGGTGCGGCGCTGGACCGGGCCGCACCACGAGCGCAAGGCCACCGGCCGCAAGCACCCGGTGCTGGACTTCCTGTTCTCCTACTACTCGCACCGCCCGTCACGGCTGGAGCGCTGGCATCCCGGTCCGGGTGTCATCCTTAAGGGTGACGCGGCGCTCGCCTACCTCAAGTGGCCGGTCTACCGGCGCACCCCCGATGGCGTGACGCTGGACGTCGAGGCGTTCGCGCGGGACCGGGCCAACACGATCGGGTTCGCCGGGCGGCTGCTCACCGCGACCGCGGGCCGTGCGCCCAGGCTCGGCTGCTTCGGGCTGCACGAGTGGGCGATGGTCTACCGGCAGCGGCCGGAGCAGGTGCGGCACAACGCGTGGCCGTTGCGGCTGGGCAGCGAGGGCACCGACCGGGTGGTGGAGTCGCAGCGGGTGCAGTGCGGCCACTTCGACGCGTTCCGCTTCTTCACCCCGGGCGCACGGCCGCTCAACGCGGTGCAGCCGACCCGCGAGACCCAGGTCGACCTTGAACAACCCGGCTGCCTGCACGCGAACATGGACTTGTTCAAGTGGGCTTACAAACTAGACCCGGCGACGCCGTCGGAACTGGTCGCGGACTGCTTCGAGCTGGCCGTGCGGATCCGTGAGCTGGACATGCGGGCCAGCCCGTACGACCTGGCCGACCTCGGCTACGAGCCGGTGCTGATCGAGACCGCCGAGGGCCGCGCCGAGTACGCCCGGCAGCAGAGCGCGTTCGCCGAGGCCGCCAGGCCGCTGAGAACCCGGCTGATCGAGCTGACCGAGGTGCTGACGGCGGCTCCCGTCGCCGCTCGATGACCAGGAGTGACTTCACCCGATTCGCAGACGTCACCTGTTAGCGTGACGCCGGTCGGGATTCGCCAGCCGTATCCGGTCGGACGCTGAGAGGAAGACGATGTCTCGACACCGCGCGCTGCGGACGAAGGTGCGGCGCGGCATCGCGACGTGGCCCGTGGCCATCGTCGGCCTGGTGGTCCTCCTCGTGCTCGGGTGGCTCGGCTGGAGCTGGGTCGGCGGCCTCGTGGAACGCCGTGCGGCGGCGCAGGCGGGCGACTGCAACGAGGGCGAGGCGCTGCTCCGGATCGCCTCGACGCCCAGCGTCGCCGAGGCCGTCAAGCAGGTCGCCGAGGCGTGGAGCGAGCAGCGGCCCGTCGTCTACGACCACTGTATCCAGATCGAGGTGCAGTCGATCGACTCCGAGGTCGTCCTCGGCGGCCTGACCCAGGGCTGGGACACCGCCGAGATCGGCGAGCGCCCGCACGCGTGGGTGACCGACTCGATGCTGTGGGCCAACCGGCTCGGCGCGCAGAACGCCGCCCTGCTCGGCGGCGTCCCCGAGTCGATCGCGGCCAGCCCCGTGCTGCTCGCCCTGCACCAGGAACCCGCGCAGGCGGTCCAGTCCGGTGCCGGGTTCCGCTGGACCGACCTGCCCGACCTGGCGGGCGCGGCGGACGGCTGGGGCCGGTTCGGGCACCCCGAGTGGGGCCGGTTCACCGTCGCCATGCCCGACCCGGCGACGAACGCGGCCAGCGCGATGGCCGTGCAGTCGGCGCTGGCGGGCGCGAGCCCCGAGGGCAAGGGCCCGGTCACCGTCGAGATGCTGGCGCTGGAACCGGTGAAGGACACGATGAGCCGGTTGTCGTCGTCCAAGCCCTCGCAGACGCCCGCCACCACGTGGGAGGCGATGAAGCTGCTCGCCGACGACACCGCGGTCAACGCGGCCGGGTTCAGCGCCGTGCCGGTGTTCGAGGTGGACCTGTACCGGCACAACACCGGCAAGGACAGCGGCACGCCACCGTCGCAGCCGCTGTACGGGGTGGCGGCGGGCGGGCCGACGCCGATCGCGGACTTCCCGTTCGTGCCGCTGGCCGGCGACTGGGTCGGTGAGGCGCAGGTGCGCGCGGCGCAGGCGTTCCGCGAGTTCCTGCGCGAGGCCGACCAGCAGAAGATCCTGGCCGGCGCGGGCCTGCGGGTCGAGGCCACGACCGAGCGGCCCAAGCCGTCGCCGGGCATCCGGTGGGCCGCCGTCACGGACACGCTCACGCCCGCCGACGCGAACACGACCCAGCAGATCTCGGCCGCCTGGGCGACCGCGGGCGACGGCCAGGTCGTCACGGTGCTGGTGGACACGTCGAAGTCGATGGAGGAACCCGGCGGCGAGGGCCGCAGCCGGATGGACTGGGTGAAGCAGGCGCTGTCCGGGCAGGTCAACCGGTCGGTGTCCGGGTCGCTGGGGCTGTGGGAGTTCTCCCGCCGGCTCGACGGCGACAAGCCGTACCGGCAGCTCGTGGCCACCGGCCCGGTCGCCACCCAGCGGCAGGCGCTGCTGGACGGCGTGGGGAGGCTGGAGCCGCGCAGCGCGACCCAGCTCTACACCAGCGTGCTCGCGCTGTACGAGCGGATGCTGGCCGACTACCAGGACGGCAAGCGCAACCGGATCGTGGTGCTCACCGACGGCGTGAACGACGGCGGGCTGACGTTCGCCGAGCTGACGTCGCGGCTCGCGTCGGTCAAGCAGCCCGGCAAGGACATCGCGATCAGCGTCATCGCGATCGGCCCGGACCCGGAACGCGCACCGCTGTCCGAACTGGCCCGTTCCACCGGCGGCACGCTGTCGGTGGTCGGAGACGGCCGCGGCGTCGACGCCGCCCTCGGCCAGCTGCTGTCCGCCGACTGACCTCTCCGGACTGCCCTGCCGGCACCGGTCACGGCCCGTGGCACCGTCGCGGTCGAATTGCGCCGAACGAAGGAGAATTGCGCGGCATTCGGCCTGTTAAATAAACAGCACCCGATTCATTGCCGATCTTCCCGACACCGGATTCTTCCTGGCCGACCGCCATCCGCTGATCATCTTCGCTGTTCAGGACCACGCCGGAGCCGGTTGATAGGCGCCCAATGGTCTCGTAACTTCGAGTGCTTCGACGTCCCTGCTCCACGTCGATCCCCTGCACGCGAAAGGACGAACACCTTGCGGAAATTATTCCTGGCGCCTGCCCTGCTGGCGCTCGTGCTCGCCGTCCTCGTCGCACCGAACTCCCAGGGCTCCCTCGGCGAAGCCCACGCGACGACCGTCGTCGACCTGGCCACCGCGCCGGCCGACGTGCTGACCACCCCGCCCTCCGTGGCGGCGTGGCCCGTGCCGAACGCCCGGACCTACCGGATCCTCAGCTCCTGCTCGCCGTACGCGTCGGCGATCCGCACCGGCGCGCGGGCTTGGGCCAACCTGACCGAGAGCTCCAGCGGCACCCCGGTCGAGTGCCGCAACGGCTACATCACCGACTGCGGCGGCGGCAGTCGCGTGGTGGGCTGCAACTGGGGCGCGGGCCAGCGGATCGCGCTCTACATGGGCGGCGTGAACGACGACGCCCTCCTGGCCGCCCACGAGTTCGGCCACAACTGGTACGGCCACTCCTCGTACCAGTGCGCCGGCTGGGGCAGCGCGGCGCAGGTGATGGCGCCGTCCATCTGCAACTACAGCGGGGCCACCACGATCGACTGACGACCGGGCAGGCGCGTCCCGCGATGGGGCGCGCCTGCCTCCCGGTCACCCCTCGTACACGGCGGCCGTCGCGGCGATCCGGGCGATCACGCGGGTGCGCAGCTCCGGCGGCTCCAGCACCTCCACCTCCGGACCGAGGCGGAGCAGGTCGACCACCGCGTGGTCCAGGGACTCCACCGGCACCTGGACCGTCGTCCACTCGCCTCGGGGTTCGACGTCCTTGAGCTCGCGCGCGGCGGCCAGGCCGAGCAGGACCTGGGCGCCGCGCAGGCCGTTCGGCGTCATCCGAACGGTCACGCGCAGCGGGTACATCCGCTCCTCGAACCGCGTCGACCAGCCCGCCCAGTACTCGGCCAGGTCGAACCCCTCGGGCCGGTCGAACGACTCGTCCAGCGCGGTCAGCTCCACCACCCGGGACACGCGGTAGGTACGCAGGTCGTCCGTGCGGGCGACGAGGTACCAGGTGCCCGCCTTGAGCACGAGCCCCAACGGCTCCACCGTCCGCTCCACCTCGACCTGCGCCCACCGCACGTACCGGATCCGCAGCCGCCGCTGCTGCCACACCGCCTCCGCGATGGCGGCCACGTGCGGTGTGCCCTCGTTGCCGCGGAACCAGCCGGGCGCGTCCAGGTGGAACCTCTCCCGGATCCGCGCCGCTCGTGACCGCAGCTCCGGCGGCAGCGCCGCGAGCACCTTGAGCTGCGCCGCCGCCACCACCGCGCCCAGCCCGAGCTCGGCCGCCGGCCCCGGCATCCCGGCCAGGAACAACGAGTCGGCCTCCTCGGTGGTCAACCCGGTCAGCCGGGTGCGGTAGCCGTCGACCAGCCGGTAGCCACCCGCAGGTCCGCGGTCGGCGTACACGGGCACTCCGGACGCCCCGAGCGCCTCGACGTCCCGGTACACCGTGCGGACCGACACCTCCAGCTCGTCCGCCAGCTCCTGCGCCGTCATCCGGCCGCGTGACTGGAGCAGGAGGAGCAGGGACAGCAGCCGACTCGCGCGCATCCCGCCATCCTGACAGGACTTGTCAGGTATGCCCGGCAAGCTGCGCGGCATGACCACCGCACAGGCCAACGCCGAGATGAACAGCTGGGACGAGCACACGTGGGACGGCAAGCGCTACGACGAGGTCACCGGCCCGAAGCAGACGACCGGTGGCATGACCGTCGCGTACACCGGTGACCTGGAGGCAGTGGGTGACCTGCGCTTCGTCATGTCGTACCCGGACGACGACTCGTGCGTCTCGACGGGCTACGAGGTCGTCACCGGCACCCTGAACGGTCGAGGCGGCAGCTTCGTCCTGCACCACGCGGGCGGCTTCCGCGACGGCGTGGCGGACGCGACGTTCACCGTCGTCTCGGCGACCGGCGACCTCGCGGGCCTCACCGGCACGGGCCGCGTCACGTGGGCGCAGGGCGAGCCGGGCCGGTTCACCCTGGACTACGAGATCGCCTGATCGAGCACCCGAGGACGCTCACCCCGCAGCCGGTCGCGGACTGCCGGCGAACACGGAAGCACCCATCCGCAATTCTGCGGCCATTGCCGCGGATAACAGTCGGCGCGCAATCGCCATCTCGAGTATTGACCGGCGGCGCCGCGCGGCGGAGGATCTTTGTCCACCACCACTGTCGAGCACTCCGTGACAACTGCTCCGAACGGTGCAACATGACGGGGAACGCCGGTACGCGCACCGAGGGTCGGCAGGATTTCGCCGTCGCCTTCGACTTCTTCGGCACGCTGGTCGAGATCGACCGGGACGTGCCGACCTTCGCGGAAGTGCTGACGCGGAACGGCTTTCCCTGTCCGGAGTGGCTCGCCTCGATCTTCACACCGGAGGCGTACAACGGCGTCCGCACCCACCGCGAACCACCCACCGCCGACCAGTACGAACGATGGCGCCGCCGCCTGCTCGCCGACTTGGCGCGGTGTTGCGCAGTACCCGCGGACGCTGTCGGCGACCTGGTCCACGAGATGATCGAACTGGACCGGAAGTGGACCGTGAAAGCGAAGTCCCAGGCCGGTGACCTGCTCTCGTGGTTACACGCCAACAACGTCCGGACCGCTATCTGCTCGAACTGGGACTACGACCTCGCACCATATCTGCGACAGGCCGGCTTACCCACTCCGGACGTGACGGTGACCAGTGCCGAAGTGGGCGCGCGCAAGCCGCACCCGGCACTTTTCGCCGCGCTGTCCCAGCGATTATCGAGTCCTCCCGAGCGGATAGTGTTCGTCGGGGACGACCTGCGGTGCGACATCGCCGGGGCAGCGAACTCCGGCATGCGGGCGGTGTGGTTGACCGCGACCGCGGAACCCGTGTCGCCCGACTCCCGGATCAACGCGTGCGCCGACCTCGCCGAGGTGTGGGAAGTCGTGTCGAGCCACCTCGGACTGGCGGCGGACCGGTGACGGGCACGATGGGCGTGCCGGTGGGGATGGTGAACAGGCGAGCTTTCTGGGACGCATGCCCATCGGTGCTGTCCGACGACCAGGTCGACGCGACGAGGATCCCCGCCCAGACCTTCGCCGACACGATCGCGGACTTCCACACCCGCATCGACGCGTTGAGCCCTGCCGTGGCCGCGACGATCGAGAAGATCCGCAACGGCGCACCGATCGTCCGGCTCGCCCACCAGCCGAACCTGTTCCCGCACCTGAACCTGCTGGCGCAGATCTACTACGTCGACTACTTGACCGAACACCGTCCCGACGTCGCACCGGTGGTGCTGATCGTCGACCAGGACGACGTGTCGGACCGCTGGCTGCACACGTCGCTGAGCTGGTCGCGGGACGCGCCGGGCACGCTCGTCAGGCACAGCACCAAGCCGTACCTGCCCAATCGGCGCCGCATCATCTCCCGCACGCGGCTCGCGGTCGACGCGGTGGTGCGGGTGCAGGCAGCGGCGGCGCACTACCTGTCGACCCTGTCGCCACAGCGCTCGCCCGAGCACTGGAGGTCACTGCTGTGGCCGCGACAGCACCGGGAGTGCTCCGACGTCGACCTGACCGAGTTCCACTCGGCGCCGCTGGTGCGTTCCCTGGCGAACACGCACGGTCTGCCTACGGCCTTCTGCCCGCTCAGCCGCCTGTACACCCGGGCCGGTCCGGCGGCTTCGCTCATCCTGAACCGACTCGTGGAACTCGACCCCGCTTTCCGCGACCACCTCCCGCTGTGGTCCGTCTGTGATTCCTGCAGCACCCGCAACGACCTCACGGCCCTCGGCGACGATTACCTCTCGCGGTGTCGCGTGTGCGGATCGGAGGCGAAGTTCCCCGTGACCGACCTCCTGCTGGACCCGGAGAGGTTCCCGAGCACCCGGACCGCACCGAAGGTCCTGCTCGACACCTTGCTCGACTACACCGCCCTGCCCACGCTGGGCGGGTCGAACTACCTGGGCGGACGCAGCCACCTGGAAGTGTCGACGGCATTGGCGGCCGAGTTGTTCGGCTGGTCGCCGTTGGAGGCCTGCTGGCGCGGCAACCCGGTCGACTCGTCCGTGATCGACCGGGACATCTCCGCCCGGGTGCGGTTGTCGGCTCCGGCGCACCGAGCCGCCCACGCGCACCTGACCGGCCGAATCAGCATGCTCTCGATGCTCACCGACGAGAACATGCTGACAAGACTGCGGGATGCGGTATCCGAAAAAGCTGATCGGATGACATCCGGTCACCCGGACGCGGTCACCCTGGTGCTTGACAGGGACAGTATGTGGCTCAACGATCCGAGCCTGAAGGACTTCAGGGAAAGAATTACGGGATCGGTCGACAACGAAAGGAGTGCTCGTGAAATCGGCAGTGGACCGGGCGCGAGAGGTCATCGGCTCGAACAAGTACATGACGCTGGCCACCACGGATGACGAAGGACCCTGGGCCGCCGGGATCGCCTTCACCGTGATCGGCCTGCGCGAGCTCTACTTCATCTCCCAGCGCAGTTCGCGACACGGCCGGGCGATCGCGGCCAACGGCCTCGCGGCGGGCGCGATATTCAACTCCACGGTGGCGCCTGACGACGTCGAGAGCGTGCAGTTCTCCGCTGTCTGCCGCGATGTCGGTGACGACGCCGAGCAAATCCGGCGGGTGCTCGAACTGTCCGGTACCTGCGCAGGGGAACCCGCTTCGGAAGAAGAGGTCCGACGCATCGAGAACGACCCCGAGAAGGGCGTCTTCATCTTGCAGATCCAAGACATGTACGTGCTCGACCAAGTGGCGTGGGCCGAGTCGCAGATCGACGCACGGGAACAGGTCGATCCCGGCTTGGTCTTCGCCGGGATATGGAGAGAAAACGGTGAGTGACTTATCCAGGCCGATACGTCACTTCCACCACGACGGCACGGTCCGGCACGAACTCGCCAGGCGGCCGTTCCTGCCGTTCGACGCCCGATTCGCGGATGTGCTGATCCGCGACTTCGCCATCCCGGCGTTGAGGTGGCTGCACGGCCACTCGACCGGCGCGGCGCCGTCGACGCTGGTGTCCGCGCACGCCGAGGTGGCGATGACCGCCTCCGCCACGATCGAGCTGATCACCAAGGCGAACGGCGCGGCCATCGACGCTGCCCGGGAGGACCTGCTGGTGAAGTGCGTGGACGGCGTCGTGTGGCTCTACCGACAGGCAACGTTCCACGAAGACGGCACCTGTTGTTTCGACCACAGCTCCTATGACACCTCGACAGTGGCGCGCGCGCTGTTCGACGCGCTGCGGCACGAGTCGCTCGTCGAGGAACTCGCGACCCGGGGCATCCCTTCGATGGACAAAGTCATCCTGGGGTCGGCCCGCTGGCTCCTGGTGCGGTTCGACCAGGCCGACCGCGGCGACATCGGAGCCATGCTGAACCCGTCGGAGTACGCGCAGATCGGGCGTGCGCTGGCCGTGTTGACCGAGCGGTACGACCTGGACGAGCACGTCGGCGCGCACACCCGGTACCAGACCTGCTCGGAGGTCATCAGCAGGATCCTCATGACGCTCTTCGAGCGGAAGAGCGAGCGCATGGTGGACGTGACCCCCGAGGGCGGCGGCAACAGGACTCTGGCGATCTGGTGGGACGACTTCTTCGGAACCTCGGAGGTCCTCCTCTTCCTCGGCGCGGTGAGTGACTCGGCCGACCACGGCCGGACGGTGCTCACCGCCGTCGAACGAGCCATGATCCGTGAGTGCATCGCACGCTGCTTCCTGCTGGTGGAGCACTCCCAGGCGGACGGCCTTTGGGGCGGTTACCTCGACACGGTGGGCGTCTTGAACGCCTACGTCTCCATCAGCGAGAACAGCAAGCGCCTGTTCAACGAAGGCCGCGGCAGGCACCAACTCGTGGCGCAGCCGCGCATCGTCTTCCGCGCCGTCCGCTGGGTGTGCGACCCCACCCAGCGCAGCTCGGACGGAAGCGTCCTCCACACGGCCTGGCTCACCACGTTGTTCGTCATCGCCCTGGTCCGGGTAGCCACCATGTGGGAGTACTCCGACCGGACGGTCGGCGAGTTGTACGACGACCTCAGCATGGCGATGGACCGGGGCATCTCCGAACACCGGGCGAGCCAGATCTCCGCCATCCTGGACCGGGAGAACGCGCTGGAGAAGCTGGCGGCGGAGTCCGCGCTGCTCCACCGGGCCAGGGCGGTGTCCAGCCACCTGAGGTGGGTGCGGTCGCGCTTCGCGCTCACCGTGCTGGTGATCGTCCTGGGCGGCGCCACCGCGACATCCGTCGGCACCCTGGGCGGGATCTTCACCGTCGAGTTCCACTCGAAGAACACCGCCGACGTGCTCAGCCTCGTCGCGCTCACCACAGCGGGCGTGTTGGCGATCATCACGGTGCTGTGGTCGGTCGGACGCCCACCGGAGTGACGGAGAGACCATGGACGTGCTCATCGTCGGCGGCTTCGAACCGTCGGGCCACGACTCGACCGCCACCGCGCTGGCCCAGGCGGCGGTGCGACGAGGACACCGGGTGCACGCCTGGAACTGGCGGGAGGTCCTGCCCGGGGTCGACACCCACCCGGTGTTCCACCTCCACCGGCGGGCGATCCCGGCGGGAGCGCCGCACGCGTGCGGGATCCTCGACAGCGAGGCGATACCCGAGGCGCTCGGTCCGGACCTGGCGCACCTGCTCCCGGATCCCGCCGACTACGACGTGGTGTTGTCCGCCCATCCCTGGTCCACCGCGGTGGCCATCACGGCGATGGAGTCGGTGACGGGCACCATGCTCGTCGACTGCCACGGCGAGTTCGCCCCGTTCCCCAACGGCTTCCACGAACGGGTCGACCTGTACGTCGGTGGCCGGTTGTCGCGATCGGTCCCGGCGTGGGTCCGCCGGCGGTGCGTGCCGACCGGCGTGCCGGTCCGCGCACAGTTCGGCCGGGACCGGCGTCCGAAGGAGCCCAAGCTGGTCCTGCTGGGAGGTTCGGCCGGCCACGCGATCACCGAGACCGCCCGGCTCGCCGCCGGTGTGGCCGAGCGCGTCGGGGCACGGCAAGTGGTCGCGATCGCGCCGAACGACGAGGTCGCGTCCTCCTGGCGGACGGCCGGAATCCCGGATGTGGCCGTGGAGCCGACGGACATCAGCTCCCAGCTCGCCGACGCCACCTGGTTGATCACGAAGGCGAGCGGTCCGCCGGTCGCCGAAGGGCTCGCCAGCGGGTGCCAGGTGCTCTGCCCGCCGTCCGGTGTCTTCTGGGAGGACGAAGCACGCGCGTACCTGAGTGCAGAGCGCGTCGTCCACCCCCTCGCGCCCCTCGGGGCAGTGCCGAGTCGGGTGGACGTCGACGTCGAAGCGGCACGGCGCGTCGCACAGGAGTGCGTCGACGCGGGTTCGGCGATCTGGACGAGCATCGAACAGCGCTTCCGGACCGACGCCGCACCGACACCGGTCGAGCCGGCCGAGGTGGAGCTACTCGCCCGGCTTCGCGCCGAAGCGCTGCGGTGGCCGGAGGAGAACGCCGCGCTGCCCGCGGTCAGCGCGGCGTTGGCCGACATCATCGACAAGTGGTAGCGCCGAGCCGCCCCGTCGAGAAGCGGTGGCGCCAAGCCGTTCCGACGTGGGCGGAACGGGGTTCCGGCACCCGCGTGCGCGGTGCGACGCGGGTGCCGGCCGGATCAGCCATCAGCCGCCGTAGGCCGAGACCGGCGGGCAGGAGCAGACCAGGTTGCGGTCGCCCTTGGCGCCGTCGATGCGGCGCACCGGGGGCCAGATCTTCGGCGCCGAGGTGCCCGCCGGGAACACCGCCACCTCGCGGCTGTACGGGTGGTCCCACTCGGTCGCGATGGAGGCCGCCGTGTGCGGCGCGTTGCGCAGCGGGTTGTCGTCCACCGGCCACTCGCCCGAGCCGACGCGGTCGATCTCGTGCTTGATCGCGATCATCGCGTCGATGAACCGGTCGATCTCGCCCAGGTCCTCGCTCTCCGTCGGCTCCACCATGAGCGTGCCCGCCACCGGGAACGACATGGTCGGCGCGTGCAGCCCGTAGTCCGCCAACCGCTTCGCCACGTCGTCCACCGTCACGCCGGTCGCCTTGGTGATCGGCCGCAGGTCGAGGATGCACTCGTGGGCCACGAACCCGCCCTCGCCGGTGTAGAGCACCGGGAAGTGCTCGTCCAACCGCCGTGCCACGTAGTTCGCCGCCGCGACGGCGGTGAGGGTGGCGCGGCGCAGGCCGTCCGCGCCCATCATCCGCACGTACGCCCACGAGATCGGCAGGATCGACGCCGAACCCCACGGCGCGGCGCTGATCGGGCCGACACCGGTCGCCGGACCGGCGGTCGGCTGCAACGGGTGGTTCGGCAGGAACGGCGCCAGGTGGGAGCGCACGCCGATCGGCCCGACACCCGGACCACCGCCGCCGTGCGGGATGCAGAACGTCTTGTGCAGGTTCAGGTGCGACACGTCCGACCCGAACTTGCCGTACTGGGCCAGCCCGATCAGCGCGTTGAGGTTCGCGCCGTCCACGTACACCTGGCCACCGGCGTCGTGCACCAGCCCGCACACCTCGCGCACGGTGTCCTCGTACACGCCGTGCGTCGACGGGTACGTGATCATGATGGCGGCCAGGTCGTCCCGGTGCGCGTCGATCGTCGACCGCAGGTGCTCGATGTCCACGTTGCCGTGGTCGTCGCACTTGACCACCACGACCCGCATCCCGGCCATCACGGCGGACGCGGCGTTGGTGCCGTGCGCGCTGGACGGGATCAGGCACACGTCGCGGTGGTCGTCGCCGTTGGCGCGGTGGTAGGCGCGGATCGCCAGCAGGCCCGCGAACTCGCCCTGGCTACCCGCGTTGGGCTGCAACGACACCGCGTCGTACCCGGTGACCTCGGCCAGCCACCGCTCCAGGTCACCGACGATGCTCAGCAGCCCCTCGGCGTCCGACGCGGGCGCGAACGGGTGCAGGTCGGCGAACTCCGGCCACGTGATGGGCTCCATCTCGGCCGTGGCGTTGAGCTTCATCGTGCACGAGCCCAGCGGGATCATGCTGCGGTCCAGCGCCACGTCCTTGTCCGACAACGACCGCAGGTAGCGCAGCAGCGCGGTCTCGGAGCGGTGCGAGTGGAACACCGGGTGGGTCAGGTAGTCGCTGGTGCGGCGCAGGTCGGCGCAGATGCCGTCGGCGGTGTCGGCGTCCAGGCCGTCCACGTCGGCGACGGTCACGCCGAACGCCTTCCACACCAGGTGCAGGTGCTCGCGCGTGGTGGTCTCGTCGCACGCGATGGACACCACGTCGTCGTCCACCTGCCACAGGTTCACGCCCAGGTCGCGCGCGGCGGACACGACGGCCGAGGCACGACCCTCGACGCGGGCGCGCACGGTGTCGAAGAACTCGCCGTGCACGATCTCGACGCCGCCCTCCAGCAGGCCGGCGGCCAGCACGGTCGCCATCCGGTGGGCGCGGGTCGCGATCGCCTTCAGGCCCTCCGGACCGTGGTACACCGCGTACATCGAGGCGATCACCGCGAGCAGGACCTGCGCGGTGCAGATGTTGCTGGTCGCCTTCTCCCGGCGGATGTGCTGCTCGCGCGTCTGCAGGGCGAGGCGGTAGGCGAGCGAGCCGTCCGCGTCCACGGACACGCCGACCAGCCGTCCGGGCAACTGCCGCTCCAGGCCCTGTCGCACGGCCATGTAACCGGCGTGCGGCCCGCCGAACCCGATCGGCACGCCGAAGCGCTGCGTGGTGCCGATGACGACGTCCGCGCCGATCTCGCCGGGCGGGCGCAGCAGCGTCAACGCCAACAGGTCGGCGGCGACCACGGCCTGCGCGCCCGCCTTGTGGATCTCCTCGACCACCGACGCGTGGTCGCGCACCACGCCGGACGCGCCCGGGTAGGACAGCAGCACGCCGAAGAAGTCACCGCCCAGGCCGAGCCCTTCGATGCCCTGCGACAAGTCGGCGGTGACGATCTCGATGCCCAGCGGCTCGGCGCGCGTCTCGATGACGGCCAATGTCTGCGGCAGCGTGTCGGCGTCCACCACGAACTTGTTCGACTTCGACCGGCCCGCGCGGCGCACCAGCGTCATCGCCTCGGCGGCGGCGGTGGACTCGTCCAGCATCGAGGCGTTGGCCAGCGGCAGACCGGTCAGGTCGGCGACCATCGTCTGGAAGTTCAGCAGGGCTTCGAGCCGGCCCTGGGAGATCTCCGGCTGGTAGGGCGTGTACGCGGTGTACCAGGCGGGGCTCTCCAGCACGTTGCGGCGGATCACCGGCGGGGTGGTCGTGCCGTAGTAGCCCAGGCCGATCATCTGCGTCATCGGGCGGTTGCGGGCGGCGAGGGCGCGCAGCTCGGCCAGCGCCTCGGTCTCGGTGGCCGGCGCGGGCAGGTCCAGCACGAGGTCGCGTTCGCGGATCGACTCGGGGACGGCGTGCTGCGCCAGTTCCTCCAGCGAGCCGACACCGATCACGTCGAGGATGCGGGCCAGCTCGGCGGGCCGCGGGCCCACGTGCCGGTCGGCGAACGGGGTGCCGTGCTCGAGTGCGGCGAGGGGGATGCGGTCCTGCGTCATCGGTGCTGGCCTCCAGGGCTCCGGACAGACTTCTGCCGTTGCCCTCCCCCTCTGTCTTCTGCCCGACGTCGGGCGCCTGAGAGCTTCACCCGGTGGTCCGGGCTTGCACCGTCGGCGGGGTCGAGCGGTCGTGCCCGACCCGCTTTCCAGAGGCGTCTCACCCGCACGGTCCTTGCGCCTGAGAGGTTCCGGGGAGGATTTGCTCCTTCGGCGCCGAGACTGGCTCGGACTCTCCCGCACGGGATAAAGCGACTACGCGCGAAATCGTACCTGTCACGGGGGTGTGCGGTACCGCCGGCGCGACGTGGATCTCAGTGCCGCGCACCGGTTCCGCCTACCGCCGGGTCAGCCGATGGCCCTGGTGCGGCGGCGACGGGACAGCTCGTCGTCGGCCGCTTCCACGATCTCGGCCCCGTCCGCGCGTTCGGCGGGGAAGTCGTGGATCGTGCCGCTGATCTCCCGCATCGCACCGGAGACCGCGATGCCGAACACCCCTTGGCCGCCTTGGAGCAGGTCCACGACCTCCTCCGGCGACGTGCACTCGTAGACGGTGGTGCCATCGCTGAACAGCGTGATCCGGGCCAGGTCCTGCACGCCGCGGCGGCGCAGGTGGTCCACCGCGACCCGGATGTTCTGCAGCGAGACACCGGTGTCCAGCAGTCGCTTGACGACCTTGAGGACCAGGATGTCCTTGAACGAGTAGAGCCGTTGGCTGCCGGAACCGTGGGCGCTCCTTATGGTGGGGTTGACCAACCCCGTGCGCGCCCAGTAGTCCAGCTGGCGGTAGGTGATGCCCGCGATCTGGCACGCGGCGGGGCCGCGGTACCCGACCAGTTCGTCCGGCAGCGAGGAGTCCGGGAACAGCTCACCCTGTTCGCCGGATCCGGCCCGGATGGGCGCTTCCTCGACCACGCCTGCCTCCCCTCGGTCCGGTCACGACGACCGGCGACCAACGTGAAGCCGCCGCGGTGCCCGAATCACACCGTGGCAATTCACCTGAGTTCGACGGTAAGACCGGCTAGGGGGCAGGTCAACGCGACGCGCGGGGCGTGTCTGACCTCAACGTGAGGTTGAGGTTGAGAGAGACGCCTGTCGTAAGCCATTCGGGTGACGTTTAGTGATCGTTTAGCGGCGGGGTGCTGACGTTGTGTAACCCGGAGGTGTGACACCTGGAGGTGGCACGCGGGGTTGATCCACAACGCACCGCGCACGCTTGCGGAGGGCCGTTCACGGCTCCGCGCCGACGTTTTCGGCCCTTCGCAGGTGGCGGTGGGTGGGGGCGAAAAGCTTTCAAGCGTCCTCGCCGGACGGGCAGATCAGCAGGATGACATCCCGTTCGTTCCGTCTCCGTCTTGTTCCGTCGGGAACTCCCGCTGGGTTGGTGGTCCCGGGGTACGTGTCATCCCACCGACCTCCCTCCGGGCTACCACACGCGTCAAGAGGGCGCCCGAAGTTGGAGTATCAGGCAACGCTCGCACGAGGCCCCCTTGACACGTGCGGTAGGGCTACGCCAGGTCGGCGGGATGACACGAACCCCTACCTCTGCAAAGCGGCCGCACCCGCCCCGGGCCCGCTCGACCCCGCGCCCGATCGCGACCCCCGGCACGTGCCACTGGCGGCGCTGTTTGCCCTTCCAAAGGTAGGGCTTCGTGTCATCCCGCCGACCTGGCTTTGCCCTACCGCACGTGTCAAGGGCGGCGCGTCCAACTTCGACTGTCACTTCACTGGAGCCTCGCGCCGCCCTTGACACGTGTGGTAGCCCGGAGGGAGGTCGGTGGGATGACACGGAGTCCGGGACCACGACCCAACAGGACATCCCCGACGGAACAAGACCGAGACGGAACGAACGGGAGGTCATCCTGCTGATCTGCCCGTCCGGCGAGGACGCTTGAAGGCTTTTCAAGCCGTCCACCGCGAGCCAAGGCGCCAGCTACATGCCCCGGCGTGGCCTACGTGTCGGCCCCGCGGAAGTCCTCGGGCGAGACGGAGTCGAGGAACTCGCGGAACTTCTCGACCTCGTCCTCCTGCTCGTCCGGGATGATGAGGCCGGCCTCGGCCAGCACCGACTCCTCCGCGTGGATCGGCACGCCGATCCTCAGCGCCAGCGCCACCGAGTCACTGGGCCGAGCGGACACGCGGATGTCGCCGTCGAACACGAGTTCCGCGAAGTAGGTGCCCTCCTGCAAGTCCGTGATCCGCACCTGCTCCAACTGCCGGCCGAGGGCTCCGATGACGTCCTTGAGCAGGTCGTGCGTCAACGGCCGGGCAGGACGGACACCTTGCTGCTCCAACGCGATCGCCGTGGCCTCGACCGATCCGATCCAGATCGGCAGGTACCGTTCGCCCTCGGTTTCGCGCAGCAGCAGGATCGGCTGGTTGGCGGGCAGTTCCACCCGCACGCCGACGACGCGCATCTCGCTCATCGGGTCTCGCCTCCCTCAGCGCGCTGAAATTCTGGCGTCCCCGCTACCAACGAGGATCCCCCACGTACTCTTTCGACGCTACCCGCCAAGCGGGCCCTGTGCGCAACCGCCCGCCCTCATCGGATCACGATGCGGACACGCGTTCACCTCGGCGAAACAGGCCGACCGGTGACGTCACGCAGGCCAACCTTCACCAACAGTGTGTGCAGCGTTACGGAAAGCGCCGCCAGCTCCCGCACCACGTCCTCGCGGTCGCGTTGCCGGTGGGCCGCGCCGACGGCCTGCTCGACCAGCCCGACCTCGCGGTCCGCCGCGGCGCGGAACGGCCGCAGGTGGCGTGCTTCCAGGCCGTGCTCGGCCATCGCCCGCACGGTCGAGGCGATCTGCACCGCCTCGTGGTCGTAGAACCCGCCCGCACCGGCCCTGATCAGGCCGAGCTGCTCCAGCTCGACCAGCACCCCGGCTTCGATGCCCGCCCTCGCCAGCAGGTCCTCGCGGGTCACCCGGTGCCCGACCGCCGGGGACGGGTCGACCGCGCGCAACGCCTTCGCCGCGCTCTGGTCGGCCGCGTCCAACTGCTCCTTGATGACCTTCAGCGGCAGGTACCGGTCCCGCTGGGCGGACAGCACGTACCGCAGGCGGTCCACGTCCGCGGCCGTGAACTGCCGGTACCCCGATGCCGTGCGCGCCGGGCGGACCAACCCCTCCGACTCCAGGAACCGGATCTTGGAGATGGTGACGTCGGGGAAGTCGGGCCGCAGCTGCGCCAGCACCACCCCGATGCTCAACCCCCCGCGTGGCCGCCCGGCCGCCGTCACCGGAGCCCCATCGCTCAGGCCCCCTGGCCCCCGGCGCCCGGACCGGTCAGGAACACCAGGCGGAACTTGCCGATCTGCACCTCGTCGCCGTTGGCCAGCACCGCCTGGTCGACGGGCTCGCGGTTGACGTAGGTGCCGTTCAGGCTGCCCACGTCGATGACCACGAACTCACCACCTTCACGGCGGAACTCGGCGTGGCGACGGGAGACCGTCACGTCGTCGAGGAAGATGTCGCTGTCGGGGTGCCGCCCCGCGCTGGTCGTGTCGCGGTCCAGCAGGAACCTCGACCCCGCGTTGGGGCCGCGCTTGACCACGAGCAGCGCCGACCCGGCGGGCAGCGCGTCGACGCCCGCGACGGCAGGCTCCTGGGCGGGCGCCTCGGCGCCCTCGACCTCGGCGAGGAAGTCCGCCCGGAAGACGGAGGTCCGCTCCGGGGACTGCTCTGGCGGAACGCCTGGCCCGTCGTTCGTGCTCACCTGAGCTCTCCTCCTGCTGCTGGAACCGTCGAGACCGCTAGAACCTATCGTGCCCGAACCCTTGTCTGAGGAGCGGCTCCCCCACCGACCGAAGAGCCGCCGGAAGATCGACGTCACTCCCCCGCCACCAGCTCCTGGTACGCCGCGGCGTCGAGCAGGTCGTCGACCGCGGTCGGGTCCTCCAGCCGCAATTCCACCATCCAACCCTCGCCGTACGGGTCGGAGTTCACCAGGTCGGGCTGCTGGTCGAGCGAGTCGTTGCGGGCGACGACCTCGCCCGCGAGCGGCGCGTAGATGTCCGACACGCTCTTGGTCGACTCCACCTCGCCCAGCGTCTGACCGGCGGCGACCTGCTCGCCGAGTTCCGGGAGCTGGACGAACACGACGTCGCCGAGCTGCTCCTGGGCGTAGTCGGTGATGCCCACTCGCACGGTGTCCTCACCCGTGCGCAGCACCCACTCATGTTCCTCGGTGTACTTGAGCTCCTCGGGAATCACCGCGGTGTGCTCCTTCAATGACGGTGGATCAACGCTCCGCCGGATCTTCCCACGTCGCTGTTCAGGCCGGCGCGACACCCGGCCGTCGCCGCATCGCGAGGGTGAACTGGTACACGTACAGCACCCCCGACCACAGGTACAGGGCACCGCCCCAGACCATGAACGCGTAGGCCACCGGACGGGCGACCTGGGCGGCCGTGGAGGCGCCCTGGGCGAGCAGGAGCATGGGGAACGCGTAGAGCAGGTTGAACGTGGCGGCCTTGCCCAGGTAGTTGACCTCGAACGGGCGGTAGCCGCGGGCCCGCAGCACCGGCAGGCAGACGCCGACGACGAGCTCCCGGCCGACCAGCACCGCGGCCACCCACCACGGCACGATGCCGCGCACGACGAACGCGACCAGCGTGGCGAGGATGTAGAGGCGGTCGGCGGCGGGGTCGAGCAGGGCGCCGAGCCTGCTCGCCTGGTCGAGCCACCGGGCGATCTTGCCGTCGAGCCAGTCGGACAGGCCCGCCGCGACCAGCACGACCAGCGCCCAGCCGTCGGCGTGCGGGCCGAGCAGCAGGTAGAGGAACAGGGGCACGCCGAGCAGCCGCAACACGCTCAGCGCGTTCGGGATGGTCAGCAGCCGGTCGGCGGGATCGTGCGACACGTCCGCACTGTAGTTGGCCGCCCGGCGTGCCCCGGTGGTCGACTCGCGGACCCGGGGTCCGCGGTGCCCGACCCGGCGGCCTCAGTTGTCCGAACGGGTGCGGCTCCAGCCGCGGCGTTGCAGTTCGGCGCCGCTGAGCGCGTGCGGACGACCTCGGTCGTCGACGCCGACCCAGCGGGCCCGGAAACCTTCGAGCACGTAGGCGTGGCCCTTGCTCCAGACCACGCTGCAGGGGGCTGTGGGCAGCGCCGCCGCGCCTGTGGTGCCGGCACGCGCCGCCCTGGGCTTCGCGGGCTCGGACTCGGTTTCCGTTCTGGTGCTCATGTGAATCCCTCCACCAGGGTTGTCGCTCACGGCTCTCGTGGCGTTATCCCCGTCACCCGATTCTGCGCGACTGTGGTCGAGACCACCTCCGCGTTCGTGCCCTGTCGCGGCCGGCGGCCGGTTGCGTCGCCGAGTTGCGCGTGACGGGTGGGAACGCTTCCCTTGAGGTGTAACCGGCCCCCGCGGTACCAAACCGTTCACCGTCCGTGGTCCGCCGCACACCGAATGGCGCACTACACTGGTGCCTATCAGGTAGCCACCCCCGTGCTTGTGGTGCCGCGACGGGCTACGTACGGTGGGTGGCGCAGCGGTTGAGCCAACAGCCGCGCCGGGAAGTCCGGCTAGCGGGGAACCGTTTCCGCCACGCTGCTGTTCAGTGCCGCGCGCACGTCATCGTGCGTCCGGGCTTCCCACCCAGCGGTTCGAAGCTGAAGAGGAGTGCCTCGTGACCGTTCAGGATCCGAACGTCGTGGCGACGAGCGGACCCGAGTCCGCCGCGGCCGACAACCCGCGGGCCGGGCAGCTCGGGCTCGACGTCCGCACCGCGGGCGACGGTGTCACCGTGCTGGCCGTGAGCGGTGAGGTCGACATGCTGACCGCCCCGCAGCTGCGCGCGGACGCGCTGCGCCACCTCGACGACGGCCGCACCCTGGTGCTGGACCTGTCCGGGGTGAGCTTCCTCGGCTCGGCCGGGCTGGCGGTGCTGGTGGAGGCATCGCAGCAGGCCAAGCGCCGAGGTGCCGAGTTCCGCGTCGTGGCGGTGGAACGCGCGGTGACCCGCCCGCTGGTCGCGACCGGCCTGGGTGAGGTGTTCAGCGTGTTCGAGTCGGTCGACCAAGCGCTGGAGGCCGACGGGTCCTGACGGGCCGGGTCGGACGGAGCCGGGGCTAGACGTGCGGCACCAGGTCGACGACTTGGTCCACGCCCGCCGCGACCAGTGCGCGGCGGGCGTGACCCTGTTCGGGTGCCCGCACGACGACCCGGTTGCCCGCCGCGGCGGCGGCCTCCGCGACCGCGCGCAGGCTGCGGATCAAGCCGTCGTTGCGCTCGCCGAGGGCGCGCAGGTCCACCACCACCGGCACGGTTCCGCCGCGGGCGGCGGTGAGGATGCGGCGGCGGACGGCGGGCGCGGCCTGCGCCGGCACGTCGCCGCGCACGACGACCTCGACCCAGCCGTCCCGCGCGGTGACGTCCACGGGGTCGGCCGGCGGTGGTGCGGCGGGCTGGGAGTCGCGAGACGCGTGCTTGGGCGCGAGGACCAGCGTGACGGTGGTGCCGCCCGCGCCTCGGTCGACCTGCACCTCGTCGACGTTCTCCCGCATCAGCAGCAGCCCGCGGCCGCGGGCGGTCAGGGTGGGCGGCGGCACGCGCCAGCCGCCGCGGTCGGCGACGACGACGCGCACGCTGCCGTCGGGCCGGGCGTGGGCGTCGATGTGCACCAGGCCGTGCTCACCGGGTCTGTACGCGTGCTCGACGGCGTTGCTGGCTGCCTCGTTCACCGCGACCAGCAGGTCGTACCGGTCGTCCTCGGCCAGTCCTTCGGCGGCCAACCAGGCGTCGAGCCGAGCACGGACCGCCGAGAGTTGCCCGGCCTGTGCCGGGAACTCCGCTCCCCAGTGGTGGTCCGCGAGTTGATCGGTCAATGGGCCTCCCCGTCGCACCAGTCAGTCTTCCCAGCCCGCGCGTCGGCTACACGTGTGAGCGACGATCAATTCGGGTACCGATAGCTTCAGCAGCACAACGAGACAGAACGGACGACGAGGTGAGCGTGTCGCACACTGAGCCGCGAAGCGGTGAGTCGGATAACGCCCTGGCCGGGGTCGAGTTGCGGATGGCGGCCGACCCCACGCAGCTGTCGATCGTCCGAGCCGTGGCGGCGGACATCGCCATGAGGCAGGACTTCGACCTTGATTCCATCGAGGACCTGAAACTGGCGGTGGACGAGGCGTGCTCGACCCTCATCTCCCTGGCCGACCAAGGAGCCGTGCTCAGCGCCCAGTTCGTGGTGGTGGACGGTTCGGTGCAGGTGTTCACCAAGGTGGGGTCGCAGCGGTCGGCGCCACCGGACCGGGACAGCTTCGGCTGGCGGGTGCTGAGCGCGCTGGTCGACTCGGTCACGACGTGGGTCGCGCCGCAGGCGGACGCGTTCGAGGTGCACATCGACCTGGTCAAGCGGTCGTTGGGGACGGTGGATGCGTGACGGGGTCGGACGGGGGCACGACACGGTCCGGCACCCAGGGTGACTACGACCACCTGGCGCCGCTGTTCGTGCGGCTCGCCGCGACCGCGAAGGACGACCCGGAGCGGGAGCGGCTGCGCGACGAGCTGGTGACCGAGCACCTGCCGGTGGCCAAGCACATCGCCCGGCGGTTCGGGCACCGCGGCGAGCCGCACGACGACCTGGTGCAGGTGGCCACGGTCGGGCTGATCAACGCGGTGGACCGGTTCGACCCGGAGCGCGGTAGCGACTTCCTGTCGTTCGCGGTGCCGACGATCATGGGCGAGGTCCGCAAGTACTTCCGGGACTCGAGCTGGTCGGTGCGCATGCCGCGGCGGCTCAAGGAGCTGCACCTGGCGATCAACGCGGGGTCGGCGCGGCTGTCGCAGGAGCTGGGCCGGGCGCCCACGCCCAGTGAGCTGGCGCAGCACCTCGGGTTGAGCCGCGAGGAGATCCACGAGGGGCTGGCGGCGGGCAACGCCTACCACAGCGCGTCGCTGGACGACCTGCTGGTGGCCGACGACAGCTCCATCTCGCTGGGCAGCACGCTCGGCGAGGAGGACCCGGAGCTGGAGGCGATCGAGCAGCGGGAGGCGCTGCACCCGCTGCTGGAGAAGCTGCCGGAGCGGGAGCGCAAGATCGTGGTGATGCGGTTCTTCGGGAACATGACGCAGACCCAGATCGCGCAGAAGGTCGGCATCTCGCAGATGCACGTGTCGCGGCTGCTGGCCAAGACGCTGCGGCAGTTGCGCGAGGGGCTGACCGAATAGGACGGACCACGGCACTGAGGCCGCCTGACCACGGTGTCAGGCGGCCTCGCTGCGTTCGTGGGGCCTGCGGGCGTTCGTGGGGCCTGCGGGCGTTCGTGGGGCCTGCGGGCGTTCGTGGGGCCTGCGGGCGGCCTTCGTGCGTTCATGGGACCGGCGGCAACCCTTGGGAGGCGGCACGGGTCGGGTGACCGGTCAGGCGGCGGAGCGGCGCCGGTTGGCGATGATGCGGCGACGCTCGTCCTCGCCCATGCCACCCCAGACGCCGTAGGGCTCCTGGACGGCCAGCGCGTGCTCCCGGCACGGGTCGACCACCGGGCAGCGGGCGCAGAGCTGCTTCGCCTTGTCCTCTCGGGCGGCTCGGGCGGAGCCGCGCTCGTTGTCCGGGTGGAAGAAGACCGCGCTGTCACGGCCTCGGCACAGCCCTTCCTTCTGCCAGTCCCAGACGTCGGTCACGGGCTTGGGCAAGCGCGCGGTGCTGGTCATCGGGTGAACCCCCTTGCGGTGTCACAGGTGCTTGATCACGGCTTACCCGCTGGTCCCCGGGGGGCAAACGTCGTGCGCCTCATCGGATTGACAACCAGCCGGGTGGATTCGGCGGGCGGGTCAGCGCGAGGCCCCGGAGGAGGTGAGGGCGCCGCCCAGCGCGGGCGCCACCGACTCGGCCCAGAACGTGAAGAACTGCTCCTGTTCGGGCCCGACCTGGCTCACGTACACCTCGTCGTAGCCCGCGTCGGCGTACTCGCGGACCCGGTCCACGTACGGGCGCGGGTCGGGGCCGACGGGCAGCGCCGAGGCCACCATCTCCTCGGTGACCAGCGTCGACGCCTGCTCGAAGTGCCGGGGCGTCGGCAGCACCTGGGCCAGTTCGCCGGGCAGCTGCTCGTTCGCCCACAGCCGGTGCGCGGTCCGGGCGCCCTCTTCGGCGGACGGCGCGTGGCACACCTTGAACCCGGCCTGGGTCGGCTTGCCGGCACCGCCGGCGGAGCGGAACCGGGCCAGGAGCGACGCGTCCGGCATCGTGGAGCACAGACCGTCGCCGATCCGCCCGGCGACCTCCGCCGCCTTCGGCCCGAAGGCCGACACGTATACCGGAACGGGTGACGGTGGGACCGTGTAGAGGCGGGCGTTCTCGACGGTGTAGTGCTCGCCGCGGTGGCTGACCTCCTCGCCGGTCCACAGCGCCCGCATCACCTCGACGGCCTCCTCCAGCATCTCCAGCCGTTCCGGCGCGGACGGCCACGGGTCGCCGAAGATGTGCTCGTTCAACGCCTCGCCGGTGCCCACGCCGAGGGTGAACCCGCCCCGGCACTGGACGGCGGCCGTCGCGGCGGCCTGCGCCACCACGGCCGGGTGAATCCGTACCGTCGGACAGGTGACCGCGGTCGTGATGGGCAACGACGTGACCTCCGACAGCGCCCCGATGACGGACCACACGAACGGGCTGTTGCCCTGCTCGCGGTTCCACGGGTGGTAGTGATCGGAGATCCACAGGCGCTCGAACCCGGCCTGTTCGGCCCACCGCGCCTGCCGCACCAGCTCGCGCGGTCCGTGCTCCTCGCTGGAGAGGAAGTAACCGATGCTGACCATGGCCGTCGGTTACCCGCGCAGGAACTCCTGAACCTTGGTCCGCACGCCCTGCCTGACCACGTCCCACGCGTCCGGGTCGCCCTTCAGCATCGCCTCGGCGGTGGCCTTGGTCTGCTCGAACGTCGTGTGCGGCGGGATCGGCGGCGTGTTCGGGTCGCACCGCACGTCCAGCACGACGGGCCGTGACGCCGACAGCGCCCGGTCCCACGCCGCGCCCAGGTCGTCGGGGTCGTCCACGTCGATGCCGTCGAGCCCGACCGATCGCGCGAACGCCGCGTAGCCCACGTCCGGCAGCACCTGCGACTGTTCGAACTTGGGGGCGCCGCCCATCGCCCGCAGCTCCCACGTCACCTGGTTGAGGTCGTTGTTGTGCACCACGCACACCACGCAGCGCGGGTCCGCCCACTCCTCCCAGTAGCGGGCGATGGTGATCAGCTCCGCCAGCCCGTTCATCTGCATGGCGCCGTCACCGACCAACGCCACCGCGGGCCGTTCCGGGTGGGCGAACTTCGCCCCGATCGCGTAGGGCACGCCCGCGCCCATCGTCGCCAACGTCCCCGACAGCGACCCGCGCATCCGCCCGCGCAGCTTCACCAACCGCGCGTACCAGTTGGCCGCCGAACCCGAGTCCGCGGTCACGATCGCGTCCTCGGGCAGCCGCGGCGACAGCTCCCACGTGATCCGCATCGGGTTCACCGGATCGGCATCCACAAAGGACTGTCGGCGCAACGTCTCCCACCACTGCACCACGTTGTGCTCGACCGTCTCCCGCCACGACCGGTCTTCCTTGCGCCGCAACAACGGCACCATCGCCCGCAACGTGGCCCCCGCGTCACCCACGAGGTTGACCTCGGTCGGGTACCGCATGCCGATGAACCGACCGTCCACATCGACCTGGACGGCCCGTGCCGCACCGAACTCCGGCAGGAACTGCGAGTACGGGAAGCTCGAACCGACGATCAGCAACGTGTCGCAGTCCCGCATCAACTCGTAGCTCGGCCGGGTGCCCAACAACCCGATCGACCCGGTCACCCACGGCTCGTCGTCGGGCAGGACGTCCTTGCCCAGCAACGCCTTCGCCACGCCCGCTCCCAGCACGTCGGCCACTTGGCGCACCTCGTCGGCCGCACCACGCGCACCCTGCCCCACCAGCACCGCGACGCGCTCCCCGGCGTTCAACACCTCCACCGCGCGCTCCACGTCGTCCTCCGACGGCACGGCCGTGGCCCACGCCCGGCTGGGCGCGCTCGACGGCACGTGCTTGAACGCCTGTTCGGGCGGCGAGTAGTCCAGCTCCTGCACGTCCGCCGGGATGATCACCGCCGTGGGCGCCCGCTGCGCCTCGGCCGTGCGGATCGCCCGGTCCAGCGCGTTGGGCAGCTGCTCGGGCACCACCACGTCCACCAGGTACTCGGACGCCACGTCCTTGAACAACGCGTGCAGGTCCACTTCCTGCTGGTAGCTGCCTCCGATCGCGGTGCGCGCCGTCTGCCCCACGATCGCGACCACCGGCACGTGGTCGAGCTTGGCGTCGTACAGCCCGTTCAGCAGGTGGATCGCCCCGGGCCCGGACGTCGCCAGGCACACCCCGACCCGCCCGCTGAACTTCGCGTAGCCCACGGCCTGCAGGGCGGACATCTCCTCGTGCCGCGACTGGATGAACCGAGGGCGGTCGTCACTGCGCCCGAAAGCGGCCACCAGCCCGTTGATGCCGTCACCCGGATAGGCGAAGACGTGCTCGACACCCCAGTCACGCAGCCGGCGAAGCACGAAGTCGGCGACAGTGTCGGTCATGGCCGTCCCTCTCTCGAAAGGAACGGGATACCCGACCGGACACCTACGACACTTGTCCCACTTCAACATATAGCGCACCGGGGGTCTTGCGGCAAGACCCCGCCCGTACCGCAGAATCTCCGGCCGCAGCCCACCACGGGCGGATGAGAAGGGTGAAGGAATGAGCCGCTACGTGCTCGGTCTCCACGAGGTCGACCGAACGGAGGTCGCTGTCGTCGGCGGCAAGGGCGCGCACCTGGGCGAGCTCACGCGGATCGAAGGCGTCCGCGTGCCCCCTGGGTTCTGCGTGACCACGGACGCCTTCCGCCGCGTCGTCGGCGACGCGAAGTCGATCGGCCCGGAAATCCGCCGGACCATCGAGGACATCGGAATCCCCGACGACATCGCGGAGGAAATCACCGCCGCCCTCTCCCGGCTCGACGCGCGAGCCGCCTACGCGGTCCGGTCGAGCGCGACGGCGGAAGACCTGCCGGGCGCCTCCTTCGCGGGCCAGCAGGACAGCTACCTGAACGTCGTCGGCGCGGAAGCGATCCTCCGCCACGTCAGCCGGTGCTGGGCCTCGCTGTTCACCGAACGGGCCATCGCCTACCGGGAGCACCACGGCTTCGACCACGACCAGGTCCACATGGCCGTCGTCGTGCAGCAGATGGTCTTCCCCCGGGCCGCCGGCGTCCTGTTCACCGCCGATCCCGTCACGTCCAACCGGAAGGTCGCCACCGTCGAGGCCACCTTCGGCCTCGGCGAGGCCCTGGTCTCCGGCCTGGTGACCCCGGACTCCTTCAAGGTGCGGGACGACGAGGTCGTCGCCAAGACCCTCGCCACCGAGGAGCCGGCGCTGACCGACGCCCAAGTGCTCCGGCTCGTGCGGCTCGGCCGACGGGTCGAAGCCCACTTCGGCCGCCCCCAGGACATCGAGTGGTGCCTGGTCGACGACGACTTCCACCTCGTCCAGAGCCGGCCGATCACGACGCTGTTCCCCGTCCCCGATGCCGCCGACCAGGAGAACCACGTCTACGTCTCCGTCGGCCACCAGCAGATGATGACCGACGCCATGAGGCCCCTCGGGCTGTCCTTGTGGGGCATGACGGCCCCGATGCCCAGGGTCGAGGCGGGAGGCAGGCTGTTCGTCGACGTCACGCAGGTGCTCGCGTCACCCCGGGGCCGCAACGACCTCATCGGCGTCCTGGCCAAGTCCGACCCTCTGATCGGGGACGCGCTGCAAACCGTGGTCGAACGCGACGGCTTCCTCCCACCCCCATCCGACGACGGACCCGTCAGGCCGATCCCCGGCGCCGCACCGACCACCATCGAGACCGACCCGACCATCGTCACCGAGCTGATCGCGCGCGGCGAAGCCTCCAACACCACCGCCAAGCGCGACATCGAAGGCAAGACCGGGCCGGAGCTGCTCGACTTCATCGTCGCGGACCTCGATGAACTGCGCCGATTCCTGTTCGACCCGCAGAGTTACGAGGCGATCATGGCGGGGATGCAGAGCGCGTGGTGGCTCAACGAGCACCTGCTGGAGTGGCTGGGCGAGAAGAACGCGGCCGACACGCTCACCCAGTCCGTGCCGCACAACGTCACGTCGGAGATGGGCCTGGAACTCCTCGACGTCGCCGACGCCATCCGCCCGCACCCGGAGGTCGTCGCCTTCCTGCAAGACGTCGAGGACGACGACTTCCTCAACCGCCTGCCCGCGCTCCCGGGCGGACAACAGGCCCGCGACGCGATCGTGGCCTACCTCGACAAGTACGGCATGCGCTGCATCGGCGAAATCGACATCACCAGGCCGCGCTGGCGCGAACGCCCCACCACCCTCCTGCCGATGATCCTGACCAACATCAAGACCTTCGCCCCCGGCTCCGCCCAACACCGCTTCGACCAAGGACTGCTCGAAGCACAGAAAAAGGAACAGGAAACCCTGGCCGGCTTGCGCGCCCTGCCCGACGGCGACCGGAAAGCCGAGGAGACCGAGCGGCAGATCGCCCGCGTCCGCACCTTCACCGGCTACCGCGAGTACCCGAAGTACTTCCTCATCAACCGCTACTCCACCTACAAGCAGGCCCTGCTCACCGAAGCCGACCGCCTCGTGCGAGCCGACGTTCTCACCGACCGGGAAGACATCTTCTACCTGACCCTGCCCGAACTCCAAGACCTCGTCCGCACCAACCGAGCCGACCACGACCTCATCCGGAACCGCAAGGAAGCCTTCAAGTCACACCAAGCCCTCACCCCACCCCGAGTACTCACCTCGGACGGCGAAGCCATCACCGGAAGCTACCGACGCGACAACCTGCCCACCGGCGCCCTCATCGGCCTCCCGGTCTCCGTCGGCACCGTCGAAGGCCGAGCCCGCGTCATCCTCGACCTGGCCGACGCCGACCTGGAACCGGGCGACATCCTCGTCACCGCCCACACCGACCCGAGCTGGTCGCCCCTCTTCGTCGCCATCGCGGGCCTGGTCACCGAGGTCGGCGGCCAGATGACCCACGGCGCCGTCATCGCCCGCGAATACGGACTCCCCGCCATCGTCGGCGTCGAACGCGCCACCCAACTGATCCAGGACGGCCAACGCATCCGCCTCAACGGCACCGACGGCTACCTCGAACTCCTCACCTGACAAAAACCGACAACCCACAACCCACACCCACAACCCAACCGCCCACGCCGCCCACCGCCGGGAGGCCGGCCGTTTTCTCCGGCCAACGTGAGAGATGCGACCCCGCAACCAACCCGCAGAGGTTCGCAAACACGGCCACAACGGACCCCCAACCCAACCCGCAGAAGCCCACAAAGACGGCACAACGGACCCGCAGCCAACCCGCAAAAGCCCACAAACGCGACCACAACGGACCCGCAGCCAACCCGCAGAGGCCCGATTTTACATGGTGTTCGGGTGCTTTAGGCTGGTCGAAGCCGGGCAGGCTTGGCGGGCGCTTTATCCGCCAGGCCTGCCCGGCTTTGGCCTGCCTGGAGTGCCCGTAAGGGGCCCATGTCAAATCGAGCCGGCCCCAACCACCAAGCCCGGCCCCAACCACCGAGCCCGGCCCAACCACCGAGCCCGAACTCAACCACCAAGCCCTCACAACGGCAGCAACAAACGCCCACCCACCACCAACGTCCCCACCGTCACCCCAGCGAACAACAACACCCACACCAACCCCGGCACCCGCGTAATCCGGGCCAACTGATCGGCATCCGACTGCCGCGCCAACCCCCGCATCCGCCGCCGCTGCAACTCACCCACGGGCCGCACACCACCCAACAGCAAGAACCACGTCACGAACAACGCGAACGCCGCCTGCCACTCGGCCGTCGCATACCAGGACACCGTGAACATGACCGCACCCGTCAACACCACCGACACCACGCCGAACACGTTGCGGATCATGATCAGCATCCCGACCAGCAACACCACCGTCGCCCACAACAACGGCCGGACCTGCTCCGCCAGAACCAGCGCCGCCGCGCCCAACCCGAGCAACGACGGCGTCACGTACCCGGCGAAGTACATGAGCACCACGGCCAACCCGGTGGGCCGTCCACGCGACACCGTGACCCCGGACGTGTCCGAGTTCAGCTTGATGCCCTCCAGCCGCCTGCCGGTGAGCAGCGCGACGAGGGCGTGCCCGGCCTCGTGCGCGATGGTGATGACGTGCCTGCTGTACCGCCACACGCCCGGACTGGCCACCAGGACCAGCGCCAGCACGGCGGGAGCCCATTTCGTCAGAGTCGACATCGCCGCCCAGCATGCCAGGGACTTGACCTGGAGTGCGCTCCAGCACCCAGGCTGGCCGCCATGAAACGACAGCGCATCGGTTCACTTGAGGTCAGCGCCCTGGCTCTGGGCACGCTGCCGTTCGGCAAGTGGGTGGACGACCGGACCTCCTTCGCGATCATGGACCGCTTCGCCGAGGCGGGCGGCACGTTCCTGGACACCGCGAACAACTACGTGTTCTGGGACGGTGGCACGGGCGACGAGAGCGAGCAGGCGGTCGGCCGCTGGCTGGCCGCGCGGGGCAACCGCGACGAGGTGGTGGTGGCCACCAAGATGGGTGCCCGTCCGCTGACCCCGGGCACCGGCCTGGAGAACGCCGAAGGGCTCGCCGGCGACACGGTCCGCAGCGCTGCCGCAGCAAGCCTGAAGCGGCTGAGGGTCGAGCACATCGACCTGTACTACAGCCACATCGAGGACCGCAGCGTGACGTTGGAGGACACGCTCGGCGGGTTCGCGTCCCTCGTGGAGGCGGGCAAGGTGCGGGAGATCGGCGCGAGCAACCACGCCACGTGGCGGTTCGAGCGCGCACGGGCCGTGTCCCGGGCCAACGGGTGGCCGCTCTACACCGCCGTGCAGCAGCGGTACAGCTACCTGCGGCCGCGGCCGGGCGTGAAGCTGCCCGAGGGCGGTCACGTGCACATGACCGACGAGCTGCTCGACTACGCGGCGACGGAGGGTGACGTCACGCTGGTGGCGTACTCGGCACTGCTCTCGGGCCGGTACCGGGACAAGCCGCTGGGCGAGGAGTACGACCACCCCGGCACCACCCGGCGGCTGGAGGTGCTGCACGAGGTGGCCGCGGAACTCGGCGCGACGGTCAACCAGGTCGTCCTGGCCTGGCTCCTGCGCCAGGACATCATCCCGCTGGTGGGCGCCACTTCGGTGGCGCAGCTGGACGAGACCTTGGGTGCGCTGGAGCTGAAGCTGGACGACGACCAGGTGGACCGCCTGGACTCGGCGGCCTGAACCGGACTCGATCCCCGAACACACGGCGGTGCACGGCCCCATCAGGGACCGTGCACCGCTCTCCGAAGTGTCAGTGTGCCTGTTGTCAGTGTGCCTGTTCTCGTCGGTGCGTCACCGGCTGAACCGCGACTTGTGCTGCTCCGCGATGGCCGGGTCGACCGGCTGGACCGGCCGCGGGTTCACGGTCGGGTCCATGGACTCGATCCGCTCGTCGGGGTGCGCGCCGTGCCGCGAATCGTCGACGCGCTGCGTCGGCATCTCCTGCGTCACCGGATCGGCCTTGGGATCACGAATGCTGGGTTCCCGCTGGTGACGGCCCTGGTCGTACCGACCCTGGTCGTACCGGTCCTGGTCGTACCGGTCCGCGATCGGCTCCCTCGTGCCGGCCACCGGAGCACCGGCCACCGGAGCGGCCGGCGTGACCGGCTGCTCGCCGGTCCGCGTGTCGACAGGGGGTTCCGTCACGATCTTGCGCCGCGCGGGCAGCACCGCGATCAGCAGGCCGACCGCGGCCAGGCCGAGGTGCAGCCAGTTGTCGTTGACGTTGAGCGCCAGCGGGTTGCCCAGGCCTGCGACCGGGTTGGTGGAGAACACACCGGCCAGGGCCAGGCCCCACAGCAGCACCGCGCCGTAGGCGATGAACAGGATCCAGCCGTACAGCCGGGCCAGGCCGGACGTGCTCGCCATGAGCAGGCCGAGCACACCGAACGCCAGGTGGACCACGTTGTGCAGCGGGTTCAGCGCGAACCCGAGCAGCATCGCGTGCTGGTCGCCCGCGAAGTCGCCGAACCCGGTGCGCACGAAGCCCAGCACACCCAACGCGAGGAAGACCAGACCGACCAGGCCTGCCAGCACCTGGGCGGGTTGCAGGCCCGCGACCTTGACGCGACCGACGGTCGAGTGGTGGGTCATCTCGCCCTCCAACTGAGGACCACGAGCCCGTCTGACCGGGCTCCGGACGCCCACCGACTACCCGTCCGGTTCGAACCGCAAACAGGCCCGGCACCGACCGGAGCCGGTTCCTCCGGCCGAATGGGGTCAGGGGACGGGCGCACGATCCCGTCCCCCGTTTCCTGACAGGAGTCACCCACCCCGTCGTGCCGGGGTTTATCCGTCCCGACCCACCCCATGAAGGTCGGGCCGCCTTACCGCGCCGAATGCGCGCCGATCACCACAGCCAATAGGCCGATACGATTTTCCAATATTACCCGGCGTATCAACTTATTGCCGTACGGGCAGGTCAGGAGCGCTGGACGCGGTCACCGGACGTGCGCGTCGCGGAGCCGTTCCACTCGGTCTCCCTGCTGTTCACGAAGGTCCCCTTTGTGGTCGTCGAACACCACTGCGGTGTCGCCAGTACTATCTCCGAACAGGCGGCTCGCCGTCAAAGCAATTACGGCATTTCGCTAATTGGTCGGACCAGGCTTCCCGGGCGCGCCCCGGACGACACCGCCGCACCGGTCAAGATCGCATGACCTCCAGTTAACTCGAACTCCTAGCGTGGCGGCCACACCACCTGCCGAGGGGATCACGAGATGCACGCCATCGTTCAGCACGAGTTCGGTCCGGCCGAGAACCTGCGCTACGCGCAGGCGCCGGACCCGGAGCCGGGGGCCGGCCAGGTGCGGATCGCGGTGTCCGCGGCCGGGGTGCACCTGCTCGACACGTCGATCCGGCGCGGTGAGCACGGCGGGCCGTTCCCGCTGCCCGAGCTGCCCATGACGCCGGGCCGGGAGGTCGCGGGGGTCGTCACCGCGTTGGGTGACGGTGTCGAGCCGCACTGGCTGGGCAAGCGGGTCGTGGCGCACCTGGGCCAGGCCAGTGGCGGGTACGCGGAGCAGGCCGTGGCGAACGCCGCGTCGCTGCACGAGCTGCCCGACCACGTGTCCGACGACGCCGCCGTGGCCATGATCGGCACCGGGCGGACCGCCATCGGCGTGCTGCGCATCGCCGAGCTCACCGCGGACGACGTGGTGCTGGTGACGTCGGCCGCGGGTGGGCTGGGCGCGTTGTTCGTGCAGGAGGCGAAGGCGGTCGGGGCGAAGGTGGTCGGCGTGGCGAGCACCGCCAAGCTGAACCTCGTCCGGCAGCTGGGCGCGGACGTGGTGGCCGACTACACGCGGCCGGACTGGGAGCAGGGCATCGGCGAGGTCACCGCGGTGCTCGACGGCGTCGGCGGCGAGGCGGGCCGCAAGGCACTGGAACTGCTCGGCGTCGGCGGTCGGATCCTGCTGTTCGGCTGGTCGGCGGGCGAACCGACCCGCATCGAGACCGCCGACCTGTACCGCCTCGGCATCACCGCGTCGGTGGTCGTGGGACCCCGGATGATGAAGGGCACGAACCTGCGCGGGCTGGAGGAGCGGTCCCTGAGCGTCCTCGCCGAGGGCCGCCTCACGCCGCTGACCACGACGTTCCCGCTCAGCGAGGCCGCCAAGGCGCACACCGCGCTGGAGGGCCGCGCCACCGTGGGCAAGGTCGTGCTCAAGCCCTGACCCCGGGGTGAGCCCCGCGCGCGACGACCACCACGCACGGGGCTCACCCGCGACACCCCGAGCACCCCTACACCGGCACCGTGACGATCCGCTCGTCGTCGAAGTTGCGCACCTCGATCGCCGCGACGTCCTCGGGCGCGATGAGCGCCGAACCGTCGAGGTTGGTGCCGTCCTTCTCCCCTGCCGCCGAGACGAGCCAGCTACCCGCCTCCTGCCTGCTGCCGTCCTTGGCGACGACGAACAGCTTGCACTTCTCGTCCTGCGCGATGCCCGCGACGGACGCGTTCACCCGCACCCACCCGGCGGCGGGCTTGACCTGCACCGTCATCCGCGCGCCGGTCTCCGGGTCGGTGGCCGACCCGAGCTTGGTCCCGGCGGGTGGCACGGGCTGGGTCGTCGTGGGCCCGACGGCCGTCACGTCGGGCGCCGTGCCCCGGCCGACCGCGAAACCGCCGCCGAGCACGATCGCCGCCGCGGCCGCCGCGACCAGCCCCAGGCCGACCCGACGACGGCGCAACTGACCGCCGCGCTCCGACCGCACCTGCCGCAACGTGCGCTGCAGCAGCAGGTCACCACCTTCGGGCGGGCCGTCGAGCAACGCCTCGGGCGGCACGTCACCCATGGCCTCCTCCATCGCCCGCAGCTCGGCCACCTCGGCGCGGCACCGGGGGCAGGACGCCACGTGGTCCTCCACGGCACGCACCTCCCCCTGGTCGAGCACGCCCAGCACGTACGCGCCGAGCAGCTGTGGATCGTGGTTCGTGGTCATCCGGCCACCCCCTTCAGCGCCACCTGTTGCCCGCCTCGTCCGCCTCGGCCCCCGTGCCCGACCTGCCCGACCTGGCTGACGAACGTCTCCCGCAACGCCCGCAGCGCGTAGTGGGACCTCGATTTCACCGTGCCCGGCGGCACCCCTAACGCCTCGGCCGCCTCGGTCACGCTCCGGCCGCGGAAGTAGATCTCCAGCAGCACGTCGCGGTGGTCGGAGGACAGCCGGTCCAGGGCTTCGAGGACGACCACCGAGTCCACCACGGAATCGGCGTGGTCGCGCTGCACCGGCGGTGTCGTCGGCGTCTCGGCCACCTCCTGCGGCCGGGCCGCCTTCGCCCGGAACCGGTCCGTGACGATGTTGCGCGCCACCGTGAGCAGCCAGCCGCGGACCGAGCCCTTGCCGTTCACCAGGGCGTCCGGGTGCCGCCAAGCGCGCACGAGGGTTTCCTGGACGACGTCCTCGGCCGCGGCCCGATCACCGGTCAACCGCGTCGCGTACGCGAGCAGCGCCCGACCGTGCTCCTCGTAGAGGGATCGGATCAGTGCCTCGTCGGCCGCGGCCTCCCGTTTCCGGGACCACAGAGCCGCCATCCACCCACTCCTCTCGTCAACCTCCCGCCACGGACACGGATGCCGGCGGGGTTCGGTTCAGCGCGGGCGCGGAAGAATCTCTAGGAGCAGGTCTGGCCGGTGTTCAGGCAGGTCGTGACGCGGTCCATCAGCGCCTCGGGCATGACGTTGACGAACATCGCGTGGTCGGTGCGCGGGTCGCGCCGCTGCTCGGGGAAGCTGTCGATGGCGTACGGGCGGTCGGCGGGCACGTCGTAGGCGACCCTCACGCGCAGCTTCGGCACCGGGAACGTGCCCGGCCGGCACACCCCGTTCGAGCCGGGGAACTCGGCGTGCGCCCGGTGGCTCGGGCTGTCGGTGTTGCGGCCGTCCCAGCAGCTCGGGAAGTCGAACGTGCGCAACACCTTCCCGCCGGGCGCGCACCGCGGGTAGCGGTCGGTGTGCCGGTCCTCGAACCCGGTGCAGCTCCACCGCGCCCGGCCGCGGCCGGTGTTGAGCGCCGCCGGATCGCCGGTGATCATGCGCAGGAACCTCGGCATCGGCACGACCTCGCTGACCGGGCTGCCGCTGAACGTGATCTCCACGCCGGCCGGTGGCAGCACCTCGCCGGTGTTGCCGTGCACGCCGCCGCCGGGCTCGTGCCGGTCGTGCCCCGTCCGGTCGGTCAGCCGCAGCACCGGCCAGTAGTAGGTGGACCGGTCGTCGGCGCGGCACGTGGTCGCGGCGGCGGCCAGCGACTCGTCGGTGGAGCCCGCGTGCGTGCTCACGTTGCCGACGTACTCGTGGGTGTGGTGCGCGCCGAACGGCCGGCCGGGTGCGATGACCATGTTGTCGGCGTTGAGGTGGCGGTTCTCGTTGCGGCCGCAGTCGACGCGGAACGTGCCGGTCGACGCGTCCGGGGTGGTGGTGACCGACTCGACCGCCACCGGCACGTCGTCGATGGCCACGGTGCGGCTGTCCGCGCAGCCGGCGGCCAGCACGAGCACCAGCAGCAGTGGCGACCACCTCACGGCGGACAGCTTATTCGGCGGAGCCGGTGACCAGGACGCGGCCGTCGACCGTGACGACGTCGACGCTCGCGAGCTCGTCGGGGTCGACCAGGGCGGCACCGGCCAGCGCCGTGTCGCCCGGTCCCGGGCCGGACGGGCGCGCGGCGACCCAGCCGCCCGCCACGTGACGCCGTCCGCGCACGTCGGTGACGACGAGCCGGCAGCGCTCCCCCGCGTCGACGCCGTCCACCACCGCGTGCAACCGCACCCAGCCGTCGGCGGGCGTGACCGTGGCGGTCAGCCGCACGCCGTCGGCCGTGGTGGCGACCAGCACCCGTTCCCCGGGGACGCTGTGCCGGCCGAGGTAGGCGCCACCGGCCAGTGCCGCGGCGGCGAGCGCGACGCCCACCACCGTGACGACACCACCGCGGCGCCTGCGGTGGCGCACCCCCTCGGTGCGGACCTGGCGCAGCGCGCGTTCGAGGATCGGATCGTGCATCTCTTCTCGTTCAGCTCGTGCTCGGACGTGCTCCGAGCGGCGACGGGTTGCGGCGGTCGGGGCGGTTGGAGTGCGGACCGGGGTCGCGGCGGGCGGCGTGCATCGGCGGGGGCCTTCCTCGGCTGTCGGCGGGCGACTGGCACCCGTCACACGAACCGGTGGGACGTTCGGTTCACCCGATTCCGCAACGCGCCGGACACGGCGCGAGGCGGCCCCGGCACCGGGACCGCCTCGCGCGTTCGGTTCGGCCGTCAGCTCAGGGGCACCCTGAGCACGCGGCTGGTGGAGTTGTTCGGGATGTTGTCCCGGTCGTCGCTGGTGGTCAGCCACAGGCCGCCGCCCGGTGCGGGTTCGACCGTGCGCAGCCGGCCGTGGGTGCCCTGGAAGTGCACCGTCTGCGAACCGACCGACGTGCCGCTGATCCGGAGCTGGTAGAGCCGGGAACCGCGCAGCGTGGCGACGAACAGGTCGGTGCCGACGATGGCGATGCCGCTGGGAGAGGCGCTGGCGGTGCTCCACGTCCGCTTCGGCGCGAGGTAGCCCGAGCAGCTGCCCGAGGTGCCCTCGCACGCGGGCCAGCCGTAGTTGCCGCCGCGCTCGGAGAGGTTGAGCTCGTCCATCACCGTGTTGCCCAGCTCGGCCTGCCAGAGCCTGCCCTGGCCGTCGAACGCCAGGCCCTGCACGTTGCGGTGGCCGTAGGTCCACACGTACCGGGCGTTGCCGCCGTTGCCGTAGAACGGGTTGTCGGTCGGCGGCGTGCCGTCGGGGTTGAGCCGCAGCACCTTGCCGCCCAGGCTGGCGAGGTTCTGCGCGTTCGCGCCGACTTGGGCGTCACCGGTGCCCGCGTACAACTTGCCGTCCGGGCCGAAGCGCAGCCGGCCGCCGTTGTGGTACCGGGCGCGCGGGATGCCGGACAGCACCACTTGGAGCGAACCCGTGACCAGGGCGTTGTTCTGCACCTTGATGCGCACGATCCGGTTGTCGGTCGCGGTCGTGTGGTAGAGGTACAGGTAGTTGTCGGTGGCGAAGGTCGGCGACACCTCCAGACCGAGCAGACCGCCTTCGCCTCCACTGCTCGACACGCCGGGCACCGTGCCGAGGGAGGTCTTCACCCCGGACGCGGTGAGCCTCAGGACGTCGTAGGCGTCGCGCCGGGTGTAGACGCCGGAACCGTCGGGCAGCAAGTCCAGGCCCCACGGCACGTCGGTGTCGGTGGCCAGCTGCGTCGCGGGCCCGACCACGGCCGCGGCGGACACGCGATCTCCTTGGGACAGCGCGGTTTCCGCGCTCGCGGGCGCGGTGGACAAGGCGGACGCCACCACCAGTGCGGTGACGAGCGCGCCGGACGAGGTCGACAACCGCCGGATACGGGGTGCCACAGAAGCCTCCACAGTCGTTGACGACTCCCCTGCGAACACAGGGAATGGGGTGCGGCGGCAGTGGCGGCGGAAAGCGGACGGGGGTCAGGGTCTGAGTTTGCCGAACTTGCGCAACTGTCGACCCCCGCCCGGTCGCGTGCAGTCATCGTCGGTGTACCCGAAACGGTAAGGGCTTTCGCCCGACAACGTCCAGTGGTGTCCCGGTTGGACCCGACCGGCAGTCAGCCGGTGAACGGCTCGGCGACGAGGCGGCCCCACAGCACGAAGGCCAGCAGCGCGAGGTAGACGAGGTCCGCCACCATCAGCTTGAACTCCCCGCGCCGGAAGCGGACGATCGCCGCGCCGATCATGATGAGCATCAGGCCGACGGCGGCCGCCGGCACCAGGACCGGCGCGATGTCGAGCACGGCGGGCAGGACCAGACCCAACGCCCCCAGCATCTCCAACACGCCGATGGCCTTGATGCTGCCCGCGCTCCAGTTCTCGGTCCACGCCGCGCTGTGGCCGGTGGCGGCTATCTTCTGCTTGGACAGGACGAGCTTGCCGCCACCGCCGAAGAAGTAGGCGGTGGCGAGCAGCCCGGTGACGATCCACAGAGCGAGGTTCATGGTGTTTCTCCTGGTCGAGCGGCTTGTCGACCATGAGACGCCGGTGTTCCGGGCCCTGTGACAGGCCGGTCGCGTGACGCGGGTTACACCGGTGTCGCGCCGGTGGTGGAGAGACAGGAGCGACCGATGGGCAGCACGGAGACGCGTCCCGCGACCGAGGTGTTCGTCGCCCACCGCAACCTGCTCTTCACCGTCGCCTACCAGCTGCTCGGCTCGGCCGCCGACGCCGAGGACGTCGTCCAGGAGACGTGGTTGCGGTGGACGGGCGTGGACCTCGACGCGGTGCGCGACCAGCGGGCGTACCTGGTCCGGATCGTCACCCGCCAGGCGCTCAGCCGGCTGCGCACCCTCGGCAGGCGCAAGGAGTCCTACGTCGGTCCCTGGCTGCCCGAACCGCTGCTGACCGCGCCCGACGTGGCCGAGGACGTCGAGTTGGCCAACAGCGTCTCGATGGCGATGCTGCTGGTGCTGGAGACGCTCGCGCCGACCGAGCGGGCGGTGTTCGTGCTGCGCGACGTCTTCGAGGTCGGGTACGACGAGATCGCCGAAGCCGTCGACAAGACACCGGCCGCGGTGCGCCAGATCGCGCACCGGGCCAGGGCCCACGTCGCCGACCGCCGGCCGCGCGGTACCACCGACCCGGCCGAGACCAGGGCCGCGCTCTCGGCCTTCCAGCGTGCCGTCGAGACCGGCGACCTGCAGGGCCTGCTCGACGTCCTCGCGCCGGACGTGGTCATCCTGAGCGACGCGGGCGGGCTCAAGCAGGCCGCGCGCAAGCCCGTCGTCGGCCTCGACAAGGTGGCCCGCTTCCTGGCCGCCCGCTGGGAGGCCCTCGGCACGCGGACGACGGCCGAGCAGGCGCAGGTCAACGGCGGCCCGGCGGTGATCCTGCGGGTCGACGGCGAACTCGACGGCGTCGTGGCGGCGCGGGTCGAGGACGGCGTCGTCACCGGGCTCTACTTCGTGCGCAACCCGGAGAAGCTGTCGCACGTGACGCGGGAGACCGCCCTGAGCCGGTGAACAGGGCGGCGACAAGCCGCAGGTTAGCCCCAGCTCACGTGTAGAGCTCGAGGTACCTCTCGGCGTGGGTGGAGTGGACGACTTTGCGCTTCACCTTCAGCGTGGGGGTCAGCTCGCCGTCGTCCTGGCTCAGGTCGCGGTCCAGGATGGTGAAGCGCTTGACCTGCGAGACGTGCGCGAAGTGGGAGTTGGCCTCGTCCACGACGTCCTGGATCAGCGCCCGCACCTCGGGCGCGCGGGCCAGGGTGGGCAGGTCCGTCGGCAGGCCCCGGTCCTTCGCCCACGGCACGATCTCGTCCTGGTCCAGCGTGATCAGCGCGACCAGGTACGGCTTGAGGTCGCCGTAGACGACCGCGTGCGAGATCCACCGCGACTGGCGCAGCTGGTTCTCGACGTTCGCGGGTGCGATGTTCTTGCCGCCGGCGGTGATGATGATGTCCTTCTTGCGGCCCGTGATGGTGACGAAGCCGTCGTCGTCGACCTCGCCCAGGTCACCGGTGTGCAGCCAGCCGTCGGTCAGCACCTCGGCGGTGGCGGCGGGGTTGTTCCAGTAGCCCGCGAACACGTGCGGGCCCTGCATCAGGATCTCGCCGTCGTCGGCGATCTTGAGCTGCAGCCCCGCCATCCCGAACGTGCCGACCGAGCCGAGCTTGTGCCGCGCCAACGTGTTCACCGTGCCGACCCCGGTCGACTCGCTCATCCCGTACCCCTCCAGCACGGGCACGCCGGCGGCGGTGAAGAACTCCAGCACCTCGACCGAGATGGGCGCCGCGCCGGACAACGCCTGCCGCAGCCGACCGCCGAAGATCGCCCGCACGCGCGCGAACACCGGGTCCACCTGCTCGAACGCCGCCGCCAGGTCGGGCGGCACCGGCTGACCGGCGGCACGCAGCCGCCGCACCGCCAGACCGACCCGCACCGCCTGCCGCAACTGCTCCTCCGGCACGCCCGCGGTCGCGGCGGTGTAGATCTTCTCGAAGATCCGGGGCACGGACGGCAGGAACGTCGGCCGCACCTCGGCCAGCTCCGCCACGACCTTGGACGTGTCACCGCCGTAGAACGCGACCGTGTGCCCGGTGTAGAGCGCACCCAGGTGCACGATCTGCGCGAACACGTGCGCCAGCGGCAGGAACAGGTACGCCACGTCGTCCGGCAGCACGTACGACAGCTCCTCGCTGAGCCGGCACATGGTCAGCCAGTTGCGGTTGGTCAGCACGCAACCCTTGGGCGGGCCCGTGGTGCCCGAGGTGTAGATGATCACGGTCGGGTCGTCCGGGTCGATCGCGGCACGGCGGTCGTCCAGCTCGCCCGGCACCGGCGACGTGCGCCCCTGCGACCGCAGCTCGTCCAGCCCGCCGCCCTCGATCACGACCACGTCCCGCAACGCGGGCACCCGCGAGCGGATCGACTCGACCTTGTCCCGCTGCGCGTCGTTCTCCGCGACCACGAGCACCGCGCCCGAGTCACCGATGATCCACGCGCACTCCTCCGCCGCGCTGGACGGGTAGATCGGCACCACGACACCGCCCGCCGCGAGCACCGCCAGCTCCACCGCCGACCACTCGGCCCGCGTGTCCGACAGCACGCACACCCGCTCACCCGGCGCCAGGCCCCGGTGCACCAGCCCGGACGCCAGTTCCATGACCCACTCGGCGACCTCGGTGAACGTCAGGTCGTGCCACCGCCCGTCCCGTCGGTGGCGCCACGCCACCCGGTCGTCGTGCGCCTGGGCGGCCACGAAGGGCAGGTCGGCGATGACGCGCGCCGTGGTCACGGGCATGGCGGTGCTCCTCACTGGGCTGCGGACGGTGTGACGCGCACGTGGACGCCGTTCAGCACGGCGGTGCCGGACAGCGGGTCCACGGCCAGGTCGTCGGTGAGCAGGTTGACGTTGACGCCGGGGTGGGCGCGGGCGGTGGTCAGGCGCGTGCCGGGCCGGTCGTGGCCCCAGCCGTGCGGCAGGCTGACCACACCGGCGGCCATGTCGGCGCTGACCTCCACGGTGGCCTCGACCTCGCCGACCCGTGACGTCACGCGCGCCGTGCCGCCGTCCGCCAGCCCCAACCGCTCGGCGTCGCCCGGGTTGACCAGCAGCGTGCACAGCGGCTTGCCCTTCACCAGCGCGGGCACGTTGTGCAGCCACGAGTTGTTCGACCGCAGGTGCCGCCGGCCGATCAGCACCAGCCCGTCAACGGGCTCCCGCAACGCCGCCAGCACGCGCGGCACGTCGGCCGCGATCGGTTCCGGGCACAGCTCGATCCGGCCGGACGGCGTGCGCAGGACCTCCGGAACCCGGCTGGTCAGCGGCCCGAGGTCGACCCCGTGCGGCCGGTCCAGCAGGTCGGCCAGGGACAGCCCGTACGGCCCGGACCGCAGCTTCGCGTCCAGCAACCGCTCCTCACGGCTGTACTCCGACTCGCCCGACAGCCCGGCCAGGGCGTCGAGGTCGGCGTCCGGTCCCAGCCCGGCGAAGATCCCGGTCAGCCGCAACAGGATCTCGCCCTCGCCCACCTCACCCGGCCGCGGTGGCACCGCCGCCCGCGAGTACTTCGCCACGTTGCGCACCGTGAACGACAGGAACGCCAGGTCGTAGTGCGCCCGCCTGCTCGGCGGCGGTGGCGGCAGTATCACGTCGGCGTGCCGGGTCGTCTCGTTCAAGTAGGGGTCGACCGCGACCATGAAGTCCACAGTGGACAAGGCCGCGTCCAGCCGGCCGGAGTTCGGCACCGACAGCGCCGGGTTGCCCGCGACCGTCAGCAACGCCCGCACCTGACCCGGACCGGGCGTCTCGATCTCGTCGGCCAGCGTGACCACGGGGAACTCCCCCGCCACCTCCGGCAGGCCGCGGACCCGGCTGTGCCACCGCCCGGTGGTGAACCCCTTGCCCGACCCCGTGCCGCGCCGGGTGTGCGCGGGCAGCGGGAACATCGCGCCACCGGGTCGGTCCAGGTTCCCGGTCAGCACGTTCAGCACGTCGACCAGCCAGCTGGCCACCGTCCCGAACTCGACCGTCGTGGTGCCGAGCCGCCCGTACACGGCGGCCCTGGGCGCCGCCGCGAGCCGGTGCGCCAACGCCCGGATCTCACCGGCCTCGATGCCGCACCGCCCGGCCACCGCCTCGGGCGTGAACGGCAGGCTCAGCTCACGCACCCCCGCCAAGCCGTTCACGTGCCCCGCGAGCGCCTTCAGGTCGACCAGCGAGGCCGCGAACAGCTCGTTCACCATGGCCAGCAGCAGGAACACGTCCGTGCCGGGCACGATCGCCAGGTGCCGGTCCGCCGCTGCCGCCGTCCGGCTCCGGCGCGGGTCGACCACCACGAACGCGCCGCCGCGCTCGCGCAACGCCTTCAGCCGACCGGGCGCGTCCGGCACGGTCCACAGGCTGCCGTTGGACGTGAACGGGTCCGCACCGAGCAGCAGCAGGAAGTCCGTCCGGTCGATGTCCGGCACCGGGATCGTGAAGATACCGCCGTAGAGCAGGCCGGACGCCACGTGCCGGGGCATCTGGTCGACCGTGGCGGCGGTGAAGAAGTTGCGCGACCCCGCGGCCTTGCGCAACGCCCCCGCGTACAGCCCGCCGGCCAGCGAGTGCACCGTCGGGTTGCCCAGGTACAGCGCCACCGCGTCCCGGCCGTGCGCGCCGATGATGGCGCTCAACCGCTCGTCGACCAGCGCGAACGCCTCCGACCACGACACCGCCTCGAACGATCCACCCCGCCGGACCGCCGGCTCGCGCAACCGGTCCGGGTCGCTGTCCAGGGCACCCAGGGACGCACCCTTGGGGCACAGGAACCCGCCGCTGAACGCGTCCTGCCGATCACCTCGCACGCCCGTGATCCGATCGCCCTCGATCGTCAGCTCCAGGCCACAGGTCGCCTCACACAGCGGACACGTCGTCAAAGCGGTGCGCATACGTCTCCCGGCGGTCCGGCCACAACATTGACGTCACCGACACAACACGCTCGGGCTACCGGCGGGTCAGTGCGGAGTCCACAACAACTAAGCGCGACCGTCCAGCACCCGGGCCAGCTCCAGCCGGGACGACACCCTCAGCTTGGCGTAGATCCGGGACAGGTACACCTCGATCGTGCGCGGGCTGTAGTGCAGCGCGGCGGCGATGTCCCGGTTGCGCATCCCCTGCTGCACCAGCCGCGCGACGTTCTCCTCCGCCGCCGTCAGCACCCCGGCCGCCCGGCCCCTGGCCCGCGGCACCTTGGCGCCCAGGTCGCGCAGCCTGCCACCGGCCTGCCGGCGCAACCCGTGCGCACCGACCCGCTGGAACACCGCGTACGCGTCCAGCAGGTCGGCCACGGCACCCCGGTCGACCAGCCCCAACGCCAGCTGCGCCCGTGCCTGCTCGAACACGAGCCCACCCGCGCGGGCCTCGTCCACCGCCTCGCGCAGCACGGCCACGTCCTGCTCGACCAGGCCGATCACCCGCCGGAGGGTGGTCCGGGTCCACGGCGCCACCCGATCGGCCGCCACGACCCGCAGATGCTGTGCGGTCCGCCGTGCTTCCTCCACCCGACCGTGCGAAAAATCCAACTCGATCAGGCGACCCAGCAGCACGCAGCTGTAGGCGGTCATCCCGTCGTCGTCGACCGCCTCCACCAACACGGCCCGCGCGCCCTCGACGTCGCCCCGCGCCGCCAGGTACCCGGCCATCGCCAACGCGTGCAGCCGCGACATGTTCGGGCTCCCGGGCACCGCCAACGCGGCCAGCCGGGCGGCGACGTCCAGCTCACCCCGCCAGGTGCGGACCTCCAGCTCGATCGCGCGCAGGCCGTCCAACATCATCAGCTCCTGCCGCGACTCCAGCTCGGCCGCGGCCCGCCCCACCCGCTCCAGGCACGCGTCCCACTCGCCGCCGAACCAGTCCAGCGCCACTCGCGCCATCTCCAGCTCGCCGCGGAACGCGTGCCCGCCCGCCCGTTCCCGCAGCTCTTCGGCCCGCCGCAGCCGCCACGACGCGTCGTGCACCAGACCGGCCAACGCCCCGGTGGACGCTCCCACGGCCAGCGCCTGCAGCTCCAGCACCGCCTGACCGTCCGCCGAGGCCAGCGCCCGGTTCGCGTAGTCAACCGTCTTGTCGTGCCGGAACAGCATCGACGTGATCACCGCCAGCCGGTCGAACACCACCACGCCCTCGGCGGCCGAGGTGACCGGCATGGCCTCGATCCGGTCCACCTCCGCCAACGCCTCTGCGTGACGCCCGGTGAACACGAGCAGCAGCGCGCGCTGCGCGTGCAACGCGGCCGGCGCTTCCGCTCCCGCCCCCAGCTCCGCGTCCGCCAGCCGCAACGCCTCCGCGAACCGGCCGACCAGGAACATGCTGCTCAACACCACCACGGCGCACCGCGACCGTTCCGGCCCCGGCGGCAACTCCTCCAGCGCGGCCAGACCAGGCCCGATCGCCGCGCCCGGCCGGGACGCGTGCGCCAGCGCCCGGCACTGTGACGCCAGCAGCCCGGCCCGTTCCGGCGCGGCCACCGGCAGCAGTTCCAGCGCCCGCGCGCACAGCGCCGCCGCCGTCTCCGGCGCGGTGGTGCGGTTCGCCGCGGCGGCCTGCGCCATCACCCGGACCGCGCGCAGGTCACCGGGCGGCGCGGACTCGGCCAGGTGCCAGGCCAGCTCCATCTCGTCCACGGCCAACCCGCGCGCCCGGTCGTCCAGCAACCGGGCGCTGATCAGGCTGTGCAGGTGACGGCGTTGCGCCGGGCCGATCTCCTGGTACAGCGCCTCGCCGACCAGCGCGTGCGAGAACCGGTAGCCCCGGTCCTCGTCCCGCACCACGATGTGCGCCCGCAGCAGCCCGTCGAACGCGTCCACCACGGCTTCCTCGGGCAGCGACGCCACCCGGGCGAGCAGCCCGATCTGGTCCAGCCGCACCCGTCGGAAGATCGACACCGCGCGGGCGACCGCCCGGGTGTCCCGGTCCAGCGGCGCGACCCGCCGCAGCACCGCCTCCCGCCTGGTCAGCCGGATCGCCGACGGTGACACGGTGAGCCGGGCCCGGTCGCCGTCCACCGCGACCAGGTCCAGCTCGCGCAGCGACCGGGCGATCTCCACCGCGAAGAACGGGTTGCCGTCCGCCCGCACGTGCACCTCGTGCGCCAGGCCGTCGTCCACCGGCGCGCCCAGCACGGTCTCCACGATCCGCGCCACGTCACCGCCGCTCAACGGCTCCAGCCGCACGCGCACCACGTCGGCGTGCCGTTCGAGCCGGTCCAGCAACTCCTCCACACCGGGGTTGCGGTGGTGCGTGCGGGCGGCGGCGATCAGCACCAGCGGCGCGGCCGTGACGCGGCGCAGCACCACGGCGAGCATGGCCAGCGAGTCGTCGTCCACCTGGTCGAGGTCGTCCAGCACGAGCGCCGCGGGCCGTTCGGCGGCCAGCCGGGTCAACACCCGCGCCACCAGCTCACAGGACCGGCCGAACCAGGTCGCGTCCGGCGCCGTCGTGAGGTCCAACGCCTCCAACGCGTCCCGCACCTCACCGGCCCCACCGACCGACCGCAACGCCGTCACCACCGCCGCGTACGGAATCCGCCTGCTCACGTCGTCCGACTCGGCAACAGCCACCGCGCAGCCCCGGTCACGCAGGCGGCGGCACGTCTCAGCCAACAGGCTCGACTTGCCGATCCCCGGCTCCCCCGACACGACCACGACCACGAGCCCGGCAGCCGGCACCCGCTCAACCGCCCCGGCCACGGCCGCCAACTCGGCCTCCCGGCCGAAGAAGGCCCGGCCGACGACAGACGACAACTGGCGACCTCCCCGTCTCAGGGCCACTCACCCTACCGACCCGTATCCCGGCCACGGCCCCGGTGCGACCTCTACGGGGCCGGTCGCGGTGTCGCCAGCCGGACCAACGCCTCCCGAACCTCCTGCGGCTCGGCGATCTGCCGCCAGGCCGGATGCGAGTCCGGCATCCCGGAAAGCGCGCGTCTCAACCGTCTACGGTCCTTGTCGCGGCTCATTCGCCTCATGGTGCGGAACGCGCCCGCGTTCAGCGCGATCTGTCCGAGGATCACGATGTCCCCGCGATGGCGGTCGGGGTCCCTGGAGTCGGCGACGGAGGCCGCGGACTTGGCGACGAGAGCACCGAGGAGGTTGGGACGCCGGACCAGGCCGACGCGACCACCCAGCCGAACGGGGAGCCTCTCGCTCCTGATCAAAGCCTGGTTCCCACCGGGCATCTCAACCCCACGACGCCCCGTCGCGGTGGTCGGGGCCCGGTGCTGACGCCCGATTTCCTCCGGCATCAACAAGTCGATGCTGGCGGTACCACGCCGGTACCGGTAGCGGTATCCATCAGCCGTGTCGTCCTCGGTGAACCCGTGCACCGCCAGTAGAGCGCTCGCTTGTCGCAGTGCGCCGCGATCGAGCCGGACACCGAGCACGATGTCGCCGTCGGTGGTCGCCCGCGGAATGGCTTGCCCGTGCTCCGCGCTGATCAATGCCACCATCTGACCACCGATGAGCGACCAGTGGCAGTCCAGCCCTTCCTCGAGGTCGAGGATGGTCGACCACGCCGCCTCCTAGGGCGGTGTCATCGCCGGCAGTTCGACCGGCTCCCGCACCACTTCCACGATTCGCACGGGCAGGTCCCTCAAGAGCCTGCGCCACACCGCGATGTCGGCCTCGCCAAGCGGCGGCGGCGATTGCGCGAGCCGCTTGAGCGGTGCGATGACAGGCTCCTTGGCCTCGAACTCGATCGGAGCCAACCGAACGTGCCGCACGACAGCTGCGAGCGCTTCCACCACGTGCTCCGCGGCTGCGGCGGTCGAGGCGGCTTCGACCTCCGCTGCCCGGAACGCCGCGGCCACGCGATCACCGGGTTCGCCGCTGACGACCGCGAGTGCGTCCAGCACCTCTCGGTTGCCCGGCAGGCGTTCATCGGCCACGAGCTTCCCGCCCATTCGTCATCGCGTCGAGCAACTCCCGAAGCAAGCGTGCCCCCGCGCTGCTGGTCCTCGTGTCGGGGCTGTCCAACAGGTCGACGGCGACCACCAGTCGGGGCACGACCGATACTCCGTCGACCACCCGGGCAGTGCGCCGATGCCAGTCCTCACCGCTGTCTTCGACGTGCATGACCAGGTTTCCGCGCTCGGACTCGACGAGGAAGTACTCCTCGACCAGCCGGTCGGACTCGGACCCGCCGACGTAGACCTCGGCCTCTCCCGCGAACGACAGTCCGAGGTCGTAGGGTGTCGCCGCGCTGATACCACTGCCCACCACGGCCCGGTCCGCGATCAACTCGGCGATGTCGGTCTCCGCGATGCGATAGCGCACGGCCGATGCCCGTTGCCGCATCCACCACCGGTACACGTCGACGCCTTCGGTGGCGTGTCGACCCAGGCGCGCGCGCAATCGGGAGCGTTCACTGCTCGCCAGCCACGGTGTCGCCTGTCCGTCCAACAACACCGCCGCGCCCCACGCGGCCCTGCGTGACAGGGAACGACCTCGGGCCGCGGCCACCACGTCGAGCCGACGCCTGACCGAATCGTCGTCGACAACCCACTGCGATCCGACGCGCCGACCGGTGAGACCGCCTGCTTTTAGGAGCACGCGGACGCGCGCCGGGGTCACACCCAGGCGTTGTGCTGCTTCGCCCACGCTCAAGCCGGCCACATACACAAGGGTAGCGAACTCGCTATAGAAGTGCTAGCCGGGCCCCGATCGAGCAGTCGACCGAGTCCAGTCCCTACCGACTGAGGAATCCCTACTCACGTCACCCGGCCGTCGGTGGTGGCATGGCGGGCAGACGGAAGCACCTGGAGGGTCGATGACGGTCGAGGGCAGTTGTGCCGACGAGTTCGCCGAGGTCCGCGCGGAGTTCGAGCGGAACTTCGCCGAGCGCGGCGAGGTCGGCGCGGGCGTGCACGTGACGGTCGACGGCGTGACCGTGGTCGACCTGTGGGGTGGGGACGCGGGTGGGCGGGTGTGGAGCGAGGACACGATCACGCACGTCTGGTCGTGCACCAAGGGTGCGACGGCGTTGTGCGCGCACGTCCTGGCGTCACGGGGTGAGCTGGACCTGGACGCGCCGGTCGTCGAGTACTGGCCGGAGTTCGAGCCGCACGGCAAGGCGGGCACGCTGGTTCGGCACCTGCTGGCGCACCAGGCCGGGTTGACGGCGGTGCGCGCGCCGGTGCCGCCGGGCGGGATGCTCGACTGGGCACTGATGACGGACCTGCTGGCACGGCAGGAGCCGTTCTGGGCACCTGGCACCCGGCACGGCTACCACGCGTTGACGTTCGGCCACCTGGTCGGCGAGGTGGTGCGGCGGGTGTCCGGGCTGCCGTTGGCCGAGTTCTTCGAGAAGGAGGTCTCCGGCCCGCTGGGCCTGGACTTCTGGCTCACCCTCCCCGAGGACCTCGAACCGCTGGTCGCGCGGACCATCCCGGCCGACCGGGGCGAGGCCCTGCCGAGCCTGTACGTGACCGCGATGACCGAGCCGGGGTCGATGCAGGCCCTGCTGGTCGGCAACTCCGGCGGGTACGTGGCCGCGTCGGACACGCGTGAAGCGCACGCCGCGCAGTACGGGGCGGTCGGCGGGATGAGCAACGCGCGCGGCCTGGCCCAGATGTACCGGCCGCTGGCGCTGGGCGGCGAGTACAACGGGGTGCGGCTGGTGGACGAGGCGCAGCTGCCGGTCATGTCGGGGGTGGTGTCGGCCGGGTTCGACCAGATGCTGCTCGCGCCGACCCGCTTCTCGCTCGGGTTCATGAAGTCGGCGGCGAACCTGCACCTGCCCGCCGTCGAGCGCGGCGTGGCGATGTCGGACGACGCGTTCGGGCACTCCGGGATGGGCGGCTCGCTCGGGATCGCCGACCCCGGTGCGCGGATGTCGTTCGGGTACGCGATGACGAAGATGGGGCCGGGCTTGGGCGTCAACGCGCGCGGACAGTCCCTTGTGGACGCCGTGTACCGGGCGCTCGGTTACCGCCAGGCGTCGGACGGCACCTGGTTCCGCTGAAGCGGCCCCCAACACGGCTACGACGAGATGCCGTAGACCGAGCGCAGCCAGACGCACGTCAACGTGTCGACCAGCTCGCGGTCCCGCGCGGCCGAGCGGCGGGAGCGCGAGCGGGCCAGGAAGGACTGCTCGTTCATCGACACCAGCACCGCGGCCAGTGGCCTGGCGTCCGGGCCCGGTGGCGCGACGCCCGCTCGGCGCTCGATCTCGATCTGCGACGCGGTGGCGTCGATGAACCGACGGGCGACACCGGTCCAGAACTCGCGCATCAACGGATCGGTGTCGCGGGCCCGGACGGCCGCGCGCAGCACCGGGCCGTGCTTGCGCCACAGGGCGAGGCTCGCGCCCAGCGCCCGCCGGATCGAGTCCTCGGGCGGTTCGCTGCCGCGCCGCAGCCACGACGACGCCGACTCGTAGAGCGCGTCGACGACGCCGCCGGCCAGGGCGTGCAGCACGGCTTCGCGCGAGGCGAAGTGGAAGTAGAACGTCGACCGCGAGATGCCCGCTCCCGAGGCCAGCTCGTCGACCGCGATGTCGTCCAGCGAACGCGTCTGCAGCAGCCGTTCGGCGGTGTCGAGGATCGCCCGCGAGGTGAGGTCTCCCTTGCTGGGCCTGCGCCGTGACCCGACCGTGCCGGCACGTGGGGACATGGCGGACATCCTCGGTTCCGCGCACCGGCAGCCGCAAGCCTTCCGCGGGAAACGCGGCCAAGTCGAGAACTCGCCGCCGGTTGGCGCGCACCACCGCGCCCGACGGGGTAGACAGTGAGGCGTGGATCCCCTCTGGGCATTGCGACAGGTGGCGTTCCAGCTGGAGCGCGCCGGTGAACCCACCTACCGGGTCCGGGCGTTCCGCAAGGCCGCCGAGGTGGTGGCGGCGCTGCCGGACGGCGAGGTGGCGCGGCGGGTCGCGGCGGGCACGCTGACCGACCTGCCCGGCATCGGCAAGGCCACCGCCGGAGTGGTCGCGGACGCCGTCGCCGGGCGCGAGCCGACCTACCTGAGCCGGTTCCGCGAGCCGGTGGTGGGCGGGCAGGCGTTGCGGGCGTTGCTGAAGGGCGACTGCCACACGCACTCCGACTGGTCCGACGGCGGCAGCCCGATCCGGGAGATGGCGGAGACGGCACGCGACCTCGGCCACTCGTGGATGGTGCTGACCGACCACTCGCCGAGGCTCACCGTCGCGAACGGGCTGTCCGCCGACCGGCTGCTCAAGCAGCTCGACGTGGTGGCCGAGCTGAACGCCGAGCTGGCGCCGTTCCGGATCCTGACCGGCATCGAGGTGGACATCCTGGACGACGGCTCGCTCGACCAGCGGCCCGAGTTGCTGGCACGGCTGGACGTCGTGGTCGCCAGCGTGCACTCCAAGCTGCGGATGCCCTCGCCGGAGATGACCCGGCGGATGGTCGCCGCCGTGTCGAACCCGCACGTCGACGTGCTCGGCCACTGCACGGGACGGCTGGTGGTCGGCAAGGGGCGGCCGGAGTCGACGTTCGACGCGGAGGCGGTGTTCACGGCGTGCGTCGAGCACGGCACCGCGGTGGAGATCAACTCGCGTCCGGAGCGCCGCGACCCGCCGGGCCGCCTGTTGCGGCTGGCCGTGGAGCTGGGGTGCGTGTTCTCGATCGACAGCGACGCCCACGCGCCGGGGCAGCTGGACTGGCTGTCGTTCGGCTGCGAGCGGGCCGAGGAGTGCGGCGTCACCCCCGATCGGGTGATCAACACCCTGGAGGCGGACGAACTGCCGGCGCGATGACCGTGCGGTGTCCGATCAGCGGCCGGCGGTGGCGGGGCGTTGGGTCCTCGACGCGCGGACCAGGTGGCCGTACCACGGGACCAGGGGGCCGGTGCGCCCGTCGACCAGGCGTTGCCAGGTAACGCGGCACAGGGCCAGGAACGGTGCGGCGTCCCAGTAGCGCGCCAGTTCCGCCAGTGGGCGGTGCTGGACGTTGCCCAGGCCGTAGCGGCGGTCGAAGCCGTAGGACACCGGGACCGCCGCGCCGTTCGCCTCGATCACCAACGGCGTGAGCCAGCGGCCCAGCGGCTGCTCGTCGTCCACCGGCGCGGCCATGAACGCCTCCGGCTTGCGGGCCAGCATGGTCCGCGGCACGGCGTCGAGCTGCACGGCCATGCCGTGTTCCTCCGAGATGCGGCCCAGTTCCACCGCCGCGTAGGCCAGTTCGACCGCGTCCGGGCGTTCGCCCGCCATCAGCCTGTTCGCGGCGCCTTCCGGTTCCAGCGGGTGCACTTGGAGCAGCAGCGCGCCGGACTGCGCCGCCGCGATCGCGATTTCACCCAATTGGGTGGCGTTCCCCTGGGTCAAGGTGGTGATCACGCCGACCGGGATGCCGACCTCGGTGAGCCTGCGGATCCCGGCCAGCGCCTTCTCGAAGCACCCTTCCTGGTCCCGGATCCGGTCGTGCGTGGCGCGGTCGCCGTCCAGCGACACGGCCACCAGGTCGACCAGCCCGCGCACCAGGCCGATGCGCCGCTGGGTCAACGCCACCGCGTTGGTGGTGACGGTCGTCCGCATGCCCGCCGCGCGGGCGGCGCGCAACAGGGCGGGCAGTTCCGGGTAGAGGAACGGCTCACCACCGGAAACGTTGAGCACGTCGTAGCCGAGCCCGGCCGCGTCCTCGACCACGGCCGACAGCACGGAGATGGGGATGGACTCGGCCACGTCCGGACCCGAGCTGGAGTAGCAGTGCAGGCAGCGCAGGTTGCACAACCTGGTCGGGTGGACTTGCAGGACCGCCCGGCCACTCGTCTGGCCCATTCCACCCTCCCGCGGTGACTCGATATCCCTATGGAGCAAGCGGGAGGCGCGGTGATACGTCGGAACCGCACTCTTCGTGACCATTCCCTCCAACGTGGGAACCTCGCCGGTAACTGAAACGGCACGTGACGGCCTGACGACTCTCCATACAGGCGAGGCGGCCGGCGTCACGGCGAGGTGGCCCGCGCGCTCACCGGAGCGGGGGAGGTGACATGCGCCGCGAGTTCATCGTTCCGGACGACGCCGCCGACGAGGCCAGGCGCCGACTGCTGCGGGACCTGCACGACGGCCTGGGACCGGCGCTGGCGGCGATCGCGCTCGGGCTGCGCGCGGCCAGGCACCTGGCGGTGCACGACCCGGCGGCGGCCGGCCCGCTGCTGGCCCGGCTGGAGGAAGAGGTGCACACCGCGGTCAACGACGTCCGCCGACTGGCGTCCGGCGCCTGTCCCGCGGTGCTGTCGCGGCTCGGCCTGGCGGGTGCGGTGCGGGCGCACGTGGCCACGTTGACCGACCGGCACCCGGTGCGGGTGGACGTGCAGTGCGCGGACGTGCCCGACCTGCCGGTGGGCGTGCAGGTGGCGGCGTACCGGATCATCTGCGAGGCGTTGACCAACGTCGTGCGGCACGCGGGGGCGCGGCACTGCGCGGTGCGGCTGCGGTTCGACGGCTGCCTGCACGTCGAGGTCGTGGACGACGGCATCGGAGTGGGAGGTGCGGTCGTCGCGGGCGACGGCGCGGGAAGCGCGGTCAGCGGAGGCGACAGCATCGGCGTGGGGAGCCCGGTCGTCGCGGGCGAAGGCGTCGGCGTGGGCGGTGCGGTCAGCGGGGGCGACGGCGTCGGCGTGAGCAGCGCGCTCGTCGCGGGTGACGGAGTCGGCGTGGGCAGCGCGCTCGTCGCGGGTGACGGCGTGGGGGTCACGGTCGGCGACGGCATCGGCGTCGGTGGGGGCGTGGTGCCGGGGCAAGGCGTCGGGCTCGGCACCGGGATCGGGCTCGGGTCGATGCGCGACCGGGCCCGCGAGGTCGGCGGTACGTGGCGGGTGGAGCACGCCGCCGCCGGGGGCACCAGGGTCGCGGCGGACCTGCCGGTCGCCGGCGGGGTGTGAACCGGCATGCCGGCGCTGCGGGTGCTGGTCGTGGACGACCACCCGCTCTTCCGGTACGGCCTGGCCGCCGCGTTGGCCGCCGCACCCGACACGGAGGTGGTCGGCGAGGCGTCGGGCGGCACGGCGGCGGTGTCCATGGCCGCCGCGCTCCAGCCGGACGTGGTGGTGATGGACCTGAACATGCCGGACCTGGGCGGGGTGGAGGCGACGCGGCGGATCGTGGCGCGCGACCCCGGCGTGCGGGTGTTGGTGCTGACCATGTTCGACGACGACGAGTCGGTGTTCGCGGCGATGCGCGCGGGTGCGTTGGGCTACCTGCTCAAGGCGTCCCGGCCGCCGCAGATCGTGCGCGCGGTGCGGTCGGTCGGCGAGGGCGAGGCGATCTTCAGCCCGGCGATCGCGGTGCGGCTGCTGGCGTACTTCGCCGCCGTGCCGCGGGAACGGGTGGAGGCGTTCCCGGAGCTGACCGCGCGGGAGCGGGACGTGCTGCGGCTGATGGCCGACGGCAAGGGCAACACGGCGATCGCCCGGTCGCTGGTGCTCAGCCCGAAGACGGTGCGCAACCACGTGTCGAACATCCTGCGCAAGCTGCACGTGGCCGACCGCGAGCAGGCCGTGTCCCGGGCGAAGCAGGCCGGTCTGGGCGAGGACCCGGGACAGGTCGGGACGGTGCGCCCGTAGTGCCGGGACGCGCCGGGAAGCCACGATTGCGGTGGCACGCGGCGTGACCGGTGCATCGGGGCAACGAGGGCGGGAGCACCAGAGATGAACGCACATCAGCAGATCGCGGTCGTCCTGCACGCGACGGACTCCATCACCAGGGCCGGGGTGACGGCGGCGTTGCGGTCGCGGCCCGAGATACGGCTGGTCGAGCCGGACGAACCGGCGCCCGTCGCGCTGGTCGTGCTCGACCGCCTCGACGGCGAGGCGCAGCAGTTGCTGCGCAGGCTCCAGGCGCCGGGCAGCGCGGGCATCGTGCTGGTGGCCGGTGACATCGCCGACCCGGAGCTGCTCAACGTGGTCAGCAGCGGTGTGTCCGCGGTGATCCGCCGCTCCGACGCCACTCCGGACACGTTGGTGCGGCTGGTGAAGGCCACCGCCGCGGGCCAGGGCGCGCTGCCGCCGGACCTGCTCGGCAGGCTGCTGGACCGGGTGTCGCGGTTGCAGCGCAACGTGCTCAACCCCAACGGCTGGACCATGGCGGGCATGTCCGACCGGGAGACCGAGGTGCTGCGGCTGATCGCGGACGGCTTCGAGACCCGCGAGATCGCCGAGAAGCTGTGCTACTCGCAGCGCACCGTCAAGTCGATCCTGCACGACATCACCAACCGGTTCCAGCTGCGCAACCGCGCGCACGCCGTGGCCTTCGCCTTGCGCGAAGGCCTGATCTGAGTCCCTACCCCGATCTCACTCCTACACAGCCCTGCCGGCGAAGGACACCGACGGCCGGCAGTTGCCCTTGGCGGCCGGGTTCTGGCAGCTGACCTGCACGATGACCCGCTCGCCCGGCTTGAACCGCAGCGGTTGCACGTAGTGGCGGTCCAGGTCGCGGAAGTTGGCCAGGCCCACCTCCAGCAGCACGCCGCGGGTGCCGTTCGCGTCACGCAGCACCCGCACCGTGCCGGTGTCGCCACGCGGGTTCTGCAGCACGATGTCGGTGATCAGCAAGGTCTTGTCGGCCGGTGGCGTGAACGCGAAGTCGGTGAAGACGTCCGGGTTGGCCACGATCGCGGCATCGGCGGCCACCCGGAAGTCGGTCGGCTCACCGGGCTCGCCCGCCTGGTCACCCGGCTTCGCGGTGGGCGGCGAGCCGGGAGGCGCCTCCGGGTCCAGCCCGGCGGCCTTCATCGCCTCCTCGGACTTCACCTCGGCTTCCTTCGCCTGCTCCTGCGCCTGCCCCGCACCGGCCTGCGCCTCGTCGACGGCGGTCTTGACCTCTTGGACCTGCTGCGCGGCGGCTTCCCGCGCGGCGGACTTCACGGCCGGGCGCAGCACGGTGAACCACAGCGCGGCCAGCACCGCCGCCAGCGCCAGCAGCGCGATCAACGCGGGCAGCAGCCACTTCGGCAGCAGCTGACGCTGCACGAGCGTGCCCGCGGCGGACAGCGGCGGCCCGGAGCTGGGCACCACCTCCACCCGGAACGGCCGCGGCTGCGACGGTCCGCGCAGGAACGTGTCGCGCGGCTTGGCGACCAGCTTCACGAACGCCGCCGTGCCGGGCGTGAGCACCAGGTCGGTCCGGTCGAGCTTGAACTCCAGCTCGCCGTCCGGGTCGGTCGGGCTGAGCCGCACCGCGACCGGGTGGTTGCCGACGTTGTCGACGGCCACCTCGAACCGGCCGCGCGCACCCGCCTCCACCTTGGCGGGCACGATCTCGGCGGACAGGTCGGTGAACGCGGCGACCTCGACCACGCCCTCTTCGACCACCGACCCGTACGGGTCCTCGCGCGAGGTGACGCGGACGCCGAACGGCACGGGGCCCGCGGCCGCCTCGGAGGCGCGCGGCGGCGCGAACCGCACGACCACCGAGGCGGACGCCTGGGGCACGAGGTTGACCGAGGCCGGTTCGGCGGTCGCCCACCCGGCCGCGTCGCCGACCACGTCCACGGTGAACTCGTCCACCAGGTCTCCGGTGTTGCGCACGACGACCGTGCAGGTGACGTCTTCGCCGGGTGCCACGGCCAGGCCGGTGGCGGACAGCGTCGCGGTTGCGCCCATGGCGTGAATCCTCCGCTGGTCGGTTCGGTCGGGGCAGTGGCGCAAGGGTGGGACCGGGTGCGTCCGGTGCTGCCCCATCGGGCAGCCACCGGTGTCACTCGCGGGACGCGAAGTCGGGTGGTTGCAGGGTTTTGGGGACGACGAGGAAGTCACCGGAGCGCACCGCGCCGAACGCGGACCCGACGACCGGCACGGCTTCGAGCTGCCGCACGCCGATGCGGTCATTGTGGAACACCAGGACGTACGCCTCGAACGTGCCGTCCGGCCGCACGACGACGTCACCGGGTGTCGGCGAGAGGCCGAGCGTCCAGCCCAGCCGCACCGTCGCGCCGGGCGGGAACGACCGGCCGGTGGCGCGGGGCACCAACCCGGTCGGCCCGAGGCCGGGTTCGACCGCGATCTCCGGCTGCCGCACCAGCACGCGGACGGCGGCGGTGTTGTCGGCGGCGTTGTCGTCCGGTCCTACGCCGAGCACCGAGCCGCCCGCCGTGCTGTCCAGTGCGGCCTTCGCGGGCAGCGTAACCTGCACTTCGGCCTCCTGGCCGGGTGCGAGCGTGCCGAGCGCGCACGTCGCCCCGTCGGCCGAGCAGCCCGTGACGGCGTCTACCGGGAGCAGTTGCGGCGGCAGGGAGGTGACCACGCGGACGTCGGTCATCGGCACGGGCGCGCCGTTGCGCACCCGGTAGGACAGCACGAGGTCGTCACCGCCGACGTAACCCTCCTGCGGCACCAGCGCCACGGCCAGCGACAGCGACCCGGGGTTGTCCGGCGGCCTGATCTCGTCGGCCACGGTCACCGCCACGTCGGCGGCGTTGTCGCCGGGGTTGACGTCCGGCGGCAGGGTCGCCCGGACGACCTGGCGCCCCGCCGCGGTCCCCGTGGCGGTCACCAGGACCTCGGCGGTCTCGTTCGGTGCGAGCCGGCCCAGCGCGCACCCCGTCGTGGTGCACGTGCCGGCGGTGGTGGTGACCTCCTCGACCCGGAGCCCGGCGGGCACGGTCAACGCCAGGTCGGCGTCCCGGGCCGGGGCCAGGCCGCTGTTGGTCACCCGCAGCCGCACGGACGTGGCACCGCCGAAGGGCACCGCGGCGGGCGCGGCGGAACCGGTCAGCACGAGGTCGGGCAGCGGTCGGAACGCGGGCAGGTCGGCGTCCTCCTGGCGGAACGAGACCAGGTCGACGGGCGTGCCGCCGCCGGGTGGCACCGTCCACACCCGGTGGTACTCGTCGGCGTCGCTCATCGAGAACGCGATCAACGACCCGTCCGGTGACCACGCGGGGTCCTCCGGCGGCTCGCCGCCCGACGTGATCGGGGTGGCGTTCGAGCCCGTCGCGTCGGCCACGCACAGGACGTCGTCGTGCTCGTAGACGAGCCGGTTGCCGTCCGGCGACCACGCGGGGGCGCTGTCCCGCCGGGCGCACGGCGTCGCGAACGACGGCGACAGGTGGACCTGCTGCACGAGGTCCGCGCCGTCGAGCCGGGCGAGCCAGATGTCGTCGGTCTCGCCCCGTTCCGGCACGTGGACCGTGACCGCGCTGCTCGCCCGCCCGGTCCGGCCACCGCTGTCGGTGGCGGTGCACGTGACGGTGGTCAGGCCGACCGGGAACAGCGCGCCGGACGTGGCGTCGCAGGTCGGGGTGAGCGGTGCGCCGGCGGCGTCGGTGGCGGTGGCCGTGAAGGTGGCCGGCACGGGCGTCCGGTCCGGGCTGGGCACGGCGTGCGCGTTCACCACCACGGTCGGCGGGGCGGGTGCGGCGACGGTGATGTCGATGAACTGCTCGTACGGCTCGGCGGGCAGCTTGTCGTCGAACCGGAACCAGACCCGGCACTCCAGGTCCGCGGCGGCCCGCGCGGTGGGCGCTTCGCCCAGCGTCACGGTCTCGGTGAAGGTGACGTCCGTGCCACCCGCGACGCGGGCCCTGGGCGGGTCGAACCGGACGGTGACCCCGGCCGGGCAGGACGCCTCCGGTGTCACGGTCACCGGCAACGTGGTGATGCCCTGCTCGATGCCGGCCACGATCTGCCCGGGCTCGTACCCGTCGACCAGCACCCCGTCGGTGATGGTGGTGAGGCGCGTGGCCTGGAGCCGGCTGTCCAGCTTCTCCGTGTACGGCGGGTCCTGCACGATCACCACGGGCACGCCGACGAGGTGGATGTCCCGCTCGGTCAGGTCGTCGGTGATCTCGTCCTCGGTCCAGTACGGCGTGGCACCGGGACAGTCCGGGAAGGTGACGGTGTCGCAGGTGTCGGGGCTGTTGTGGCTGGCCGCGTCGCCCGCGAGCACGATGATCCGGGTGACGTCGTCGCCCTCGCTGAACGTGAGGTAGCCGCCGTCCGGTTCCTGGTCGCGGGCGAGGTGGTGCAGCGCGTTGAACCAGTCCTCGGGCAGGTCGCCGCCGAAGCCGATGGGGAAGTTCGCGGGTTCGGCGAGCACGGGCTGGAGCACGTCCCGGGTGGTCAGGTTGTGCACGAGCCGGTAGCGGTCGGGGTCGGTGGCGTCCTGGTAGGTGGCGATGCCGAACAGCGCGTCCGGCTCGGCGGTGGCGATCCGCTCCATCACCGTGCCGAGGTTGGCTCGGACGGTGTCCACCGTGGTGTTCATGGACGACGTGGTGTCCAGCAGGAACATGATCTCCGGACGGGCGGGCACGGACGGCGTGCGCACGGTCGCGGTGGTGGTGAACGTGCCGGTGCGGGACGTGGACGCGCCCACGACGTACGGCTGGACGTGCGGCGGGTTCAGGTAGCTCGTGTGGCGGCCGAACGCGATGACGTCGCCGGTCGGTGACCAGGCCGGCTTGTCGTCGTAGCCGACGATGTGCCGCGGCACCGGGATCGTGGTCAGCTCGGCGCCGTCGGCGACCCTGACCACGATGACCTCGCCGCCGGCCAGCAACGCGATCATCGAGCCGTCCGGCGACCAGGACGGGTGCCTGCCGTGGTGCAGCGACCGCTCTCCGCCGCCCTCGGCGTCGGCCACGATCACGTCGGAGCCCTCACCGACCCACCGGGTGAAGGCGATCGACGTGCCGTCCGGCGAGTAGGCTGGATCGCCTTCGGAGGCGTCCGGGGTGTCGGTGATCTGCCGGGGATCGCCGCCTCGGGCGTCCGTGCTCCAGATGTCCCCGGGGCTGCCCCGGCTGACCGCGACCCGGTACGGCGCCAGGACCTGCGGCTGGGCGGTGGCCGTCACCGGCCGTTCGGCGACGACCAGCCCGGCCAGCAGGACCACCACGAGCGCCAGGTGCCTCACCGCTCACCTCACCGCGAAGAATTCGATCTCGGCGAGCGCGACCTCGTTGCCGCGCAACGACCGGTGCCACTCGGTCACGTGCACCTCGACGCTGGTCGCGACACCTTCGACCCGGACGGTCTGCGGGTCCGGGGTGTCGGCGAGGTCGACGTCGAACGTGCGGCCGGTCGGGTAGACGAGGTGCAGCTTCTTGGGCCGGTGCGCGGCTTGCAGGTCGGCCGGGTTGCCGACCCGGACGATGGCCTCGCGCAGGTCGACCTCGCGGCCGAAGTCGAGCACCAGCGCGGGCGGTCGCGGTTCGACCGGTGCGAGCCAGAACGTGTTGGTCGCGTTGTCGAAGGCGAGACCGGGCCCCTGGCCGGGCGATTCGGCGGTGGCGGTGATGCCGGTGGGGCGCACGGGTGTGAGGTCGGTGCCGAAGAGTCCCTTGACGTCCTTGGCGATCGAGGTCGCCCGGGTGTTGACCAGGCCGCGGAACGACGGCACGAGCCCGTAGGCCCCGATCGCGCCCAGGAGCGCCACGACGAACGACCAGCGGAGCACCTGGCCGACCCGGCGGCGCACGGTGCCGACGCGGCGGGTGGGGCGGCTGCCCGCCTCCGGTGGCTTGCGCCGGGGCAGCAGCTTGCGCCACCACTTCTCCGGCACGACCGCGGCCTCCACCAGGGCCGAGCCGCAGCGGGCGCAGAACTTGCGGGTGGGCGGGTTGGCCTCGCCGCACTGGCCGCAGATGAGGTCACCGGGCTGGGGAGTGCGGCGCTCGGTGAGGCGGGGCCGGTGCGTGCCGGCGGTCGGCTTCTGGTCGGTGGGCTGCATCGCGCCCGGCTGTTGCGGGGTGGGCTGGGACGGCACGGGTTGGGTCGGGAGGGGTTGCGCCCCGTTGCGGGGCGGCGGCGTCCACGGTCTCGGCTGGTGGTGCGGCCCGGCTTGCCCCGGCCCTGCTTGCCCCGGTTCGGCCTGTCCCGGCCAGGCGTGTCCCGGTCCGGCCTGTCCCGGCTCGCCTTGTCGCGGCCAGGCTTGTCCCGGCCCGCCTTGCACCGGCCCGCCTTGCACCGGCCCGCCTTGTCCCGGCACGCCTTGCCCCGGCACGGCTTGCCCCCGGCCGGTCTGTGCCGCGACCTGATCGGGCACCGGCGCGGGTTTCGGCTCCCACTCCAGGTACGTCCCGCAGTCACCGCAGAACTCCGACCCCGGTGCGTTGCTCTCACCGCACTGCGCGCACACGATCATTCCCCCACCACCTCCAAGTCCACCGCGACGTGCGCGGGCACCGCGCCGGCGATCGCGGCCACCAGCCGGGTCCGGTCCACCTCGTCCGGCCGGACCACCCGCACGCGGACGTGCACGCTCGGCGGGTCGTCCGCCACCGCGAGCCCCGGCCGGTCGGTCGACGTGCAGCCGCCGCTGTCGCGCACCTCCACGTCTCCCCCGGTCAGCAGCGCCACGTGCTCGGCCAGCCCGCGCCGCGTGCCGCGCCACCGGTGCAGCTCGACCGCCCGCGCCACCAGCGCCCGCCGTTGCGCCACCGGCCAGCCCTCGCCGACGTCCAGCGCCACCCAGTGCGCCAGCCACTCCAGGAAGTCCTCCGGCGCCAGCCGCGGGTCGAGGTAACCCGCGAACCCGTCCAACGTGGTGAACACCGGCGCGAGCACCTCGTCCAACGCCGCCAGGAACCGCGACGTGAACCCGTCCTCCACGTACACGGCGGGCAGTCGGTCGGCCAACGGGTGCGGTGTCGTCATCGCGCCACCCGCACCTGGTGGCCGTAGGAGAACGCGAGCCCGTTGGGCGGCAGGTCGAGCCGGGCCGCCGCGTTGCCGCGCTCGCCGGTCACCGGGTTCGCCCCGAACAGCTTGATCTCCTCGACCAGCTCGACCCCGGGCAACCGCTGGAGCACGGCGAACACCTCACCGGACTGCACGGGCCGCCCGAACGGCCAGCCGTCGCCGTCCGGACCGCCGCTGACCGGGTTGAAGTAGTCGTACAGCGCCTGCACCGACCGCGTCCGCAGCACGTCCTCGGGCGTGCCCGCCTTCGCCTTGAGCCGCGCCACCACCGTGACGCCCTGGTAGTAGGGCGGTTCCACGGACACGCGCGCACCGACGCACCGGCGTTCCTCCAGGAACCGCTCGATCCGCTCCCGCACGTCCGCGCTGGGCTGCAACGCGGCGAAGTCCGACTCCTCGTGCGCGCCGACCGACGGCACGACCAGCACCCGCACCGCGGCCGACCCCGGACTCGCCGGCACGCACCGCACCCGGGCGATCTCCGGCGCCGCCTCCCGCGTCAGCACCTCGTAGTCCTCGGCCGTCACGGCACGGTCGCGCGTGCGCAGCAGCAACGGCCCGCGCACCGCCGCGTCACGCACCGACTCACCCGCCACGCCACCGGACGCGGGTTGCCGGTTCGTCACCGCCGTCACGAACGGCACCGGGTCGCGCTGCACCTGCAACAACCCGCGTGCCACGTTGCCGCGCAGACCGCCGCCGGTCCGGTACTCGGGCACCCGGATCGCGGCCGACTTCAGCGGGATCGCGCCGTAGCGCCGCACGCCGCCGCCGGGTTGCCGCACCGCCGGGCCGAAGATCACCTCGCCGCCGACGCGGTCCAGCACCACGTGCCGGTCGTCGGGCCCGGACTCGGCGAAGGACCGCACCTCGGTCCACCGCTCCCACCCGTCCGGTGTGGCGACCTCCACCACGAGCGCGCCGTCGTCCACCACGACCGGTGTGCGGGCGAGTGGGAACCGTTGCCCCGGCACGCCTTCGGACACGCCGATCGTCTCGCCGCGCACGATGTCCGCGTGCGTGGCGCCGGTCGTGCCGCCGATGGTGGCGGCGGTGACGGACACCAGCTTCGGCGGCCGCTGGTAGAACGGCCGGTCGGGCGCGGGTGCGACGGCACGGCACCGCAGCCACCCGGCGCGGTGCCGGGCGATGACGGACACGGCGTGCGTGCGCGGCACGTGCAGCACCACGTCACCGGGCTGGTTGAAGCCACCGGTGGTGTCGCGGTCCACCTCGCACGGGCTCCACCCGGTGCCGTTCCACGCCTCCCACGCCCACGGCGGGTCGCGCGGGTCCACGCCTCGGCCTTCGGCGTGCGCCTCGACCCGCAACAGCACCGCACAGCCCGGCACCGCGTCCGACAGTCCGAAGAGGACGGAGTCACCGGGCGCGGGTGGCGTGGCGAACACCTCGGGCGCCTTGCCGTCGCGCAGTTCGTCGGTGCGGTCGGCGGGCGGGATCGCCGTGTCCGGCACCGCGGTGACGAGGTGCGCCAACGAGCACGGCACGATCGTCAGTTCCTGGTCCACGGTGAACACCACCGGGTCCTCGACCTCGCTGCGCTCGGTGGCCACCTGCGCGCCAGCGGGCACCACCACCGGCACGTCACGCGGCGCGGACAGCCAGAACGTGACGTCGCCGGTCGCCGCCGTGGGCGGGAACAGCTTCACCCCGATCAGGTCGAGGAACCGCAGGTAGTGCAGGTCGGGCACGCGGTTGAGCCGGTACAGCAGCTCGTCCACCATGTGCGCGAACGCCTCGATCAGCGTCACGCCGGGGTCGGACACGTTGTGGTCCGTCCACTCCGGACAGTTCTGCTGCACGCGGCGCTTGGCCTCGTCCACCAGGTCCTGGAACCGCCGGTCGTCCAGGTTGGGCGTGGGCAGGGACGTCATCGCGCACCCTCCTCGTCGGCCTCGTGCGGCGGGATGACGTAGAAGGGGAACACCAGGTTGCGCGGGTCGTTCGTGCCGCGCAGCGCGTACCGCAGGTCGATGAGCAGGGTGCCCTGGTCGACCTCGTCGAAGCCGACGGACACGTCGGTGAGCGTGATGCGGGGTTCCCAGCGCTCCAGCGCCAGCCGCACCTCGTAGGCGATCCGGCCGGCGGTGGCCGCGTCGGCGGGTGCGAACACCAGGTCGTGGATGGCGCAGCCGAACTCCGGCCGCATCGGGCGTTCGCCCGGCGCGGTGGCCAGGATCAGCCGGATGCTCTCCACGATCTCGCGTTCGCCGCCGACCAGCGCGACGGAGCCGGTGGCGTCGGTGTGCACGGGGAACGCCAGGCCGCGGCCGATGAAGTCCACGTCACCCTCCTATGAGGACGGTCGGGCAGCCGACGACGATCGGCGCGCCGCAGCCCGCCAGGTCGCCCATCCGGGCCGCGGGTCTGCCGCCGATCAGCACGGTCGGGCAGCCGGGTGGCAGCACGGGCGTCGGCGGGTGCGGTGGCAGGCCGGGGAACGTGCAGGTGTGGAGGTTGCCGACGGTGGCGGCGGGCATCCCGCCGATGAGCACGGTCGGCACGCCCGGCGGCGCCAGCACGCCGGGGTGCCCGGTCGGGTCGCCGACCCTCGCCGCTGGTGGCATGTCCTTCGTCCCCCTCAGTTGATCCGGACGACCGCGCCGCGCACGGTCACCGGGCCGCTCGCGGTCAGCTCGGCCTGGCCCTGGCCGGTCACGGCCACCGTGGCGCCCTCGACCTTCACCCCGGCGGTGCCGGATGCCTTGAGCTGCGCACCCGCCTCGATGGCCACGTCGGTCTGCGCCTTCGCGGTGATCTTCTGGCCCTTGAGCTCCAGCGGGCCGGTGCCCGCGTCGATGGTCACGCCGTTCTGCGCCTTGATCGTCACGGCCTTGCCGCTGGTCACCTCGACGACCTGGTTGCGCTGGTCCAGCTTGACCACGAACTTGCCGTCGCCGCTGGCGATCGTGATGCCCTCGTCCTCCACGAACTCGACCTTGTGGTGCTTGCGGGAGACGAACCCGCGGGCCGTGACCTCGCCGCTGTTGCCGTCCACCGGGTCCTTGGCGAGCGTCGGCGGCTTGTCCTTGCCGTTGTAGAGGCCGCCGAGCACGTACGGCGCGTCGAAGTCGCCGTGCTCGAAGCCCACCAGCACCTCGTCGCCGACCTCGGGCAGCACGAGCCCGCCGTAGCCGTTGCCCGCACTGCTGTGCACGGTCCGGGCCCAGCCGCTGGCGAAGTCCGGTGCGAGCCACGGGTAGGTGACCTTGACCCGGCCCGCTTTCGCCGGGTCGCGCACGTCGCTGACGATCGCGGGGACCAGGCCGCGGTTCGGCGCACCGCCAGGACCGCCGTTGGCCAGGCCGTAGAGGGAGCGTTCCTGGCGTCCGGAGACGGTGAACTCGGTGGTGTAGCCGGACTGCTCGCTGAACAGGTGCCGGGTGCTGGTGAGCGTGTACTTGCCCGCGAGCGGCTCGCCGACGTTGGTCAGCGCCACCGCCGTGCCCGCCCGCAGCTTGGGGTTGCCGCGCGCCACCCCGGCCAGTTCCGCGCACGCGGCGCCCAGCTGGGTGGCCAGCGCCGCGGCGACCACGTCCGCCTCGGCCTGGGTGCGGTGCGGGCCGCCCACCAGGAACGGCGGGCTGCCGAACTTGCCGGCCAGCGCGACCGGGTCGACGCCGGTCACCTCCGTGCCCAGGGCGTTCGCGGGCTTGGTGGCCTCGACGGCTTGCTTGGTGTCGTCGTCCCAGCCGCGCACCCGCACCTCGGGCACCTGCTCGGCGGCCGTGATGGCGGCGCGCAGCGACAGCAGGTTCCGGTGCACCTCCAGCACCAGCGGGTTCGCCTTGGCCTTGGCGTTGACCGCGGGCGCCGACTTGGGCTCCTCCGGCAGGCCGAACTCCAGCTTGCCCTCCACCACCGCGATCTGCGCGCCGACCAGCGCGGCGAGGCGGGACAGGAACTCCCAGTCGCTCACCCCGTCCTGGCTGAGCTGGGTGTGCGGGCGGCCGAAGCCCTTGACGTCGTCGATCTGCCCGACCGGGATCTCCGCCCGCTGCGCGACCTTGCGCACCACGTCGGCGACGGTCATGTTCGGGTAGGAGGCGACCCGCCGGCCGCGGAACAGCCGGTGCCCCAGGTCGTAGCCGCGGACCTCGGTGAACGTGCCGCCCTCGTCCAGCTCCACGCCGACCGCGGTGACCTCGCCGCTCATCAACGGCTGCGGGCCTCCCGGGTCGGACGTCTGGACCTTGAGCGCGATCTTCGCCCCGATGGTGAACTTGCCCTTGCCGAGCACGACGTGGCCGGGGTCGCGGAAGCGCAGCACGAACACGTCCGGCAGGTTGCGGCTGTCGTCCACGAACGCGTGCGTGAGCAGGGACTTCACGTCGGCGGGCAGCGGACCGCCCGCCACCTCGACCACGAGGGAGTTGGCGAAGGTCTCAGTGGCCATCGCGGATCTCCTCCAACGCGGGCACCAGCAGGCGGGTCCCCGGTCGCAGCCGCATCGGGTCGTCGATGTCGTTGGCCTCGGCGATCTCCCGCCACAACTCGGCGTTGCCGTAGGCCTTGTAGGCGACCGACTGCAGCGTGTCGCCCGCGACCAGGACGTGCGAGTCGCGGGCGGCGAGGGCGCCGGAGGTCGGGTTCTGGCCGCCCTGCTCGCCCGCGATCTCCTCCAGGTTGACCGTGCACGTGGCACGGACCGGGACGCCGGCGGGCGTGAACAGGGTGTACTTGGCGGCGACGCTCGCCACGAACGCCGGGAAGCCCGTCATCCCGCCCCACTTGAAGATCACCCACGGCGGCGAGCCCTTGCCGTGTTGGCGGCTGTCCTCGGTGGGCACGCAACAGGCGAACAGCTGCTCGACCTTCTTCACCACGCCGTCGTCCATGTGCTCGGTGGCGTCGAGGAAGATCTCCAGGGCGAGCTTGACCGGGTCGGAGCCCTTGAACTCCGGCGTGCCGCTCTTGGCCACGTTGGGTTGGCGGCTGCGCTCCCACTTGGCGTTCTTGGACAGCGACAGTTCCTTGGGGTTGAACTGGAAGGTGATCTCGTGCATCAGGTCGCCGGGCTTGGCCGCGCCGCCCGCTTTCGGTGGGCGGTGGACGCTGAGGAGGGCTTTCTGCAGGTTCGTCGGCGCGGCGTAGCTGGTGGACCTCGCGCTGGTGCCCGCCGAGGTGAAGGTGATCGGGGAGGCCATGGGGTCACTTCGCCGTGTCGAGGAAGCCGTGGTGGGCGAGTTCGAGGGTCTCGGTCGCGACCTTGGGCGAGTCGGCGGACAGCTGCGGGCCGCTCCACCGGACCGGGACCACGCCGGAGAGCGCCCAACTGGCGATCACCGTGCCCGCCAGCGTGCGCGCCTCGATGATCGCGGTCTTGCGCGTGATGCCCGCCGCCATGCCCGCGATCCACTTGATGATCTTGGCGCTGTCCTTCGTGACGGGACGGGACAGCTTGACGTTGGAGTACTTGATCCGGGTGGGCAGCTGCCAGACCATGCCGTTGTTGCCGCCTTCTTCGCGCTGCTCGACGGTGAACTCGACGCCGAGCCCGTCACAGCTGTTGAAGGAGCCGAGGCTCTCGTCGTCGATGCGCACGACGAAGCACACGGAAACCGCCTCATCCACCTCGGCCATACCGCTCACCTCCACCGATCGGTCAACGCCCCGCGCCGTTCCCGGTCGAGCCACAGCTCGGCCTTGAGCCGGCGGACGAGCGGGTCGTAGAGCTTCTTCAGCAGTTCCTCGGCGTCCGGGGCAGCCACGGCAGGTCCCGGAGCGGGCGCAGCGTCCTGGGCCGGTGCCGGGGCCACCGATTCCGCGGGCGCGGGCACCACAGACGTCGCCTGCACCTCGACTTCCCGCTGCACGAACGCGGTCCCCGCCTCGGGAACGAACCCGTCACCCACGACCGCCCGCCCCAACTCCACCCCGGACGGGCCGGCACGTTCCCGCACCACCGGCCCGGCCACCTCGGCAGGCGTGATCGGCATCCCCAACCCAACCCCGACCCCCCGCCGCTGCACGCTGACGGGACTCGCCCCACCTCCGGCCTGCCCCCGCACCTCGGTCCGCTGCACCGCCTGGACCGGCTGGACCGGCTGACCCACCGAACGCTGAGCCACCGGAGCCGCCAAGACCGGCTCTTGGGCAGCCCGCGCTTCGGCAACCGGCCTCCCACCAGCATGGACCGGCGCATCCGGTACCCGGGTGGCGTGCGGCTGGATCGTCGCGCGCTGAAGTGTCGGACGCTCGCCCCCCGAACTCCTGGCCACCAATCGCCCGACCACCGGCTTCTCGGCTGCCGAACTCTCGACCACCGGACTACGGGTCACCGCGATCTCGGCGAGCAGGGGATCAGTTGCCACGCTGTGCGCGGCAAGGCCATGGGTCACCGGGTCCTGGGATACGGGGTCCTGGGTCACTGGGCTTTGGGCCACCGGGTCGGTGCTCGCCGGATTCGTGCTCACTGGGCCGTGGGTTGCCAGGCTCCGCAGTGCCGGGCTCTGGCTAGGCGGGCTCTGGCTTGGTGGGCTCTGCGTTGGCGGACTCTGAGCTGCTGTGCCCCGATCTGGCACGCGCTGGATCACCGGGCCTTGGATTGTCGGCCCCCTACCTGCCCCGCCCTGCACTACCCGCCCCTGCACTGCCGGGCCCTGCACTACCCGCCCCTGCACTGCCGGGACCTGAGCTGCCAACCTCTGAACTGCCGGGTTCTGAACTGCCGAGTTCTGGGCCGCCGGGGGCTGAGCTGCCGGGGTCTCGGCCGCCGGGATCTGAACTGCCGGGCTCTGGGCCGCCGGGCTCTGGGCCGCCAGCGTCTGAGCTGCCGGGCGCTCGAACGTCGGGATCCGCACCGCCGAGTCCTGGACCGGCGCGCGTTGGAGGGTCGGGCGTTGGATCACCGGAGGCTGCACAGCCGGACTCCGGACTGGTAGGGCCGGAGCAGCCGGGCTGGGGGTGATCGAGGTTCCGGAGCCAGGGCTTTCGACCGCTGCCTTCCCGACCGGCGAATCCTCGATCGCCGAGTGCTCGGCCGCCGAACTCCCAGCCGCCGAACTCTCGACCGCCGAGTGCTCAACCGCTGAACTCCCGGCCACCGAACCCCTCACCGGCGAGTTCCCGACCCCTGCGCCGCGCACGGGAAGGCTCGGTGCCGAGTCGACACTCGCCGTGCGTTGGACCGCCCGGCTCCCCACCGCCGACCGGGTCTCGGCAGTGACCCGGTTCTCGGCTGCGGTCGGGTTCTCGGCTGTGGTCGCGTTCTCGGTTTGAAAGGTCGGTGTTGTCGTCGCCGAAACTTCCGTTGTCGGCGCGGGCTCGGGCCGGATGGCGTCGCGGATCCGGGACCACAGGCCCCGGGGCTTGGGTGCCGGCGGTGTGGCCAGCGGCAGCTCCACGACTCGTTGCGCGACGCCCTCGATCACGCCAGACGGCTCCGCCTCACCCACCCCGTGGGCCAACGGCGCCAGGTAGGCCGGTGACCGCCACGACGTCAACGACGCCGAGAACCGCTCCACCGGGTTCACCAACGGGTGCCCGGCCACCACCCGCTGGATCGGCGGCAGCCCGCGCCACTCACCCCGCCGCACGGGCAGCGGCGGGGTGGAGCGTGCCGCCTCACGTCGCCACGGCCACATCGCACCCTCACCGTCCCTGGCTGATCCGTGTGTTGATCCGGGCGATCTCGGCCACGTACCGCAGCCGGTCCGGGTGCTCCAGGTCGAGGATCTCCTCCCACGACCAGTGGAAGTGGTACGCCACGTACGCGACCTCTTCGTGCAGCCGGTCGGCCGCGTACGTCACGATTCCCCCAGGCGCCCACCCGCGACGTCCACGCTGAACCCGTGCCCGCACTCGGGACAGGCCACCGCCGCGCGGGTGTGCCCCTCGCTGTTGATCCGCCGGTACACGTCCTGCAGGAACGCGAGGTCCGACGCGAACAGGTTCTCCACCACACCGGCGTGCACGTCGGTCACCGAGCCGATGCGCACGATCACCCGCGCCAGCAGCACCACGGTCAGGTACGCCGAGTTCTCCCGCACCCGGTCGTCCCGCAGCGGCACCAGCTCGTCCCGCGCGGTCGCCAGGCGCATCACGCCGGAACGGTGCACCGCACCGCTGTCGTCGACGTACCCGCGCGGCAGCTCGAAGGCGAACTCCGTGCGCATCGGCTCGACCGAAGCCCGAACAGGAGCCGAAACGTCAGGGGTGGGTACCGCCGCCATCATCCTGCGCATGGCGTCACTCGACTTCCATCATCTCGTAGGTGATGACGAGCTTCTCCGTGAGCACGCTGGTGTCGCCCGCCTTCAACGTGCCGATCTCCAGCGACTTCGGCCACGCGTTGGTCAGCTTGTACCGCTTGATCGGCTGGCCCTCGTAGTCGTAGACGATGATCGCCCCGCCCTTGCGGGCGTTGCCCATCCGACCGAAGTGCGCGTCCTTGACCCACTTCTCGAAGCTCTGGTCGTCGGTGAGCCCGCGGGTCAGCGTGACCTCGCCCGCCTTCGGCTTGCCGGGCAGCTTCTTGATGACGTACTTGCCGTCCGCCGTGTTCGTCTTCAGCTCGATGACGTCCTGCTCCATCTTCAGCCCGGAGACCTCGGAGATCTGCTTGATCGCGACGCCGTCGACCTCCAGGCCGAACGAGTGGCCGACCGAGGTGTCGAGTTCGGGAAGAGCCATGACCGACCGCCTTAAACTAGGACTCGACTACTCGTTGACGAGGCTGGTGCCGCCGGAAATCTGCGCCAGCCGGAACACCACGAACTCCGCGGGCTTGACCGGTGCGATGCCGACCTCGCAGATCACCTGGCCGAGGTCGATGCTCTCGGCCGGGTTGGTCTCGCGGTCGCACTTGACGTAGAACGCCTCGTCCGGGGTGAGCCCGAACAACGCACCCTTGCGCCACTCCGTGACCAGGAAAGCGCTGATGGTGCGGCGGATCCGGGCCCACAGCGCGTCGTCGTTCGGCTCGAACACGACCCACTGCGTGCCGTCGAGGATCGACTCCTCCAGGTAGTTGAACAGCCGCCGCACGTTCAGGTACCGCCACGCCGCGTCGGACGACAGCGTGCGCGCGCCCCACACCCGGATGCCGCGGCCGGGGAACGACCGCACGCAGTTGATCCCGATCGGGTTCAGCAGCTCCTGCTCGGCCTTGGTCAGCTGCGTCTCCAACGCCACCGCGCCGCGCACGACCTCGTTCGCGGGCGCCTTGTGCACGCCGCGCGTCGCGTCCGTGCGGGCCCACACCCCGGCCATGTGGCCGCTCGGCGGGATGAACGAGTGGTCGTTGCTCGCCGGGTCGAAGATCTTGATCCACGGGTAGTACAGCGCCGCGTACTTCGAGTCGTAGCCCGCGCCGTTCTGCCGCCAGTCCTTGACCTGCTGCGGGTTCAGGCCGGGCGGTGTGTCGAGCACGGCGATCCGGTCGCCCATGAGCTCGCAGTGGGCGATCATCGCGAGCTGCACGGCCTTCACCGACTCCAACGTGATCGCGCCGCGCTGGTAGCTGCTCATCAGGTCGGGCACCGCGACCATGGTGATCTCGTCGATCGCCTCCAGGCCGCCGAACCCGGTGCGGTCGGAGACGTCGCCGACGTAGTCGTCGGCCGCGATCTTGCGCGGCACGGGCGACGGGTCGGCCGCGACGACCTCCTTGAGCGTGACGCTGCCCTTCTCCACCTTGGCCACGCCCGCGCCCGCCGTCTCCTCGACCGTGATCAGGTTCGACTTCTCCTGCACGACCGCGACGATGTACTCCTTGGTGCGCTTGGTGGACACGGTGTGCGTCTCGACCACCTTGCCGTTCTGCTTGACCAGCAACGTGAACCGGTCGTCCGGCTGGTTGTCGCCCGGCACGTCGGCGACCTCGACGGTGATCTCGGGCGCGCCGAGCTCCCGTGCGGTGATCTTGTAGCCGCCGAGTGCCGCCTGGGCACCGGCGCCCGCGGGCAGCTGGCCGTTGCCCTTGGCGCGGTCACCGCCGATGCGCACGACGTAGCAGTTCGAGCCGCCGTTGAGGAAGTACCCGTACACCGACTGCGCCAGGTAGCAGTCCGGCACGAAATCGCCGAAGACCTGCGTGAACTGGGCCCAGTTGGACACCAGCGTCGGCGTGTTGAACGGGCCTCGGGCCGCGAAGCCGACGAAGGCGGCGACGGCGGTGCCCACGCCCTCGATGGGCCGCGCACCAGCCTCCACCTCCTCGACGTACACCCCCGGGGAGAGATAGGTGGGCATCCGTTGCCTCCCAAGTCGTGCGGACGGTTCTGCAGCTGTGCCGTCGATGCTGCTGCGCTTCGGCGACGGGCGAAACGACCGCGGGGCTGTGCCGGTGTACGCCGTTGGCTGCCCAAAGGTGCAGCCGCCCGATCCGTTGCCGCACAAGAGGAAGCCCCGCCGCACGGGAGGCGCGGCGGGGCGTGCGGCAGTCGGGTCAGACCGCTTCCTCTTCGTCCTCTTCCCGCTGCACGGACGGCGCGACGTAGGTCTGCGCCGTCTCCTCCTCGACGTTCTCTTCCTCCCGTTGAACGGCGGCGGCAGGAGCGGGCTCGGCCATGATCCGGTCGGCGGTGCCGCTCGCCTCGCGCTCGAACCGGTCGGACGGGTCGCTGACCTTCACCCCGCCGCCCGCGTCGGTGCCGTCCACGGGACCGTTGCGCTGCTGCACGACGTGTGTCAGCTCGTGGGCCAGCATGTGCTTGCCCGAGTCGGACGACGGGTCGTACTTGTCCTGCTGGAACACGATGTCCGAGCCGACCGTGTAAGCCTGAGCGTTGACCGACTTCGCCGACTCGTGCGCCGCGCCGTCGGTGTGCACGCGCACGTCGCCGAAGTCCTGCCCGAAGCGGGACTCCATGTCGGCGCGCACGTCGGCGTCCAGCGGCGAACCGCCGGAACCCACCACACCGTGCACCGGCGACTCCGCGGCCTCCTCCACCACCGTGCTCGCGCCCGCGTTGCCGACCGCCCGTTGCAGGTCGAGCAGCCCGGCGGTGCCGAGGACGTCCGGCCGGCCCGCGGCGGCGGCACGTCCCAGCAGGTCGTTGTCGGCGTGCTCGACGCGGTCGCCCTTGGGCCGGAGCCCGCTGTCCGCCTCGTGGTCGTGCTCGCGCATGGTCGCTCCCTCGAACGCCAGTCCGGATCCATCGTGCGCCCCGGCCGTACCACCGAACCAGGACCGGCGGGGCGGCTCTCACTGCCCGAAAGGGCAGTTCACCGGGTCGTGCTCGCCATCGCCAGCTCCAGGTACCGCCCGAACTCCCGCTCGCCGACCAGCCGGCCGAGCTTGCGGTACTCGCGCGCCACCGCGCCGACCACCTCCGCCATGCCCACCGGGCCGCCCGCCTCGGCCGCCAGGTACGCGGCGGTCACCGCGGCCGACCGGATGTGCCCGCCGGCCAGCTCGAACGCCGACGCGAGGAAGTCGAGGTCCACGTCGACGCGCGGTGCGGTCACGCCGAGGCAGCGGTCCCACAGCAGGCGGCGCAGCGGCTCGTCGGGCACCGGGAAGTCCACCACCACGTCCAGCCTGCGGGTGAACGCCTCGTCCAGGTTCGCGCGCAGGTTCGTGGCCAGTACCGCGATGCCGTCGAAGGTCTCCATGCGCTGCAACAGGTACGCGCTCTCGATGTTGGCGTAGCGGTCGTGCGCGTCACGCACCTCCGACCGCTTGCCGAAGATCGCGTCGGCCTCGTCGAACAGCAGCACGCCGTTCACGCCCGCCGCCTCGGTGAAGATCCGCTCCAGGTTCTTCTCGGTCTCGCCGATGTACTTGTCCACCACGGTCGCCAGGTTCACCGTGTAAAGGTCCAGGCCCAGCGACGCGGCGATGACCTCGGCGGACATCGTCTTGCCGGTGCCGGAGTCGCCCGCGAACAGCCCGGTGACGCCCCGGCCCCGGCCGCCGCCCGGCCGCATCCGCCACTCGTCGATGACCCGGTCGCGGTGGCGTGCCCGCGCGGCCAGCTCGTGCAGCAGGCCCACCACGCCCGACGGCAGCACCAGGTCGTGCCAGCCGACGGCGGGCTCGATGCGGCGGGCCAGGCGGTGCAGGCCGGCGGCGTTCTGGCTGCGCGCGCCCGCACGCAGGTGCTCGGTGGTGACGACACCGCCGTCCACCAGCGCGGACACCGAGGCGGCACGGGCCGCGCGGGCGATCTGTCCCGGCCCGAGAACGAAGTGCGCGGTGGCGGCGGCCGGCTCGACGTCCGGCGCGAGGTTGCCGCCCAACCCGGCCCGCCACAGCTCCGCCCGGTCGGCGACGGGCAGCGGCGCGGCGTCGTGAGGCAACGGCGGTTCGGCGCTCCAGCGCGGGTCCCACACGTTCGGGCCGAACACCACCAGCGGGATCGCGGGATGCCTCAACGCGGCCAACGGCGGCTCCTCCTCCACCGAGCCGAGCACCACCCCGGCGTGCCGCAGCACGGCCTCGCGCCGCACGGCGGCCGTCAACGCCTGCTGGTCGGGTTCGGCGCGCAGGCGGGCCGCGTCGACTTCGAGGACGGCGAACCCGGCGCCGCGCAACGCGGCGGCGGCCATCTCCGCCGCGCCACCACCCGGTCGTTCCCGCAGGTAGGCCAGCTTGACCTGGGCGCGCAACGCACGGCCGAGCCTGCCGACGTCGGCCGCCGCGACGTCGTCCACGACCCGGGCGACACCCGCCAGCGCGGCGTCCAGCAGGTCGTCGCCCAGCAGGTGGCTCACCACCCGGTCTGGCACGCGCAGCGAACGGGACAGGAACGGCCGCTCCCGGTCGTCCACCACGAGCAGACCCGCCGACCGCAGCGGTGACGCCGGGTCGAGCCGCGCCCGGCCCGCCGCCGACGCCTCGGGCAGCCCGCACAGCCGCAGCGCCAGGCCCGCGGTCGCGCGGCGGCGCGTCACGTCGTCGTTCAGGTAGCCGTAGAACTGCTCGAACCGGCTGTCCACGTCCGGCGCGAGCGCGACCAGCAGCAGTTCGACGTCCAGCCCGGTCAGCCCGGCGGTCTCGGCGAGGCTGCCCAGCCTGCCGGACGCCGCCGAGGCCTGGAACGGCACGAACGGCTCGCGCCGGGTGGCCAGCAGGGCGTCGATCGCCTCGTCGGACAGGTACAGGCCGCGGAACGGGTCGTCCGGGTTGTGGTCGGCACCGCGGCGGGCCGCCACCGCCGCCCGGATGCGCCGCTCCAACGCGGCGAGCCGGGTGAACAGGTGGGGCAGGCTGCCGGTGTTCACGATCGCCTGCGGCTCATCGCCACCCGGTGACCGACCGAGTCGCCACCCATGGCCAGCCTCATGCCCTCCTCCACCGGCGGCCCGGCCGTGAACACGCGGCCGGAGTCGATCGGCGCGGACACCACCACGTCCAGCGACGGTTTCAGCTCGCCGCCCAGCGCGGTCCAGACGTCGGCGAACGCCCGGTCCTCCGGCGGCGGCAGGGCGACCGTCATCGGCACCGGCAGCCCCAGCTCGGCCAGCGACCCGGTGAGCAGCCCGACCGGCACGGACTCGTGGCGCAGGAAGCCGACCAGCAGCTCGGACAGCAACCGGTGCTCGTCCTCCGACCGCTGGGTCCACGCCGTCACCAGGTAGGACAGCTTGATGTGCCGCGGCGGCAGGCGTCGGGCGGTGACCTGGCCGTTCTCGTAGGAGTTGAGCAGGCCCCGCTGGCGGCGGCGGAGGTCTTCGCGGATGTCGTAGAGGTAGACGTCGACGGTGGGCGCGTTCCGCCGCGCGGCCCAGTCCTTCGTGGGCGCGTCGAACGCGACCTCGACCTCCGTGCCGCGCAACGCGTCGTCGCGGACCAACCGCCTCAGCGCCTCGTCAACCTCATGGATCACGCACCCACTCTCACCCCGGCACCGCGCCCGCGGACACCGGCCACCCGACGAACCTTGGGGCAGCACCCCTTGCCCCTCCGGGCACCCGCTCGTCAGACGGGCTCCGACACACACCCGATCTGCGCCGCCGCGGCCGTCACCTTGTCCGTGGCGTCCTCCACCGTCACCATCGCCTCGACCGCGGCCAGCACCGCCGCGTCGGCGACGTCCGCCACCTCGATCGCCGCCCGTGCCGCCGCCCGCGCCCGCTCGGCCGCTTCGTCCGCACCGAGCCTGGCCGCCGCCTCCGCCTGCGACAACGCGTGCCGTGCGGCCGTGCGCGCCTGTGCGGCGGCGTCGTGCACCTCGTCCAGGCGCTCCTCGGCGGCCAGCACCAGCCGCACGTCGCGCAGCGTCGCCCCCGCCTGGTCGCGCAGGGCCGCCACGTGCGCGCGACCGAGGACGATCTCGATCCCGTCACCGATCGTCAGGATCGCCTGACCGGGGGATGACCCAGGAGTCGGTGACCTTGGCCGACTACGAGGACAGCGCCAGGAAGATCACCGACTGGTCACCGCTGCTGGTGCCGGGCCTGTTGCAGACGCCCGAGTACGCCGGTTCGTTCATGCTGGACGACGGCGTGACGCCCAGCGAGATGGACGGCTGGCTGGACGACTGCGCCGCCAGCAGCGCTTGAACCGGGATGACGTGCAGTACACCGCCCTGATCGGCGAAGCCGCACTGATCGGCAACGACGAGATCCACCGCGACCAACTGACCGCTCTGGCCAAGGCCGCAGAACGACCGAACATCACCATCCGCGTCGTGCCGATCGCGGCGATGCCACGCCTCGGCCGCGTCGGCGCGTTCACGATCATCGACGTACCACCCATCGTGGTCTACATCGAGATGGCGCTATCCGGCGCGTTCCTGAACGAGGAGCCGTTCACCACGCCCTACCTGCGTCGGGCCGCACGGCTCAGCGAAGTCGCGCTCAGTGCGACAATGTCCATGCGCCGCATCATCGCCCTGCGAGACGAAATGGACGTGTGAACCATGCAGCAACCAGCGCCGACGTGGCGAAAGTCGTCCCGGTCGCAGCAGTCCAACTGCGTGGAAGTCGCATGGCGCAAGTCGTCCCGGTCGCAGTCGCAGTCCAACTGCGTCGAAGTCGCGCACATCGGCGTTGGCGCGGTCCGTGACAGCAAGAACCCGGCCGGACCGGTCCTGCGCGTCAACCTCACCGCCCTGCTGGCCACGATCGAGGCCGGCAAGTTCGACGCCTGAACGCGATCGCCCCCTCCAGACGTATCGCCGCAATCGTGCGGACAACCCGCACAACTACTCGGATTGACGCTTTCCGCCTACATCCGACCTATTGCTGCTACCGTGCTGCGCCAGTCGAGACATTACCCGACATTATCCCGAGTTCGGCTCACGTCTTGGACCTGGAGGGGTCGCCGACATGGATGACCAGGACTTGAACAACGCACGCGTTCGCCGCAAATACTTATCAGTGGCGTGGTTATCCGCCGCCGGGGTGGCCGTACTGGTCGCGGGAATGATCATCGGCAGCTCCCTCGACGCCGAACCGGCCACGCCCCTCGCCGACCGCTCCACGACATCACCGCAGGTCCAACCGACCACGACACCCTCGGAGAGCACCGTACCACTGAGACCGGGCGTCACCTACCTGGCCGATCTGCCTCCGGTCGACAGCAGCTCGATCGACGACATGTACGTCGAGAGCCCTTGGACCGCCGCAACCGCAAAGGTGCGGAAGGTCCAGTACACGAAATCGGTATCCGCCACCGGCGCCTGGTGCTCATCCGCCCGTCTCACCTTCGCCCTGGACGCCAAATACGACCGCTTCACCGCCCAGGTCGCGATCGCGGACAATTCATTGGCAACCAAAGAACTCGACTTCTACGTCCTACTGGACGACCAACGGATCGCCGAGGTCCCGAACACCGGCACCACCCCCCAACCGGTCGACATCCCCGTCACCGGCGCCCGCCTGCTGACCATCGGCGTCGAACCTCCACCGGAAGACCCCGGCGACTGCCCGGGCCCTGAACGCGTCGCCGTCTGGACCGACCCATCCCTGATCCCCACCGCGCCGCGCTGAACGGTCGGCTGGCTCACCGGTGCTCAGCCGCGTTCCCGCACCCACGTGCCGTCGAGCACGCGCAACGGCAAGTAGTCGGACCGCACCTCCACCGGGGTGCCGGTGCCGTGCGCGAACGAGGCCAGCCCCAGCAGGCCCAAGGCGATGAAGCCGAACGGGGAGTCGGCCTCGTCGTCGGTCCGGGTCCAGTACTCCCGGTGCAGTTCCAGCCCTTCCGCCAGCGCCCGGTTGAAACCCTCCGGCTCTGCGTCACCCAAGTGGTGGAAGACGTCGAGCTGCGGCACCACGATCTTGAGCACGTAGTCGCGCCGCAGCGGGTGCAGCCCCGCCGGGTCGGTCGCGCGCAGGGTGGCGTTGAGCGCCTCGGCGACGCCCGACTCCTGACGGGCGAAGCGGCCCAGCAGGTCGACCATCGCCAGCGCGTACTCGGGCTCCGTGTCGTCCGCCGCGCGCAGCAGGTCCAGCGGGACCGCCGCCAACTGCTGGATCGTCGCTTCGTCCCGTGCCGCGTAGGCGAGCCACGTCGCGGTGAGCCAGTTGGTCGCGGAGGTGAAGTACTCCGGTCCGGTCGCGGTGGCCTCGACCGACCGCTCGCCCAGGTCGAGCGTCACGGTCGTGCCCGGTTCGGCGGTGGCCACGGCGAAGACCGCCGAACCGACCCGGGTGGCGAACAGCAGGCTGTCCCAGGTGTCCCCGTTGCTGCCCCGGGGGTCCACCGCGCACCGGTGGCCGAGGTGGCGCAAGGCGTTGGACAGCAGGCTGTTCAGCGCCGGGGTGCGGTTCCCGACTGCCGCGACATCGCTCTCGATGAGCTGCTCGAGCTTCTCCAACTGGCCCGCGGAGAAGTCCGGGTACATCTCGTGCCTGCTCACTTCGACCACTTCGGCGTTCACTCCCCCGCCTCCGGCGCGTCCGGGTCCGGTTGCCACTTCATCCGGAAGTACTCCGTGACGTAACCGTCGTACACGTCCAACTTGCCGTCAGGGTACTTGTCGTCGTAGCCGTTCTCCGTCTTCCACTTCTTCAGGCGAGGGCTGTCGGGAGTTCGGCTGGGCGGCACGCTGGAGCCCAGGTCGCCTCGGCTGCCCGGGGTTCCGGTCCAACCGCCACCACTGCCCGGCCGGGCACCCGCACCACCGCCGGGCACACCGCCACCACCGGGAACGCCGCCGGCCGGCGCACCTCCGCCCGGCATGCCACCGCCCGGCATGCCGCCACCCGGGATGCCGCCGGGCGCGGGTTGGCCGGTGGGGACGGTGGGCTGCGGCTGTCCCGGACGGCTCGGCGCCTCCGGTGCGGCGGCCCTGGCCGCCGACGTCTCGTCGATCCGGGACGGTCCCGGCGTGCTCGGCGCACCACCGCCCGCGCCTCCGCCAGGGGAACCACCGCCGGGCGATCCGCTCCCGTACCCGCCACCGCCGCCGGGCGAACCACCACCCGGCGAGCCGGCGCCGTTACCAGGCGAACCGCCACCAGGCGAACCGGCTCCGGACCCGGTGCCCGAGGGTGAGCCGCTGCCAGGTGAACCGCTGGGAGAGCCGCCGGTCGAAGGAGAGCTGTAGGTGCTCGGCGCGCCCATCGGCCCACCCCGGTGCTCACCGACCGGCGAACCGCCGCGCGGAACGTCCCCGTCCCCACCCTGCGGATCACGCCCCGGTCGCGGCGCGCCGGTCGGCAGGTCCGCCGGATCTCCCCGACCCGGACGCGCCGTCGGCGAGTCGATCGTCGGCGCGCTGCCCGAAGTCGACGTGGTGTCCCGAGGTGTCGGCGAGTCCGAGCCCGGTGTGGAGGAACCCGGCCGACCCGACCCGGACGAGTCCGAACCCGACGTGGACGAACCCGACGTGGACGAACTAGGCGTGGACGAATCAGGCGTCGAGCCCGGCTGGTCCGAGCCCGACGTGCTCGACCCGGGCCGATCCGAGCCGGGAGTGGTCGAACCAGGCGAACCCGGTGAACCCGGCGTGTCGACATCGGCCCGCCCGGTCTGCAGGAAGCCGCCCGTCCGGACGTTGCTCGGGCTCAGCACGTCCAGCCCGGTCACCTTGCCGGCCAGCTTGCCGACCACCTTCATGATCTTCTCGAAGACCTCGACCAACCGCTTCAACAGCGGCGAGACCTTCTTGATCGTGTCCAGCAGGTCCTGGATGATCTTGGCGATCTTCGCGGCCCACTTCGAGATCGCCGCCACCGCCTGCGCCACGATCACCGGCGTGCCGAACCCCAGCGAGAACACCGCCTCCAACACCCAGGCGATGAGCTTCCCGACCAGGTCGGCGATCAGGTCGCGCACCACCTCGCGCACGAACCCGACGACCATCCCCATCATGCCGACGACCGTGCCCACGGTCCCCGCCGCCGACGCCGCACCGGTCAGCGCATCACCGTGCACCTTGGAGTTGGCGAGGTAGGCCTCCGCCGCCGCACCCGTCCACCCCTCGGTACCGCGCTGCACCCCGGACGCGTACTCCTCGGCGATCTTGCCCAGCTCCTCGGCGACCTTCCCCCACGTCGCCGAGTACGACTCGATCACCGGCGGGTTGCCCGCCAACCAGTCCAGCATGTCCTTCAGCGGCTGCACGTGCTCCATCAGGAACGACGCCGCCGACGACAACAACGTCCCGAACGGGTCGATCGCCATCGCCGCCGCGTCCGCCGCCAACCCGACCATGCCCAGGCCGGCCTGGACCCAGTTGCCGTCCTTGATCCCGTTGAACGTGTCCATCGCCGACTCCGCGATGGAAATCCCCGTCGCCCAACCGTTGTCACCGGTACCGGCGTTGAAGAACCCGCCCGGTTCCGCGTCGGGCTTGACCACCAGATCGTTCGGCTCGGCCACGGCGCGACCCTCCCTCGTCAGGCACCTGGCTCCTCACCTTGACGCAGCGGGGAGCCGCCTTGGTTCCGGAACACCACATCCCGACCCGGTCGGAGTAATCCCCGGTGAACAGGACGAACCCCGGCCGCGACGAGCGCGACCGGGGTTCGTCGGACGACCGGACGATCAGGTGTAGCAGGGCTTCTCGAACTTGAAGTCCTTCGCCGTCGGTCCGGTGAAGAAGTCCTCCACCAGGCCCACACCGGTCGCCGCCTGCTCGTCCGGCTTGTAGATCAACGTCTGCCGGAACGCGGCGTCGTTGGTGTTGCCCGCGAAGTTGCCCGCACCCTCGGGCAGCATGCCCTCGTAGTCGACCTTGTCCAACTGCCGCACCGCCGCGAGCACACCGGCCCTGGTCAGGTCCTTGTTCTCGGCCGCCTTCGCCAGCGCCGCCTTCAACGGGTACGACCACACCCACCCGGCCGTGTAGCCGTCGTTCGGCGTCACGGTCGGCAGGGCTTCACGCATCGCCTTGTGCCCCGCCGAATCGGTCGCCCACGACTTCCACGGCGCCGACTGCAGGTACAGGGCCTTGATCGCGGGCGCCGCCGGGCTCTGCATCAGGCCCTGGTTCCACGTCGGCGACGTGCCGATGAACTTGCCCTTGAACCCGCGCGCCGCCGTCTGGCCGATGATCACCGCCGCGTCGGTCGGCCCGGTGGTCAGGATGACCACGTCCGGCTTGTTCGCCAGCACCGCGTCGATCGCGCCGCCCTGGTTGTCCTGGCCGGTCTGGGTGACCGCGTTGGAGAACGTCACGCCGCGCTTCTCCGTCGCGATCTTCGCACCCGCCGCCGCGTCGTCGCCGTAGTCACCGGGCAGGTGCACGGCCATCACGCTCTTCGCGCCGAGCTCGTCCACCGCGTAGTCGACCGAGTTCATCGACTCGACACAGTAGTTCGCCCCCGACTCCAGGACGACCTCCTCCACACCCCACAGCGACGTCCACGACGCGGGCACGCTGACCATCTGCGTGCTCTCCAGGTCGGGCAGGATCGCCGCGGTCGTCGGCGAGCCCAGGGTCTGGGCCAGGGCCAGGACCTTGCCCTTCATCTCCTGGTAGACCTGGTTGTGGATCTGCGGGTTGTACTTGTTGTCCTTGACGTAGGTGGTGACGTCCACGTCGTAGCCGCCGATGCCGCCCTGGTCGTTGACGCGCTTCCAGAACGCCTTCTGCGATTCCGTGATCGGCACCGCGAGCGTCTTGAACGGCCCTTCGGTCAGGTCGGAGATCGACCCGAGGTAGATGCAGCCCCGGTCACTGTGGCCGGTGTCCGGGCACGGCTCGCTGGTCACACCGAAATCGACCTTGATACCGCCCTTGCCCTCCTGCGGGGCCGCGCCGTCGCCACCGCGACAGGCGACGGAAGCCAGCGCCACCACGGAGAGCACCGCGAGCACCGCTCTGTGACTTGCCATCCCATCCACCCTTTCAGTACGAGAAAGGCCAGGTGCGCCAGTAGTTGCGGACGCGCACCCAGATACCGAACAGGCCACGTGGCTCCACGATGAGGAACACCACGATCAGCAGCCCGTAGAGGACCGCCTCGACCTGGAACACCGTGACCGCACCGGTCGCGTCTGCGCTGATGAACGGCAGCACCGTGGGCAGTTCCCGGGTGATGCGCGGCAGCAGCGTGATGAACAAGGCGCCCATGATCGCGCCGGAGATCGTGCCCGCACCGCCGATGAGCACCATGGCGATGTACTGCACCGACAGCAGCAGGCCGAACGAGCCGGGGTCGAAGAACCCGTTGACCACGAACAACAACGAGCCCGCCACACCGGCGTAGAACGACGACACGGCGAACGCCAGCGCCTTGTACCGGGTCAGGTCCACGCCGATCACGGCCGCCGCCAGGTCCCGGTCCCGCACCGCGGCGAACGCCCGCCCGATCCGCGACCGCACCAGGTTGCGCGCCAGCACCGCGAAGATCACCAGCAGCACGAACATCAGCAGGTACAGCTGCTGCGGCCCGCTGAAGAACTCCGACGGCCGGTCCAGCCGCACGCCGAACAGCTCGGGCACCGCCGCCGGCCGCCCCACCCCGGGACCGCCGGTCAACGACGTCCACTCGCGGAAGATGTGCTCGCCGAGGAACACCAGCCCCAGCGTCACGATCGCCAGGTACAGCCCGCGCAGCCGGGCCGCGATCGGCGCCACGATCAGCCCCGCCAACCCTGCCACCAACCCGGACGCCAGCAGCCACACGGGCAGCGACGTCACGCCGAACCCGAGCACCCGCCCGTCCGGGTCACCGGACAGCGCCGCGCCCGTGTACGCGCCGATGGCGAGGAAGAACGCGTGCCCCAACGACACCTGCCCCGCGTATCCGGTCACGATGTTCAGCCCGATCGCGCCGATCGCCGCCACGAACCCCGTGGCCAGCAGCATGAGCAGGTCGTCGGTGATGGCGAACGGCACCAGCAGCGCCACCACCACCAACGCCCCCGTCCACGTCCGCTTGGGGCGCGTGTTGAGGAACGCGGTGTCCTGCCCGTAGGAGGTGTAAAGCTCCGGACGACCTTTCACAGTCGCTCAACCTCCTTGCTGCCGAACAACCCGTAAGGCCGCACGAGCAGCACGACCAGCATCAGCACGTACGGCGCGACGAGCGCGAAGTTCGGCCCGAGCCACGGCGCCACGTCACCCTGGTACGTGCCGACCAGCGACTCCACCACCCCGACCGTCAACCCGCCGACCACCGCGCCGCCCAACGAGTCCAAGCCGCCGAGGATGATCGCCGGCAACGCCTTCAGAGCGATCACCCACAGCTGCTGGTCCACGCCCGCGCCGGTGGCCACGAACACCCCGGCCAACGCCGCCAGCCCGCCCGCGATCGCCCACGACAGCGCGAACACCGACCCGACCGAGATGCCCTGCGCCAGCGCCACCTCCTGGTCGTAGGCCACCGCGCGCATCGCCAGGCCCACCCGGGAGAACCGGAAGAACGCGAACAGCACGGCGACCACGGCCACCGTCGTGCCGAACATGACCAGGTACCGCTGCTGCACCTCGACGCCGAGCAGCGTCACCGTGGACAGGCCCCACGGGTCGCCGACCTGCCGCACGTCCAGCCCGATGAACGCGTTGGTCACCACGCGCACCACCACGTCCACGCCGATGGTGATGATCGCGACCACGAACACCGGCTTGCCGATCATCGGCCGCAGCACGGTCCGCTCCACGCCCAGCGCCAGCACCGCGATCAGCACCGCCGCGACCGGCACGGCCGCGAAGAAGCCGATGTCCGCGGCCAGGTAGCTGACCAGCACCGCACCCGCCAGCATGAACGCCGGCTGAGCGAAGCTGATCACCCTGGTCGACTTGTAGATGATGACGAAACCCAGCGCCAGCAGCGCGTAGATCGACCCGGAGCCCAGGCCGCGGATCAGCGATTGCAGGAACTCGGTCATCCGCGCCCCCCGAGGTACATGTCGTCCACGAGCTCGCCGAACACCTTGGCCAGCGCCGACCGCTTCACCTTCTGCGTCGCGGTCAGCTCGCCGTCCTCGTGGTCGAGTTCCTTGGGCAGCATGCGGAACTTCTTGACCTGCTCCACGCTGGCGAACTGCTCGTTGACCTTCGTCACGATGCCCTGCACCAACTCGCGCACCTCGCCCTTCTCCGCGAGGTCGCGGTAGGTGGTGTAGGCGATCCTGCGCTGCCTGGCCCAGTGGCCGACGGTGTCGTACTCGATGCCGATCAGCGCCACCAGGTACGGGCGCTGGTCGCCGAGCACGATCGCTTCCTTGATGTAGGGCGACGTCTTCAGCGCGTTCTCGACCTCCGAAGGCGCCACGTTCTTGCCGCCCGCCGTGATGATGATGTCCTTCATCCGGTCGGTGATGCGCACGTGCGTGCCGTCGACCCACTCGCCGACGTCACCGGTGCGCAGCCAACCGTCCGGGGTCATCGCCCGCCGGGTGGCGTCCTCGTCGCGCCAGTAACCCGCGAACACGCCCGCGTGCCTGGTCTGGATCTCGCCGTCGTCGGCGATGCGCAGCTCCACGCCGGGGTGCGGCTCGCCGACCGTGCCGACCTTCACCCGGCCGGGCCGGTTGCCGGTGGCGACGGCGCTGTTCTCGGTCATCCCGTACACCTCGTGCATCGGCACGCCGATGCCCATGAAGAACCGCAGCACCTGCGGCGAGATGGGCGCGGCGCCCGACGACGCGTACCGGACGTGCCGCATGCCGATCCGCGTCTTGAGCGCGCGGAAGCAGAACAGCCAGCCCACGCCGTACTTGAGCCGCGTGGCGAACGTGTGGTTGCCGCCGTTGCGCACCAGCTGCTCACCGAGCCCGTCGGCCACGCGCAGCCAGAACCGGGTGGTCGCCCGCTTGAGCCAGGTGGCGCTGGACGAGCTGATCGTGATGGCCGCCAACACCTTCTCCCAGATGCGCGGCACGCCGAACAGGATCGTCGGCTGCACCTCGCGCAGGTTGGCCTGCACGGTCTCGATGGACTCGGCGAAGTGCACCTGCACCCCGGCCGACGCGCTGAACCACGTGGTGAAGATGCGCTCGGCGACGTGGCACAGCGGCAGGTAGGACAGCGTGATGTCCTTGGGCGAGGGCGGCGGGTCGGTGAACCCACCACCTTCGACCAGGGACTCGACGGCGAACTCGACGTTGCGCACGGTCAGCATCGCGCCCTTGGGCGGCCCGGTCGTGCCCGAGGTGTAGATCAACGTCATCACGTCGTCCGGCTCGACCTCGCGCATCCGGCGCGCGACCGCGTCCGGGTTCCCGGCCCGGTGCTCCTCGCCCAGCGCCAGGAAGTCGTCCCAGGACAGCAACTTCGGGTTGTCGTAGCGGTGCCGGATGCCGCGCGGCTCGAGGTAGACGATGCGCTCCAGCTCGGGCAGGGCGTCCAGCACGGCCAGCGCCTTGTCCACCTGCTCCTGGTCCTCGGCGATGAGCACCCGCGCACCGGAGTGCGACAGCAGGTAGGCGACCTCGCTGGCCGGGTTCGTCGGGTACAGGCCCACGGTGATCGCGCGCACGGCCACCGCGCCGATGTCGGCGTAGAGCCACTCGCGGCGGTTCTCCGAGTGGATCGCGACCCGGTCGCCGGGGTCGACGCCCAGCGCCAGCAGCGCGTGCCCGACCAGCTCGGCCTGCGCCCAGTACTGCGACCAGGTGATCTCGCGCCAGATGCCGAAGTCCTTGGCCCGCAGCGCGACCGCGTCCGGCGTCCGGGCGGCCCGGTCGCGCACGCGGGTCACCACGGTGGTGAGCCCGGTGGTGGTCGCCGTGGTCATGCCGCACCTCCCACGCTCTGGTGTGCCTCGCCGAGGTAGGCCCGCACGACGTCCGGGTCCTGCTGCACCTCGGCGGGCGTGCCGGTGCGGATCGGCTTGCCGAAGTCCAGCACCATCACCCGGTCCGCCAGGTCCATGACCAGGCCCATGTCGTGCTCGACCATGACCATCGCGATGCCGAGCTCGTCGCGCACGTCGAGCACGAACCGGGCCATGTCCTCGGTCTCCTCGACGTTCATGCCCGCGACCGGCTCGTCCAGCAGCAGCACCTTCGGCTCCATGGCCAGCGCCCGCCCGAGTTCGACGCGCTTCTGCACGCCGTACGGCAGCAGGCCAACCGGCAGGCGTCGCCACTGCTCCAGTTCGAGGAAGTCGATGACCTCTTCGACGGCCTCCCGGTTGGCCAGCTCCTCGCGCCGCGCCCGGCCGACCCACGCGAACGCGGCCAGTGCCCCGTACCGCATGTGGTTGTGCCGGCCCAACATCAGGTTCTCCACCACGGTGAGGTGCGCGAACAGCTCGATGTTCTGGAACGTCCGCGCGATGCCCATGGCGGCGATCTTGTGCGGGCGCCTGCCCAGCACCTCCTCGCCCTGGAACTTCACCGAGCCCTGTTGCGGCCGGTACACGCCCGACAACACGTTGAAGATCGACGTCTTGCCCGCGCCGTTCGGCCCGATGATCGCGAACAGCTCGCCCGCGGCGACGTGGAACGACACGCCGTCCACGGCCGTGACGCCGTCGAACGCCAGCGTCACGTCCCGCACTTCCAGCACGTTGCCCTGCGCTTCCGGGCTCACGACAACCACCGCTTCCGCCGCTTGTAGTGCTTCACGTCGCGGAACGACTGCGCGGTGGCCTCACCGCGCAGGCCCAGGTAGAACTCCCGCACGTCCTCGTCGGCCAGCAGCGCGGCGGCGGGCTTGTCCATCACGACCTTGCCGGTCTCCAGCACGTAGCCGTGGTCGGCGATGGACAGCGCCATGGTCGCGTTCTGCTCGACCAGCAGCACGGTCGTGCCCGCCGCGTTGATCTTCACGATGAGGTCGCGGATCTGCTGCACCATGAGCGGCGCGAGGCCCAGGCTCGGCTCGTCCAGCAGCAGGTAGCGCGGCTCGGACATCAGCGCCCGGCCGATGGACAGCATCTGCTGCTCGCCGCCGGACAGGTAGCCGGCGCTCTGCCGCCGCCGTTCCCGGAGCCGGGGGAACAACTCGTACATCCGGTCCAGGTTCTGCTTGATGCCGCGCGGCCTGCTGTGCCCGCCGATGCGCAGGTTCTCCTCGACCGTCAACTCGGCCAGGATGCGCCTGCCCTCCAGCGCCTGCTTCACGCCCAGCGTCGCGATGCGCGTCGGTGACGCGCGGTGGATCGGTTCGCCGTCGAGGGTGATCCGACCGCGGGTGACCTTGCCGTCGTGCACGTCGAGCAAGCCGGACAGCGCTCGCAGCAACGTCGTCTTGCCGGCCCCGTTCGCGCCGAGCAGGGCGACGATCCGCCCCTCGGGAACCCTCAGGCTCACGCCGCGCAGGACCAGCATCACGTCGTCGTAGACCACCTCAAGGTTGTTCGCCTCCAGCACCAGGCGCCTCCGGGGGGATGTCGGGGAGGCGATCAGTATGACTCCGATCACAAGGTTACCTACCGCTGTTCGCAAACCGTGATGAACCAGCCCACGGCATGTTCGGCTTTCACGATTCTGTTGCTCAGTCCTGTGTGGACTGGTGTAACGGGAGGGGTCCGTGGGTATGCCCCCGCCTACTGCCACGCGGTTGTGAGGAGCGTTCGCCACACATGGACGGCTCGGAGGTGGAGCTCAGGGTGGCGGCCAGACCGGCCCACCTCTCGACTGTTCGCGCGGTCGCCGGCGCAATCGCGCGAGGGGCTCCCGCGCTGGCCTTGGACCTGGCGATTGACCTGGTCATAGCCGTTGACGAGGCGTGCAGCGCGCTGATCGCCCGGATCCTGGACCCGTCGGCCGTCCTGCTGTGCCGGTTCGCCCGGGAAGGTGATTCCGTGCGCTTCCGGGCGGAGGTCCGGTCATCGGCCGTCACCGTGCCCGATCATGACTCGTTGTACTGGCGGGTTGTCAGTTCCGTGACCGACGCGGTGGCCACCTGGGTTGACGGGGAGGGCCGGTTGCGGGTCGAGCTGAGGTGTCGGGCATGAACGCGGTGGACTACCAGCCGCTGTTCCACGAACTGGCGGAGGCCGAGCGGGACGGCGAGCACTACCAGCGGCTGCGTGACCGGTTGGTCACCGAGCACCTGCCCATGGCCAGGCACATCGCCGACCGGTTCGCCGAGCGCGGCGAGTCCGTGGAGGACCTGCGCCAGGTGGCGGCGGTCGGGCTGATCAACGCCGTGGACCGGTTCGACGTGACCCGCGGCATCGACTTCCTGGCGTTCGCCGTGCCCACCATCACCGGCGAGGTGCGGCGGTACCTGCGCGACCAGGGGTGGGCGGTGCGCGTGCCGCGGCGGTTGAAGGAGCTGTGCGTCGCCATCGACACGGCGCGGGTGGAGCTGTCCCGCGTGTCCGGGCGCACGCCGACGCCCAGCGAGGTCGCCCGGCACCTCGGCATCGGGGTGGACCAGGTGTACGAGGGGCTGCACGCGACGTCGGCGTACCACCTGCTGTCGCTGGACGAGCAGTCGATCAGCGAGGAGCTGAACCACGCCGACCGCCTGATCAGCGACGATCCGGCGTTGGAGGTGGTCGAGCTGCACCACGCGTTGGATCCCATGCTGCGCGGGCTACCCAAGAGGGAGAGGCGGATCGTCGTGCTGCGCTTCTTCCGCGGCATGACGCAGAGCCAGATCGCGGACTCGGTCGGCGTGTCGCAGATGCACGTCTCGCGGCTGCTGAGCCGATCACTGGCCCGGTTGCGGTCGCTGCTCGATGATGAGTGACGACCGGGTGACCGGGGTCCCTCGGGAGCGGGCGGGACGGAAGGGGTGGTCGCCGTGGTGACAGGTCGGGCGAAGCTGGCGTGGCCGCAGCGGGCGGCCCTGGTCCTGGGCGTGCTGCTGGTGGTGTGGGGCGTGGTGGACTTCGTGCGCTCCGAGCCGCGGTTGGGGGTGCTGCACCTGGTGACCGGTGTCGTCATCGGGGCGGCGGCGGTGCGGACGCGGGTGGCCCGGTTGGTCGGCTCGCTGATGGGCGTGGTGTTCCTGGTCGTGTTCGCGTTCGGCGTCAGCGAGTCGGGTGGGGCGATGGATGCCGGTGCCGTCGGCAATGCCGTGCACCTGCTGATCGGCTTCGCCTCGGTGGGCGTCGCCGAGAGCTGCGCGTGGTGCGAACAACGCGCCCGCCGTGCCGCCGGCTCCAGCTGACGCCGTCTTTCAGTTCGCCTAAACGGGTTACACACTTTCGGCGGAATCCGGGCAAGTCCACGAAATCCGCGTTCCCTGCCCTTCTCCCGACCGTGCGCGCTTCGCCGCGCTTTGCGGGTGCCTAGCGGTGCCTTGTGGCGCTTTGCGACTGGCTGCCGTGGTTGCAGCAGTCGTCGCGGTTGCCGTGGTTGCCGTGGTTGCAGCACCCCCCTTTCGGGTATCACCCGAGTGACCCGAACGGGGAGGACCGATGCACACGGCGAGTCTGCAGAACCTGGTCGACGTCGAAGGGCCGTTCGTCTCCGTGTTCCTCGACGTCGGCGATCACGTGGACCTGCGGTGGCGGGCGATGCGCGACCAACTCCAAGCCATGTCCGCCGACCCGTACCTCGTGGCGCTGGCGCACAATGCGATCATGTCGGGCGTGACCCCCCGCGGCCTCGCCGGCCGGGGGTTGGTCGTCGGCGGCGGACGCGTCCTGGTCGACCAGTACGTCCCCGTCCCACCAACCGGCTACACCGCCCGCACCGGCCCGCTCCCCTACATCCTGCCGCTGGTCGACCTGTCCGAACCCCTCCTGCCGCACGTGGTCGTGCAGGTCGGCGAGCACGGCGCGGACCTGCGCGGCGTCGACCCGACCGGCCGCCCGGTGGCCGTGGCCACCGTCGGCGCCCGGCGCCCGGGCCGACGCCTGGAGGCCGACGAACTGGCCGACGTCGCCGAGGAAGCAACCACCCTCGTGGACCGCCTGGGCGCACCACTGCTCGTGCTCGCCGGACCACTGGCCGGCCGACGCTCCCTGCGAGTCGCCCTCCCCACCCGCTACCACCACCTCGTGGTCGAGGTCGAAGGATCCCCCGACCGCGCGGTCCTGCACCTGGCCGGCCGCGCGAACCAGGACGCCCGCCGCGCAGTCGTCGAACGCTTCCGCGACGAGTCCACCCGCATGACCGGCCGTGCCGCGCACGGCCTCGACGCAGTCGGCCAGGCACTGGCCGACGGGCGGGTCGAGACCCTGCTCCTCACCGACCCGCTCGTGGGCTCACGCGAACTCGACGGCAAGCGAGCCGACGAACTCCTGCCGTTGCGCGCGGTCGAGTGCGGCGCCGAGATCGCACTCGTCGGCGGAGCCGTCCGACTCCACGAAGACGTCGGCGCCCTCCTCCGCGAGTGACTCCGGGCGATGCCAGCGCCCCCGCCCACCAGCGGGCAGTCCGGTGGCCGGCAGTCCAGAGCCCGGGAGCCCGGAGCCCGGCGACCAATCGATCCGGCGGCCAGGCGGTCCGGCGGCCAAGCGGTCCGGCGGTCCGGCGGCCAGGCGGTCAGGCGGCCAAGTGGCCAGGCGGTCAGGTCCGGCGGCGGTGAGGTCCGGCGGTCAGGTGGTCGGTGGGCCCCGTCGACCGGTCGGTCCATGGTCAGGGTGGGTGGTCGCTGGGTCCGGATGGGTGGTCGCCGGGTCGGGGGGTGGGTGGTCGCCGGGTCGGGGTGGGTGGTCGCCGGGTCGGGGTGGGTGGTCGCTGAGTCCCGGTAGGTGGTCGGCGGGTCGGGGTGGTGGATGGGTGGGGCGGGAATGGGTGGGTGATGTGCGGGTGAGGGTGTGGTTGGCGAGGGCTCCTCATGGTTTTAACCGAGGATCGGGAACGGTGTTTCCGTACATTTTTGGCTGTTGTTCACCCGAAGGTGTGAGTGGGCGGGTGTGGTTGAGTTGGGGAATTGCCGGAGGTGAAGGGGGGTTCACTTCCGTAGTATTCGCAGGACCGCGCGTTCCACTGTCTCACGGTCGGCCGATTTTGCCTTGATCATCACACCTTCGTGGAACAGGTGGACGACGCGTGGGTCGACGTAGGACTTCCGCGCCACCGCCGGCGTGTTGCCCAAGTGCTCCGCGACCTCCCGCATCACCTCGGCCTCCACCCGCTTCCGCCCGCGCTTGGACTCCGGCCGGCCTTCCCGGGCGAACGCCGCAGCCGCCAACACCGTCGCGTGCCACGTCCGCAGGTCCTTCACCGAGAACTCCGACCCGACCATCTCCTTGAACCGCTCGTTCACGTCATCCGACCCCACCGCGCACCCCCGCGCGTCGACCAGCAGCCGCTCATCACCGGCACGACCGCGGAGCAACCCCCGAACGGCCCGCGCCAACAATCCATCCTCCACCGCGGTCGTGAACTCGATTCCGCCCTTCGCCGGGTAGCGGAAGTCCACAGTGGACCCCCGCACCGCCACGTGCGAGCACAGCAACGTGGCCACGCCGTGCGTCCCGTTGTCCGCCGCGTACGTCTCACCACCGACCCGGAACACACCGCGCTCCAGCACCGCCAACGCCACCGCCAGCACCCGCTCCCGCGACCGCCCCCTCCCCCGCAGCTCCCGCCCCAACTCCTCCCGGAACCCCGGCAGCAGCGGCGCCAGGGCCAGCACCCTGTCGTGCTTCTCCTCGTCCCGGTCCTGCCGCCACCGCTCGTGGTACAGGTACTGGCGACGTCCGGCGGCGTCGGTGCCGACCGCCTGGATGTGGCCGTTCGGGTGGGGGCACACCCACACGTCGCGCCACGCGGGTGGGATGACCAGGGACTTGATCCGCGTCACGGACTCGGCGTCGAGCGGCTCGCCGTCGGCGTCGGTGTAGCTGAAACCGCGGCCACGGGCGCGGCGGTGCCAGCCGGGGGCGGACGGGTCACTGCGGCGCAATCTCACAGCGGGCAGGTTCCCGGCGGTCCACGACCGAAACGCCGACGGCGCGAGCGGCAAGCCGCAGCGACAGCACCAGGAGCTGAACGCCGTTCGGCGAAGATGTGCAACACCGTGGTTGAAGTGGCGGCCGAGTGGGTATGGGACCGGCATGACAGAGCCGTGGACCGTGGGCGTGGAGCAGGAGTTCCTCCTCGTCGACCCCGAATCGCGCCGACCCGTGCCCCTGGCCGAGTCGGTCGCGCAGCACGCGGGCGCGGGCCATGACGTGCAGCGGGAGCTCACGCCGTTCCAGATCGAGGTGGCCACGCCGGTGTGCGCGACCGCCGAGGAGCTGGCCGAGCAGGTCTTGGCCGGGCGCATCCACCTGGCGAAGGCCGCGCACGCGGCGGGCTGCCGGCTGCTGGCCTCGGCGATCCCGCCGATCGGCACGCTGGGACCGCCGCCGGGCACGGACGACCGCCGCTACCGGATGATGGAGCACTCGCACCGCAAGATCATCGGCGGCCAGGGCGTGTGCGGGATGCACGTCCACGTCGGCGTGCCGGACCGCGACGTCGCGGTCCGCGTCTCGAACGCCCTGCGGCCGTGGTTGCCGACGCTGCTCGCGTTGAGCGCGAACTCGCCCATCGAACACGCGGAGGACACGGGGTACGCCAGTTGGCGCACGATCGTGTGGTCGCGGTGGCCGATCAGCGGACCGCCGCCGCACCTGGGCTCCGCCGACGAGTACGACCGGCTGGTTCGCGCGCTCGAATCGACCGAGGTGCTGCTCGACAGCGGGATGGTCTACTGGGACGTGCGGCCGTCCGCGCAGCACCCGACGGTGGAGGTGCGGGTCTCGGACATCCCGATGACAGCCCGAGAGGCGGTCGTCATCGCCGAGATCATCCGGGCCTTCGCCCGCACGGCCGCCGAATCGGGTGAACCGGAACGGGTGGACGACATGGTGCTGCGCGCCGCCTACTGGCGTGCCGCGCGCGACGGCGTGGACGGCCTGGCCGTCGATCCGCGCACGGGCAACCTGGTGCCGGCCCGCGACCGGGTCGCCGAACTGGTGTCGTGGTGCGGGCCGGCGCTCGCCGACGCCTCCGCCCTGTCCACTGTGGAGGATCACTTGACGTGGCTCGGCGCGCACGGCAGCGGCGCCGCACGTCAACGACGGGCGTTCGGGGGTTCTCCCGACGCCCGCGGGCTGGTGGACCTGGTCTTGGCCGAAACGGTCCGCGAAGCGGATTGAGGTCTACCGTGAAGGTTTCGACGCCGCGCCGGCGTCGCTGAGTGAGAGGAGTACCGGCGTGCCAGAACCCGCGGCGACGCTCGCTTCCGTACTGGTCGACAGACCCGCGGAGGGCGTGGTGGTGCTGCACGTGTCGGGCGAGTTGGACACGAGCAGCGCGGACGAGTTGACCAGGCCGCTCACCGAGCACCTGGTCGAGAACGTGCGGGGTGTGGTGGTGGACCTCGGTGGGGTGCGCTTCCTCGGCTCGGCCGGGTTGGAGTCGCTGGTCGTCGGCAATCAGCGGGCGAGCGCGCTCGGCATCCCGCTGGTGCTGGTCGCGACGAGCCGGGCGACGCAGCGGCCGATCGAGGCGACGGGCCTGAGCGCCGTGTTCACCGTCGTCGGTTCCGTGGATGAGGCGTTGGGCCGGTTCTGAGCAGGTCTACAGGAACCGGCGGACTGTCCTGATGGCGCAGCGCACCGCCCCCACCGGGGGCAGTGCGCCCGCCGGGGGCACCACCCATCGCGACGCGGTCGCCGGGATGCGGCGCGGACCGTGCCAGTAGCGGACGTCGGGCGGCGGCACGTGCCGCGGTTCGGGTTCGGGGTCGGGTCTGGCGAGGAACAGCCAGCGCAGGCGGGGTCCGGGGATGGCGAGGATCGGTCCGAGCGGTCCGGCGGAGCGGAGTTGGGTGCTGACCTCGGCGCCCCAGCTGGCGGGGACTTCCACCGCCACCGCGCCTTCGGCGAGCACCAGCGAGTCGAGCGTTTCGTCGACGTGCCACGGTTCCATGCCCGCTGATGGTGGCGTCGGCCCGTGTCGGGATTGTGTCGGTGTTCGGCGCGGCGCGTTAATCCTGGCCGATGTCCTCGAACCACAGTTCCGGTTTGGCGGCGATGAAGTCGGTCATCAGCCGGGCGCACTCGTCGTCATCCAGCAGGGTGATTTCGACACCGTGTTCGGCGAGCCAGTCGTGACCGCCGTGGAACGTCCGGGCTTCGCCGATCACCACGTGGGGGATCCCGAACTGGCGAACGAGACCGCTGCAGTACCAGCACGGTGACAACGTGGTGACCATGACGGTGTCGCGGTAGGTCCTGCGGCGGCCTGCCGCGCGGAACGCGGCGGTCTCGGCGTGGACGGAGGCGTCGTCGTCCTGCACCCGCCTGTTGTGGCCGCGACCGAGCAGGGTGCCGTCGGCGGTGAACAGCGCCGCGCCGATGGGGATGCCGCCCTCGGCGAGCCCGGCGCGTGCGTCGGCCACCGCCACCGCCAGCATGTCCCTCGGGTCCACGGCGCCAACCTTTCCACGAACGCGGTGTCGAGGGGAACAGGACTCAGGCGCCGAAGCAGAGGAAGCCCGCGCTCGCGGCGAACGCGGCGTCACCGTCACCGCGGTGTGCTTCCTGCGCGCCGGCCAGCGCCACCGCGGGCGCTTGACCCTCACCCAACCGCCGGTGCAGGTCGACCATCAGCGGTGTGGTCACCTCGGCCGGCACGGGGATGACCGGCGCGACGAGCGTCCGCGTGCCGAGCCCGAGCAGTGCCGCGGTGAACCCCATGACCTCGTCGCCGGGCCGCACCGCCGACAGGCCCGAGTCGCACGCCGACAGCACCACCCGGGCGGGTGGTGTGCGCAGCCGTTCCAGGTCGTAGACGGTCAGTGGCCCGTCGGCCAGTTCGAGCGCGGAGAACAGCGGGTTGTCCGCGCGGAACGAGCCGTGTGCGGCCACGTGCGCCAGCGGCGCGCCGTCCATCGCGGACGCCACCGCGTCCACCGTCGCCGCACCGCCCACCAGCACCGAGGCCGGCACCCGGCCGAGCGACGAGATGGCCGTGATCTCGGTCGGTGCGGCGGGCAGCCGCGGACCCGCCGCCAGAACCGCCCGATCGTGTGACACCAGGGTGGACATCGCCGCGCGCAGCCACACCGTCGCCGACGGCACCACGGTCACCGCACGGCCGCGGCACGCGGGCAGCGCCGACCACGGCAGGCCACCCAGCCGGCCGGTCGGCGCGAGCACGAGCGGCCGGTCGTCGAGGCGTCGCCGCAGCGGGTCGAGCAGCCGGTTCTGCAGCAACCCGGCCGCGTGCTCGGCGCCCGCGCGCACCGCCGCGCGGTCGACGTGCTCGGGCAGCGTCACCAGCCGGTGCAGGGCGAACCGCAGCAGCCGCAGCTCGCGCAGCGCGCCGTCCAGCGGGCCGAGCCGGTGCAGCGACGCCCGTCCGCCCGCCACCACCACGGCCAGCAACGCGCCCTCGTGGTCGATGTACTCCACCAACGCCGACGTGCCCAGCGCACGGGCCAGCTCGCCGACCGCGGGCGGCTTGAACACCGCGCCACCGCCACCGGCCTGACGGGTCAGCTCACGGACCCGCTGCTCGCCGCGCACCTGCCGCTGCCGCAAGGCCGCCGTGGGCCGTCCGGCCGTGGACGCCGCCTCCAGGTCCGCCGTGACGGCTCGCAGCTCGGCCAGCGCGTCGGCCAGCCCGGAGTCCTCCGGCGGCCGGGCCGGTGTCATCCGCAGCGCGCCCGCCCGCCACGCCTCCGCCCAGCTCAGCACCCGTCCCGCCCGGCCGCCGGCGACCGCCGTGCGCAGGCCTTCCGACGCCAGTGCCGCACCCTGCGCGCCGCTCAACGCCCGCAGTTCCGTGGCACCGAGCGACACCCGGTACTCGTCCAGCAGCGCCAGCCCGCGCCGCAACGCGATCTGCGCGCCGCGGGCGTTGCCGAGCAGGTCGCGCCGCAACGCCTCGGCGTACCAGCCCTGCACCCGGTGCGCCGCCGGTCCGCCGCGCCGGGCCGCGCCCGCCGTGGTCAGCTCCGCCACCGCGCGCGGCCGGTCGCCGAGGTCGCGGGCCACCAGCGCGGCGTCGACCCGCGCTTCCAGGCCGGCCATCCGCCAGCCCAGCGCGTCGAGCCGGGACGCGACCCTGGTCAACGCGGTCACCAGCGCCCTGGTCCGCTGCCCGCTCAGGTAGGCGGCACGCAGCTCCACGTGCCGCGCGCCCTCCGCCCACACGTCGCGCTTCTCCCGGCGGAACCCCTTGCGCGCCGCCGCCGCCATCTCCACGGCCAGGTCCAGGTCGCTTTCCAGCAACGCGATCCGCGCCCGGTAGAACAACGCCTCCGAACGGGCCAGCACCAGGTCGCCGCCCAGCTCCTCCAGTGCCCGGTCGGCCGCCGCCCGCGCCTCTTCCAGCAGCGGCACGGACACCAGCAGCTCCAGCCGGTTGATCAGCAGCGCGGGCCGCGGCACCTCCAGCCGCCGGTACTCGCGCTCGGCCTCGGCGAACATGGTCAACGCCCGCGGCACGTCACCCGCGCGTGACGCGGAGATGCCCGCGTTCCACCGCACGTCGGCCACGGCCAGCGCCTGGTCCAGGTCCCGGTAGAGCACGGCGGCGCGGTCGAAGTCCTCGTCCGCGGCCCGCAGGCCGCCGGTGTAGGCGCGCAGCAGGCCGCGGTTGTTCAGCGCCCGCGCCTCCACCAGCCGCTCGCCGAACCGGCGCACCACCTCGATCGCGCCGTTGTACTCGCGCAACGCCTCGTCGTACCGGCACAGGTAGTGCAGCACCAGGCCCCGCTGCATCCGGCCGCTGCCCGCGTCCACGCCGCGCAGGTGCGGCAGGGCTTCGTTGATCGCCCGCAACGCCTGCGCGTGCCGCCCGGTGTTGGACAGCACGAACGCCATGCTCATCCGGGCCAGCGCCGCCGCCCGCGCCGAGCCCGCCCGTTCGGCGATCCGCACCGAGCGCCGCAGGTGGCGAAGGGCCGCGTCGAAGTCGTGCAACTCGCGCCAGGCGAGACCGATCGCGCGTTCGGCGGCGGAGGCCTCTTCGTCGTCGCCCGACGCCCGCGCCGCCCGCAGCGCGGACCGACCCATCTCGATGGCCGCGCGCGGGTCCCGTTGCCGGGCTTCCAGCGCTGCGGCGGCGGAAACCCCTGCCACAACCCACCTTATTACCAGGTCGGACGCTGATCGCTGTGGTAGCTTGCTCACGCCCAGCACCCGTCGATGCTGCTGTGAGGCTTCGGTGTCCGAACCGTCGAATCGCTCCGAGCTGTACCAGGAAGCCTTCAGCCAGGCGATCCGCGCCCACAAGAGCTACCGCCTGTACCCCGAGCGCGGACGGGAGTTCCTCTTCGTCGCCGGTGAACTGCTGACCATCCCCGAGGACGTCGAGCGGGTCGGCCGCAAGCTCGCGCAGAACAACATCGGCAACGACCGGGGCCGGGACTTCGCCGGGATGAGCAGGCTGACGTTGTCGCGCAACGCCGACGACATCCCCGAGGTCGTGCGCCTGCTGCGCGACCCGGCGCAGTGGCCGGGCGAGCGGGTGCCGTTCGTGCAGCCGCACCACGTGCTGGTCGGTCACGGCGGCAACATGCACGGCAACCCGGGCCAGCCGCCGCGCGTCGGCTCGCCGCTGGCCGACCCGGACAAGAGCACCACGCACCTGGGCAAGGACGTCGTGGTCGGCATCGTGGACACGGGCATCTCCAAGACGGCCGCGACCGACCACCCGCTGTGGCTGGGTGACGCGTTCATCCCGAAGCCCGAAGAGGTGGACGCCGCCTACCGGGAGTCCGACCTGTTCGCCCTCGAAGGCGGGCACGGCACGTTCGTCGCGGGCGTGGTCCGGCAGGCCGCGCCGGGTGTGCGGTTCGACCCGGAGAAGGCGCTGGACCCGAACGGGCTCGGTACCGAGGAGGACTTCGTCCGGGCGCTGTCGTCGTTCGACGAGAAGGTGCAGATCATCAACATCTCGATGGGCTGCTTCACCCAGGACGACACCGCCTCCGAGCCGCTGCGCCGCGCGCTCGCCGCCCTGCCCGACGGCGTCGTCGTGGTCGCGTCCGCCGGCAACCAGGGCACCACCCGCCCGAGCTGGCCCGCCGCGCTGTACGGCGTGGTGGCCGTGTCGGCGGTCGCCGAGGAGCGCGACGGCAGCCGTGCCCCGGCCTGCTACGCCAACCACGGGCACTGGGTGGACGCGTGCGCGGTCGGCAACCGGACCAGCACGTTCCTCAAGGGCCGGTGGGAGCTGCCGGGCCTGCCGGTGGACGTCTACGACCGGTTCGCCTACTGGCTGGGCACGTCGTTCGCCGCGCCGCACGTGGCCGGGCGGATCGCCGCGACGATGACCGAGCGCGGGCTGTCGGCGGTCGACGCGCGCGACGAACTGCTCAGCGGCAAGCCCGAGTTCTTCCCCGGCTACGGCGTCCTGGTCGATTGAGTGGTGCTCGCCCGCGTCGACCACGAAGTCGCGTCGGCGTGGATTCGCATGTATCCATGAGGCAGGTACCGCCTCCGTAGTGTGTGGCAGCGAAAATTCCGACATCCGTGACCCGGCCGGGGTCCGCGCCGGGGCAGACCGGCGCGGAGGCGCGGCATCCCCTGGACCAGAGGAGGGGACGTGACCCCTGCATCCCCGATCGCCGAGCTCGTGAGCGCGGCGGCGGAGGGCGACCAGCGCGCCTGGAACGAGATCGTCGCGCGCTTCACGCCCTTGGTGCTGGCGGTGGTCCACCGGCACCGGTTGCGCCACGCGGATGCGGCGGACGTGCACCAGACGGTGTGGTTGCGGCTGGTCGAGCAGCTCGGCAGGCTCCGCGACGCGGACGCGCTGCCGGGGTGGATCGCCACGACCACCCGCAACGAGTGCCTTCGGATGCTGCGGATCCAGCAGCGCACCCAGCCGTTCGACCCGAGCTCCGAGGACGAGCCGGCGAGCCCGGACGACGCGGTCGCGGACCTGGACGAGGAGCTGGAGGCCGCCCAGCGGCGGCAGGCGCTGCGCGAGGGCTTCCGCTCGCTGTCGGAGCAGTGCCGGGTGCTGCTGGCCAAGCTGATGGCCGACCCGCCGCCGAGCTACGCGGCGGTCGGCGAGGAGCTGGGGGTGCCGGTGGGCAGCATCGGGCCCACCCGGATCAGGTGCCTGGAGAAGTTGCGCAAGACTCCCGCGGTGCTGAAGCTGGTCGAGCCGCGGCCGGTGGGCGGAGGAGGTGTGGTCGGTGTTGAAGGGCGATCCGGGGTGGGAAAGCGATGAGGTGCTGCTGCGCGAGCTGGGCGCGGCGCTCGCCGAGGAGCGCGACGTGCCCGAGCACCTGCTCGAAGCCGCGCGCGCGGCGTTCACGTGGCGCACGGTCGACGCCGAGCTGCTGGCGCTGACCAGCTACGACTCCGTCCTGGACGCGGAGCTGGCGGTGCGGGCGCGTGCCACGCAGACCGCGCGGCAGCTCGTGTTCGACGCCGAGGGTTTCTCCGTGCAGGTCGAGGTGACCGAGGCGGGTGTCGCGGGCCAGGTGCTGCCCGCGGGGCCGGGCCGGGTCGCGCTGGTCACCGCGACGGGGCCGGTGGAGGAGGCGGAGCTGGACGAGCTCGGCCTGTTCCTGCTCGGCCCGCCGCCGTCGGGCCCGGTCCGCTTCCGCTGCGACGTCGGCGGCACGACGGTGCTGACCGAGTGGGTCTGTGTGTAATCCGTTGGGGTGAAACCTTGACGACGGTGGCCGGTGGTCCCGAAGATGCACTGACCTGATCTTCACCCACCGCCGCGCACCCGCACATGACCGAGCCCGCCCGAGTCACCCACGCCGAGGGAAGCGCTCCCACGGCGGTCGAGGCGTGGGCGCTGCCGGAGCTGTTCCGGCAGGTCTTCGTCGGCTCCACGGCCGGTATCGCGATCTTCGACGCGCACGGGGCGCTGGTCGGCGCGAACCCGGCGCTGGAGGCGATGCTGTCCCCGGCGGACCTGGCGACCCTGTTCGGCGGCACGCCGTTCGCGGGTGACGAGGTCAAGGTGCAGCGGCAGTTCACCGACTCCGACGGCGAGCCGCAGTGGACGACCGTGGCGCTGTCGGCGGTGCGCGACGGCGACGGCAGGCCCCACTGGCACGTCGCCGTGGTCGAGGACACCACCGAGCAACGGGTGCTGCGGGACTACCTGCGCCACCAGTCCCTGCACGACGTGCTGACCGGCCTGCCCAACCGGCAGAGCTTCCTGCCGAAGCTGGAGCAGGTGCTGAGCCGGCCGGGCTCGATCACGCTGTGCTACCTGGACGTGGACAGCGTCGCCATCGTCAACGACGGCCTGGGCTACGAGGCGGGCGACGAACTGCTGAAGGTCGTGGCCCGGCGGCTGACCGAGGTGGTCGCCGGTGAGAACGCCACCGTCGCGCGCCTGGGCGGCGACGAGTTCGTCGTGCTGATCGAGGACTCGCCCACCACGCCGGGCATCTCCGCGCTGGCCGAGGCGATCGAGGCAGCCCTGGTCGAGCCCGTGCGGCTGGGCGGGCACGGCGTCGGCGTGTCCGCGGGCATGGGTTTCGTGCGCACGTCGGCCCGCGGGTCGGACGCGATGGCGCTGCTGCGCCAGGCGCACAGCACGCTGCGCCGAGCGGAGAGCGGCGGCAAGGGCCAGTGGGGCATCTACGACGAGGGCCAGGACGCGCGCGACCGCACCAGGCTGTCGCTGCTCGCGACCATGCCGGGTGCCCTGCAGAACGGCGAGATCGCGCTGGACTACCTGCCGGTCGACCGGGACGGCGACCAGGTGGCGGTCGCGGCCCGGCTGCGGTGGCACGAGGCGGAGTACGGACCGGTGTCGCACGGCGAGTGCCTGCGGTTCGCCGACGAGCTCGGGCTCGGCGGTCCGCTGGCCGAGTGGGTGCTGGAGGAGGCGTGCGGGTTCGCCGCGGTCGAGCGGCTGCCGGTGCTGGTGCAGCTGTCGGCGGGCCAGTCGCGCGACCCGGACCTGACCGCGCCGGTCGCCGAGGCGTTGCGCTCCTCGGGCCTGCCGCCGGACCGGCTGTGGCTGAGCCTGTCCGCGCGCGCCATGGCCGAGGACCTCGACGCCGTGGAGGACAACCTGACCGCGTTGGGGGACATGGGGGTCCCCAGGCTGCTGCACGACGTCACGTTCGCCCTGCCGGAACTGTCCGCTGTGGAGCGTCACGGCCTGCACGGCGTCGAGCCCGCCGTGCCACCGGCCGAAGCGTTGGCGCACAAGGCGTTGACCGCCGTGCTGCCATTGGTGCGGTCGTCCGGCGCACTGGTCGTCAGCGACGGTCGGCTGCCGGAGGCGGACCTGGTCGTGCGATCGTGATGATCTCGCGGCTGGTCCCGGTCAGCGGTGCGCGGTCCCAGAAGCCGTAGCGCTCGGCCACCTCGAACCCGGTGTCGCGCAGCAGCGCGTCGATCGCGTCCGCCTCCGTGAACCGCAGGGCGCCCCGGTCGCCGGGTCGAGCCCGACCAGCCGACCGGTGTGCCCACCGGCGCGGGCGGCCTTGAGCAGCGTGCCCGTGCCGCAGCCGACGTCGAGCACCGCGTCCGCGGCCATCACCAGCGCGAGGTAGAAGCGATCGTCGTCGCCGAACCCGTTGATCAGGTCGTAGTAGGCGGCCAGGTCCGCGTCCTGGAAGGAGTCAGCCACCCGGCCGAGTGTGCCCCGTTACGGTGACGGGCCGCGACCGATTTCCCGGTCGCGGCCCGTCACCGGTGGATCAGGCGAACGTCGGCAGCCGCATCGCGTGTTGCACCAGCGTGATCAGCGTCTGCTTGGTCGACTGCCGGTTGCGCGCGTCGCAGGGCACGATCGGCACCGACTCGTCGATCGTCAGCGCCTCCCGGATGTCCTCGATGCGGTGGTGCAGCAGGCCGTCGAAGCAGTTCACGCCCACCACGTACGGCAGCTCGCGGTCCTCGAAGAAGTCGATCGAGGCGAACGCGTCCGACAGCCGGCGGGTGTCGACCAGCACGACCGCGCCGATCGCGCCGCGGACCAGGTCGTCCCACATGAACCAGAACCGGTGCTGACCCGGCGTGCCGAACAGGTACAGGATCAGGTCGCTGTCCAACGACACCCGGCCGAAGTCCATGGCCACCGTGGTGGTCATCTTGTTCGGCGTGGCCGACAGGTCGTCCACGCCGACGCTGGCCTCGGTCATGACCGCCTCGGTGGTCAGCGGCACGATTTCCGACACCGACCCGACGAAGGTCGTCTTGCCGACACCGAACCCGCCGGCCACCACGATCTTCGTCGACGTGACGGTCAGGCTCGCCGCGGGTGACCCCGGCCGCCCGGGAGCGCCACCGCTCATGTTGCTCTGCTTTCCCTAGTAGTAGGACCTCGCCGGGTGGTGGGACCTCAGCCGCGCATGGCGACGTGCAGCTGCGAGCGGATCTCCGGGGTGAGCTGCACGCCGACCCGCTCGACCAGCCGCGTCATCGCGTAGCCGATGAGGCCGATGTCGCAGTTGGGCGCCGCGAGCACGGCCAGGCACGAGCCGTCGCTGATGGACATCAGGAACAGGTAGCCCCGCTCCATCTCGACCACGGTCTGCTTGACGTCGCCCGCCTCGAAGCAGCGCGCCGCGCCGAGGTTCAGGCTGACCAAGCCGGACGCGACGGCCGCGAGCTGCTCGGCGCGGTCGATCGGCAACCGCTCCGAGGACGCGAGCAACAGGCCGTCCGCGGAGACCACGATCGCGTGCGCGACGCCCGCGACCCGGGCGACGAAGTCATCGACCAGCCAACTGAAGTTGTCGAGTTCCTCGGTTGCGGTGGTCACTTCTGCTCCTTGGTCTGATTGCCGCCCCTGGAGGCAGCCGTCTGATTACCGCCTCCGTTGGCGGTGCCTTCCCCGTTGCCGAACGACGGACCTTCCCACGGCAGGCCGGCCTCGTCGCCCGCCTGGCGGCCGAGCTGCACACCACGCTGGTAGGTGGCGAAGCGCTGGCGCAACCGGTCGGCCGACCGGCGCGGCGGCGCCGCGGTCGCCACCCCCGACGGGGTGGCGCCGTTCCCGGACGGCTGGGCCGCCGGTGCGGACGCCCGCGGCGCGGGCGCGGACAGCGAACCCGGCATCAGGCGCGCCTTGGGCACGCGCTTGGGCAGGCCCGCGGTGGTCGTGTCGTCCACCGGAGCCTTGAGCGCGCTGGTCGCCGCCGTCCAGCTGTCGTCCGCCGCCGCGCCCCAGCCGGGCGTCGACGACGCGCCGGACGACGGGATCGCCGACGGTGCGGGCTCGCGCTTGGGCAGACCGGCCGGGGTGGCGCCGCGCGGCTTCAGCGGCGTCGGCTTGGCCGCCGGCGCGGGCGGCGGGGTGATCAGGTCGGACCGGTCGGTGTACGCGGTCTGCTCGGACGCGGTGCCGTCGTGGCCACCCGTGCCGTCCGTGCCCATGAGCTCGGCGCGGTCGGCGAACATCGTCCGCTCGGACGCGGTCTCCGGCGGTGCCACCGCGGGCCGCTGCTCGGCGAGCTCACCGCGCGCCGCGCCCTCGGCTTCCGCCTCGCCGCCCTGGAACCAGCGCGACAGCACGTCCTCGTAGATCGGCAGCCGCTGGGTGGAGGCGTCGTCCTCCTCCACCTCGATCGCGGCCGGCGCGGGCTCGCCCATCGGCGGTGCGTAGGACTCGGCCATCGACGGCGGGTAGGAGTAGTCCGGCACCTCGTCGCCGGGCGGCGGCACGGTCTCGGTCACCGTGGCGGTGAACAGGTCGTCCACCGGGGTCTGCTCGACCTGGAAGTACCCGCCCGGCTCCGCCTCGTGCGTGTGCACGACCTGCGGTCCGGTCGTGGCGGGCAGCTCCAGCGGCGCGTAGCCGCCGGGCGCGATCTCCGGCGTCCACTTGGGCACGCCGGCCAGCACGCCGACACCGCTGTCCTCCAGCTGCGGCGCGGCCTGGCGCTGAGGCAGCGCGGCGGGCACCGGCCGGGGCGGCAGCGGCTCGGGGCCGCGGTGCAGCAGGTCGACCGGGAGCACGACCTGGGCCGTGACACCACCCTCTATGTCGTCGTTGTTGTTCAGCGTGACCCGGATGTTGTGCCGCTTGGCCAGCTGGCCGACCACGTACAGGCCCATCTCGCGGGCCACCGACACGTCGACCTCGGGCGGGTCGGCGAGCTTGGTGTTGGCCTCGACGACGTCCTGCTCCTGCATGCCGACACCGCGGTCGTGGATGCGGATGGACACCTCGCCGCGCCGGGTCTCGATCGCCCGCACGGTCACCTTGGTGGTGGGCTTGGAGAACGCGGTCGCGTTGTCCAGCAGCTCGGCGATGAGGTGCGCGAGGTCGTTGACCACGCGGCCCTGCACGCGCAGCTCCGGCGCGGGCGCGATCTGGATCCGGGCGTACTTCTCGACCTCGGACACCGCGGCGCCGAGCACCTCGGAGATCGGCACCGGCCGGGTAACGCGGCGGTTGACCGTGGTGCCGGAGAGCACCAGCAGGTTCTCGCTGTTGCGGCGCATCTGGGTGGCCAGGTGGTCCAGCTCGAACAGGCTGGCCAGCTGGTCGGGGTCCTGCTCGTCCTGCTCCAGCCGGTCGATGACGGTGATCTGCCGCTCGACCAGCGCCTGCGAGCGCCGGGACAGGTTGATGAACATGTCGTTGACGTTCGCGCGCAGCGCCACCTGCTCGACCGCCAGGCGCACGGCCTCGCGCTGCACGGCGTCGAACGCGCGGGCCACCTGGCCGACCTCTTCGGTCGTGTTGATCGGCACCGGCACCAGCGCCTCTTCCGCGGCGCGGGCCGGGTCGCGGTGCGTCCGGATCCGCTTGATCGCGTCCGGCAGGCGGTTGCGTGCCACGTCCAACGCGGTGCGGCGCAGCACGCGCAGCGGCGTCAGCATCGAGCGGGCGACGAAGGCCATGAGGGCGAACGCGATCACCAGCGCCACGGCGACCAGCGCCGCGTCACGCCACGCGGACGCGCGGGCCGCCTCGGTCAGCTCGATCGCCGCCCGGTCGGCCTGCCGCTCGATGTCCTGCGACACCTCCCGCAGCAGCGCCGCGGTCTGCTCGCCGACCGCGAGCACGTCACCGTCCGAAATGGACACCTCGCCGGCCTCGGCCTGCTGCACCAGCGCCAGCTGCACCAGGCTGTTGCGGGCGTCCACCGACGTGCCGGACACGGTGTCCGACAGCAGCTGGCGGTTCTCCTGGCTCGCGGTGACGGCGAAGTCGGTGAGCGCGGCGTCCAGCCGTGACTGCGCCGCGCGCAGCGCGTTGGCCTGGCCGGGCGCGAACTCGCCGCGCTTGGCCGTGGACAGCAGGATCGAGTTCTGCTGCGTCAGCTGCTCCTTCGCGGAGTACAGCGCGAGGTTGGCACCCGCCAGCGGAGTGATCGTCTCGTTGCTCAGGCTGCTCGCGGTCGCGCGGTGCACCTGGGCCAGCGCGGCCAGCACCTGGCCGTAGGCGCTGTGCACCGAGATGTCCGGGTACTTCGTGGTGCTCACCGTGTTCCGCAGCGCGCTGAGGCCGTCGAGCGACTGCAGCGACTTCTGGAACGCCTCGCGCACCGCGTCGTCGACACCGGTCGTGGAGGCCGCGACGTCGCGCAACCTGCCGACCTCGGCGTCGACCTTGCTGGAGCGCGTCTGGAACTCGCCCCCGTTCTCCTCGCGTCCGCCCGCGACGAACCAGACCGCGGCGTCGCGTTCCAGTTGCAGGGCGTCGGAGACCGCCGCCACCTGCGCGGACAGCTGGAGCTCCCGTTGGACCTGGCCGAACAGCTCCACGTCGTCCAGCTGGGTGTTCAACCTCAGCCCGGCGAGGGTGAGCGTGCTCAGCGCGGGCACCAGGAGCACCACGGCGAGCTTGCTGCGCAGGCGCCAGTTCCGCAGTCGCCACCGGGAAACTCCCCGGTCGGCGGGCACGGCGCCTGTGCTGGGACCCGAGTCGGGTGGACCGCTTCCCGCGGCACCCGTGTCGAGTTGAATCCGCTCCGGATCTCTCCCGGAGGCGTGGTCGTCGTGACCGCGCACCGTCAGCACACTCCCCAGCCCGGTGAAACGACACATCCCTACAAACCCGGTGGATCTTGGTGGAAAAATCCGCCGAGTCATACCGCCGTTCGGACGAGGTAGCCGGTACTTTGCAAATCAACCATTGTCGCGCGCACCACAGGTGGACGTGCTAAACGATCGCTAACCGGCGTTCATGACTTTTTCACGCCCTCGACCCGAACGGGAAACACCCGACGGGGGAGCCCGGCGACGAGCTCCCCCGTCGGAGCTCAGCTACCCGACTGGGTGACCAACATCGGCTTGACGTCGAAGTCCTTCTCCAGCAAGCCGTAGGTTCGCATCAGACCGGCCACGCGCTGCAGGCGGGTGGCGTCCAACGTGGTCGGGAACTCGCCGAAGTGCACGAGGCTGGCGGTTTCCTTGTCGACCTTCGCGTACTCGACCAGCAGCGGCTCGACCGTGGGGCGGTCCGCCGCGTCGCGCTGGCCCTTCGCCATCGCGCGCTGGAACGCGGCGACGGTGTTGGGGTTCTCCTTCACGAACTTGCCGCTGGCGGCGTAGCCCGCGATCGGGATGTCCGCGGTCGGGCCGGAAGCCGCGTCCAGCACGGTGATCTGGCCGCTGTTGCGCTGCGCCCGGCTGATGAACGGCTCGACCATGAACGCCGCGTCGACCAGGCCGTTCTCGACCGCCGCCTCCATGTCGGGGAACGCGAACTCCTTGAACGTGACCTTGGCCGGGTCGACGTCGTTCGCCTCCAGCGTGGCCTTCGCGGTCAGCTCCGCGATGTTCTTGAACGTGTTGATCGCGATCGTCTTGCCCTCGAGGTCCTTGGGCGACTTGATCGGGGAGTTCGCCTTGGCCAGGATCAGGAACATCTCGGGCTTGGCCTGGTAGCCGTCGCTGACCAGCTTCAAGCCGTCGGCGGCCTTCGCGGCCTCCTTCGACTCGGCGGTGAAGAACGACACATAGTTGCCGAAGGCGATGTCGATCTCACCGTTGATCAGGCCCGGGATGGCCAGCGCGCCACCCTGGAGGTACTTGACCTCGACCTCAAGGCCCTCCGCCTTGAAGTAGTCCTTCTTGATCGCGACGTGGACCGACGCGACGTCGAGGATGGGCAGCAGGCCAAGCGTGATCTTGGCCTTTTCGACCTTGCCCGGAGCGGCTGCTTCGGTGGGCTTCTCCTCGGAACCGCCGAGGAGACCGCAGCCGGAGACCACGGCGAGCATCGCGACCGCGGACACTACGCCGAAGATCCTTCGAGCCGAGAGGCCGACTCTTCGAGTCATGGGGGGCATCTCCTGTTGGAGTGACGACTTTGCGGGGGCAGGATGCACGGGCGACAGCGGCACTGCGGAACCACTCAAAGTGACCCGAGTGGTTCGGCAAGACCCCAGTCGACCGACACTCGAAGGCTGATCCACTACCTTCGGTGAGCATCTTTGCACAGGCTGTCCAGAGGGTGGGGTATGCGGTGAGCGATCTTGACGCGAAATGGGCCGTACAGAGCAACCGGCGCCCGGTGGGCATCGTCGGAGCGGGCCCTGCGGGATTGACCTTGGGGAACCTGCTCCGCGAGGCCGGAATCCCCTGCGTGGTGCTGGAAAAAGGCACTCGCGAGTACATCGAGACCCGGCCGCGCGCCGGGGTGCTGGAGCACCGCGCGGTGCAAATGTTGACAGAGCACGGGCTCGCGGACCGGTTGCTCCGAGAGGCGGACAGGCATGGCGCGTGCGAATTCCGGGTGAACGGCGAGGCGTACGAGGTGGACTACGCCACCCTGTACGACGGCCAGACCCACTACATCTACCCGCAGCAGGAGGTCGTCCAGGACCTCGTGCGGCACTACGTCGACGAGCGCGGGGGTGACGTGCGGTGGTCCGCCTCGGACGTCGAACTGCACGACATCGAGTCGTCGGAACCGGCTCTGACCTGGACCAACGCCGACGGCACGCGGGAGCGGCTCGACTGCTCGTTCATCGCGGGCGCGGACGGGTTCCACGGCGTGACGCGGCGCAGCATCCCGCCGGGCGCGGTGCAGGAGTTCAGCCACCAGCACGGCATCGAGTGGCTGAGCGTGCTGGCCGAGGCGCCGCCGTCCACCCACAAGGTGATTTACGCGCTGCACCCGGACGGATTCGCGGGTCATATGCTCCGCAGTTCCACGGTTTCGCGCTACTACTTGCAGGTCCCGGTGGACGACACGGTCGACAACTGGCCGGACGAGCGGGTGTGGGCTGAGCTGCACAAGCGGCTCGCGCTGCGGGACTCCGACTGGAAGCTGACCGAGGGCCGCATCGTGGAGAAGCGCATCCTGGACATGCGCAGCCACGTGGTCGAACCAATGAACCACGGCAACCTGTACCTGCTGGGCGATGCCGCGCACATCATCACCCCCGTGGGGGCAAAGGGGATGAACCTCGCGTTGCACGACGCCGAGGTCCTCGCCGACGCCCTGACCAGGTACCACCGAACGGGTGATGAGACGGGCCTGCGGAGCTACTCCGAAGTGTGCCTGCGCCGGGTCTGGCGTGCGCAGGAGTTCTCGCAGTGGATGGTGTTCATGATCCACCGTTCGCCGGAGCCGTTCCTGAGCCGTTTGGGGCAAGCCAGGCTCGAACACCTCATCGCCTCCGGGTCGTCCGCCGGCTATTTCGCCCAAAACTACGTGGGGCCTTAGGCAGAACACCTCACGATTAGCGGGACCCCCGACCGGGAATACCTCCCGCGATAAGAACGGTTTACCGCCGCCTTGTTCTCCGCCGGCGCATTCGGGTGCGCTCGACCCGGAGAACAAGGCGAGGACCGGTCGACTGATCGGCACATTCCCGATCCGGCTGAACGCAGGCGCGCCCCGCCGGCAGTCGGATGCGTTCGTCGCCGATTCCACTCAATGGACGGCCGGACGCGTCCGGCGGTCCGCCGTCGACGGACCGCGGAGCCATAGGAATAACCGATGGGATATCCCGCCGAGCCGACCGGAAAAGCGCTCGGCGCACACGGCGGGTGATCGTCCGGCGACGGTGTGGTGATCACTTCGATGGTCACCGGGCGGCGAGAAAGATGTCGAATCGTTGCGAACGACCGCCGTCGAAACCGGCGCCCGGGAATGACTTCCGGCACCGCGCGCACGAGAACGGGCGACCCCCGGCACCGGCCCTGAGAGGGCCGGCAAGCCGCGGATCGCCCGTCCGGCGTCCTTGCCTACGAATAGGCGTTTCAGGTCGTGGTGGCGCGTTCCTCCGCCTCGGCGCGCGAGGCCTCCGCCCGCTCCGCCTCGGCCCACTTCGCCGCCTGCTGCTCGTTCGCCTTGCGCCGGGCCCGGACCTCCTCGGAGGTCTTGCCGACGTTGAGCAGCCGCGCCACCTCGCCCCGCAGCGCGACGAACGCCTCGGACTCGCGGGTGGTGATCTGGTCGCGCTGCGCGGGCAGGTCGACCTTCAGGTCGGCCACCACGGACGCGGGCGACGTGGAGAGCACCAGGATCCGGTCGCCCAGGTAGACGCTCTCGTCGATGTCGTGCGTCACCACCAGCACCGTGGTGTCCTGCTCGGTGCGCACCTTCAGCAGCAGGTCTTCCAACTCGAACCGGGTCTGCGCGTCCACCGAGGCGAACGGCTCGTCCATCAGCAGCAACGCGGGCCGGTAGGCCAGCGCCCTGGCGATCGCGACGCGCTGCTGCATGCCGCCCGACAGCTGCCACGGGTACTTGCGGCCCGCCTCGGCCAGGCCGACCCACTCCAGCGCCTCGGCCGCGCGGGCCCGGCGCTCGGCGCGGCCCAGGGTGCGGCGCAGCGGGAACTCCACGTTCTTCTGCACCGTCAGCCAGGGGAACAGCGAGCGGCTGTAGTCCTGGAACACCACGGCGAGGTCGTCGGGCACGCCGCGCACCTCGTTGCCGTGCAGGCTGATCTCGCCGCGGGTCGGGCGGATCAGGCCGGAGATGGTGCGCAGCAGCGTGGACTTGCCGCAGCCGGACGGGCCGACGACGCAGACCAGCTCGCCGGTGCCGACGGTGAACGACAGGTCGGCGATCGCGGTGTGCGCGCCGTCCTTCGCCTGGTAGGTGTGGCCGAGGTCGGCCACTTCGAGCATCGCGGTCATACTGCTTTTTCCTCCACCGTCGCGGGGGTGCGCTCCTGCTTCGGTTGCCACGCAAGGGCTTTGCGCTCGAAGGCGAGGAGCACGGTGTTGAGGGCATAGCCGAGGACACCCAGCAGGATGATCCCGGCCCACATGTCGGGGAAGTCGAACTCCCGCTGTGCGACGAGGAGTTGCGACCCGATCCCGTTGTCGGTACCGACGAGTTCGGACACGACCATGAGCACCAGCGACAGCGACAGGGAGACCCGCAGCCCGGCGAAGATCTTCGGTGCCGCCGAGGGCAGGACGACACCGAGGACCCACTGTGGCTTGGGGATGCGGAACACCGCCGAGGTCTCGAACTTCAGGGCATCGACGGAACGGGCGCCGTCGATGCTGTTGAGCAGGATGGGCCACAGCACGCCGAACACGATCGTGGCGAGCTGCATGGTGGTGCCGACGCTGAACACGAGCATGAACACCGGCACCAGCAGGGGCGGCGGGATCGAGCGCATGAACGTCAGCAGCGGCCCGACGTACTCCGCGGCCGCCGGGGAGCGACCGAGTGCCACGCCGAGCGAGATGCCGACGACCGCTGCGATCGCCCAGCCGCCGAGCAGCCGGCCGATGCTCGGGAACACGTGGTCGAACACCGTGTCGGTGAGGAAGAGCTCACCGGCCGGGCCGGAGAACCACAACCCGTGCGCCGCCACGGCGATCTCGGTCGGGCGCGGGAAGAACGGGTCGTCGGCGTACCAGGTGAGCAGTTCCCAGACCACGACGAGGCCCGCGAACACCGCCCACCGCTGCAGGAACCGGTTCACGACCGACCTCCGGTCACCGAGCTCCACCCGACCCAGCGGCGCTGGGCGCGGTCCAGCCCTTCGTTGAGCAGGTAGCCGATCACTCCCGCGACCACCGTGCCGGCCAGGACGATGTCCATCCGGCCCGTGCCGCTGCGCGCGATCGCGATGTACTGCCCGATGCCGCCGGAGCCGCCTTCCAGCAGCTCCACGCTGACGATCACCACCAGGCTCGTCGTGGCGGCGAGCCTGATGCCGGTCAGCACGAACGGCAGCGCGCTCGGCAGTGAGACCGACGCCAGCACGCGCACCCGGCCCGAGCCGAACGCGCGCGCGGTCTCGACCAGCAGGGGGTCGAGCTCGTCGAGCGCGTAGATGGTGTTGAACAGGATGGGCCAGATCGCCGCGTACACCGCGAGGGTGATCTTGGTTTCCGGCCCGATGCCGAGCATCAGGACCGCCAGCGGGATCAGCGCCACCGACGGGATGGGGCGCAGGAACTCGACCACGGCGCGGGTGGCGTGCCGAACGGACGCCACGCTGCCCAGGACGAGGCCGAGCGGGACGGCGATCCCGGCCGACAGCGCCACGGCGATGAGCACGGCGAGGACCGTCGCGATGACGTCCCTCAGGAAAGCCTCATCCCCCAACAACTTCACGAGTTCCACCGCTACGACGGATGGCGGTGGCAGGTACTCCGCGGGAACCAGCCGGGACCGGCCGAACAGCTCCCAGATGACGAGGAACCCGGCCACACCGAGCAGTCCTCGGGTGAGCGCACGCACGCGCAAACGCCTCTTCCCAGTTGATCAATCCCAGCCAACCCGGCTCAATGTAGAGAGAGAAGTGCGCCGCCACAATGAGTGGCGGGAAAACTTCATGATGTGATCTTGCAACGCGGTCGGCGCCGACACCCGCCGCGACCGAATCCCTTCCACTCAGTGGAATCAGGTCTAGGCGCACGGTGGCTCATGGGGCAAGTCCGGGAAGTAGTCCGCCCACTGCGCGGCGCTGATCCGGGGGGTACGCGGTGGCGCAGATCCGGTCCACCACCGCGCCCAGGTCGGTCTCCCAGAACCGGAGCACCGAGTCGCCGGCGCTCACCAGGGTGTGGCCGTCGGGCGCGAACGCCACCGAGCCGGCGCCCGACGAGTGCCCGGCGAACACGGCCGACGGGCGGGACGGCCTGCCCGACACGTCGTACAGGCGCAGGTTCCCGTCGGTGCCCGCGATCACGAGCAGCCCGCCCGCCGCGGCGACCCCGCGCACCCCCGACCCCAGCGGCTCGGAGGACGTGAGCGGCGCCGGCCGGTCACCGTCGTGGTCCGGTCCCGGCTCCCGCCACACCACGGCCTTGCCGTCGCCCTCCACCGTCACCAGTCCCCCTGGCACCGACGCCACCGCCGTGGGGAAGGTGACGCCCAGCGTGTCGCGGCGCCGCCGCTCGGGCCACAGCGGGACGGTGGTGTCCCACTGTTCGACCGACCCGCCGAGCTTGGTGACCACCAACCGGTCGCCGGTGTCGTCGAACGCCAGCGCGGCGGTCGGGACCTTCGGGTCGACCGGGTCGGTGAGCTCGGCGACCCGCGCCAGCGTGGCGACGTTCCACAGGCGCACCGTCCCGTCGTCCAGCCCTCCGGTGGCGAAGTGCGTGCCCTTCGGGCTGAACGCCACCACGTGCCCGCGTCCCGTCTCGCCGACCAGGTCCGGTGCGGCCGGGTTGGTGGTGCGCCACACCCGCACCCGCCCGTCCTCGGCGGCGGTGACCAGGTGCTCGCCGTCCCGGCTGAGCGCGGCGGCCCGGACCGGGCCCGGGTGCGCGGTCAACGGCCAGGCGGTGCGCGGACCGCGCGGCGCGGAGATGTCCACGAGCCGCAGCTCGCCCTCGACGTCGACGGTGGCGGCCAGGGGCCGTCCGGCGGCGACCACGACCGAGCGCAGGGTCACCGGGTGCGCCACCGGCAAGTCGGTGAGGTCGGTGAGCCGGGCCGACCGGTCGGCACCCGCGGTGACCAGGGCCCGTCCGCCCGCGGCGAAGCCGACCGCGGTGACGGGGCCGAAGTGGCCGTTGAGCGTGGCGGCCCCCAGCGGCGCGGACCGGTTCGTGACGTCCCACAGCCGGGCGGACCGGTCGTCGCCCGCCGTGGCCAGCACCCGCGCGTCCTCGTTCAACGCCAGGGCGCGCACGTCGCCGCCGTGCCGCAGGGCGGCGGTCTGCCGGGCGGGCCCGCGCGGGTCGGCGACCTCCCACAGCCGCACCACCCGGTCCTCCCCCGCCGTGGCGACCAGCCTGCCCTCGTCGCCGACCGCCAGCGCGGTGACCGCGCCGACACCGTCGACCAGGACGTCGGACGTGCCGGTGGCCAGGTCGACCGCGTGCACCCGGTCGCCGGACACGATCGCCGCCACGTGCCCGGAGAGGAAGGCCACTTCGGACGACGCCCCGCCGGGCGACGGCACCGACACCGGCGCGGCGCCGTCGGTCAGGTCCCACGCCCGCGGCGCACCCCCGACGAACCCGGCCACGAGGTAGCGGGCGTCCGGCGAGAACGCCAAGGCCGCCGTGGGCGCGACCGCCAGGTCGTCAAGCCGGTGAAGGAGCACGGGTTGCCGGGGGTTCGTCGTACGCCACACCGCGACGTGCTCGTCGGACGCCCCGGCGAGCCACGTGCCGTCACGGCTGAACGCCAGCACCCGCGGATCGGTCAGCCCGGTCAGCACGCCGAGGTTCGCCGGGTGGTGCGGGTCGGAGACGTCCACCAGCCGCACGTCCCGGACGGTGGTGTCGTCGGTGACGGCGAGCAGCGACGCGGTCGGGCTGACCGCGGTCGTGCGCACCGCGGCGATCCGGGTCGCGTACGGCTTGGTGAACGCGCCGTACAGCGCGTCCCGCGTCTCGGGCAGCGGCGCCAACCGGTGCGCGGCCAGGGTGAGCTGCAACGACAGCGCGGGATCGGCGTCACGCAGCGTGGCGGCGTGGGTGATCACCTTGCGCGCCAGCGCGATGTTGCGCTGCTCGGTCGCGGACCGCTCGGCGCGGACCGCGACCACGATCGCGCTGGACGCCAGCACCAGCAGCACGGCCATGACCGACACCAGCTGCCGGAGCCTGCGGGTGCGGCGGAACTCGCCGGCGCGCACCGCGTCGTCCGCGGCGATGCTGGCCTCCAGGAACCGGATCTCACCCGGCGTGAGCCGGGGACCGCGGGTGCCGTCGACCCACTCGCGCACCAACGCCAGCCGGGTGCCCCGGTACAGCGCGCCCGGGTCGCGATCCAGCGCCTCCCACGTGTGCGCGGCCTCGGTCAGCATCCGCTGCACCCGCAGGCCCGCCCGGTCCTCGGCGATCCAGTCGCGCAACCGCGGCCAGTTGCGGATCAGCGCCTCGTGCGCCAGCTCCACCGCGTCCCGGTCCAGCACCACCAGCCGGGCCTGCGCCAACGCGGCCAGCACCTCGTGGCCGTCGCTGCCGGGGTGGTGGTCCACCTCGGCGCGGGCGACGCGGCGCTTGGTGTCCTCGGTGCCCTCGCCGACCGCGATCAGCCGCAGGAACACCTGCTTGGCGACCTCCTGCCGGACCGGCCCCATGCCCTGGTAGATGTGCTCGGCGCTGCGCGCGATCGAGTGCTCGACCCCGCCGACCTCCTCGTAGCCCGCGAGGGTCAACGCCACACCGCGCCGCCTGCGCCACGTCTCCAGCAACGCGTGCGACACCAGCGGCAGCACCCCCGGCTGGCCCGCCGCGTCCGCGACCAGGCGCGTGACCAGCGCGGTCTCCACCTTGCAGCCGACCGCGGCGGCGGGCGACACGATCGCCTCGCGCAGCTCGTCCGGCGACATCGGGCCGAGCAGCACCTGCCCACCGCGCAGCGCCTCCACCAGTTCCGGGTACTGCCCGCAGTGGCCGAGGAAGTCGGCGCGCACCCCCAGCACGACCCGCGTGCGGCTGGTCGGCGCGGAGCACGCGGTGGTCAGCGCGGCGATGAACGCGGCCCGTTCGGCGGGCTCCTGGCACAGCGTGAAGACCTCTTCGAACTGGTCGACCACGATCAGCAGGTCGTCGTCACCGCCGACGAGGGCCTGCCGCACGCGCAGGTGCAGGTTCTCCGGGTAGGAGGTGAACTCGGCGGCCAGCGCGGCGGCGTCCCGGCCGGTGCTCGCGGCGATCCGCACCGCCAGCTCCTCCACCGGCCGCGCGCCGGGCGTGAGCACGACCGAGGGCCGGCTCCACGTCGCCACCAGGCCCGCGCGCAGCACCGACGACTTGCCCGAGCCGGACGCGCCGAACACACCGGCGAACCGGCGCCGCGCGACGAGGCCGGTCAGCTCCCGCACCACGCGGTCGCGGCCGAAGAACCGGTCCGCGTCCCGCACCTGGAACGCCGCCAGCCCGGTGTACGGGGCCTCGGTGGCGGTCGGCGGGGTGCGCGGGTTCGCGTCGGCGACCCGTTCGGACACCTCCCGCCAGCGACCCTCCCAGGCCACGACGTCACCACCGCAGGCCCGCACGTACGCCAACGTCACCGCGAGGCTCGGCAGCCGCCGCCCGTTCGCCGCCTCCGACAGGGCCGCCGCCGAGTAGTGCGCGTCCCGGGCCAGCCGCCGGTAGGTGGGGCCGCCCGCCCGTTCCCGCAGAGCCCTCAGGTCAGCCGCGAACTCGCCCAGCTCGCGGCTCTCGGCCCGTAACGGGCCCTCCGGTCTGGCCATCGTCGCCCTCCCCTTCGACGAGGGCGATTGTTCAGAAAAGCCTGTTCAGCGTCCACGCGCTGACACTGAACAACCCGTCTGCCGTAGGAATGGCGGTGGAACCGGGTAGGGGTTCCGCAGGGGGATGGGGGGAGAGGCGCTTGGCGGTGGATGGGGGCTCCGCCAAGCGCCTACCCGCTACAGCCCGACGGCCTTGTAGAGGGAGCCGACTTCCTGCCGGTTGAGCACCCGCATCGAGCCGGGGCGCTGGTTGCCCAGGCGGACCTCGCCGACCGCGGTGCGCACGAGGTGCTCGACGGGGTGGCCGACGTGGTCGAGCAGGCGGCGCACGATGTGCTTGCGGCCCTCGTGCAGGACCACCTCGACCAGCGCCTTGCCCGGCATGGACGAGATCAGCTTGAACGAGTCGACCGCGATCGGGCCGTCCTCCAGCTCCAGCCCGGCGCGCAACCGCTTGCCCAGGTCCTTCGGGATCGGGCCGGGCACCTCGGCGAGGTAGGTCTTGGTGATCTCGTAGGACGGGTGCATCAGCCGGTGCGCGAGGTCGCCGTCGTTGGTCAGCAGCAGCAGGCCCTCGGTGTCGGCGTCCAGCCTGCCGACGTGGAACAGGCGTTCCTTGCGGTTGTGCAGGTAGTCGCCCACGCACGGCCGGTGCGCATCGTCGTGCATGGTGGACAGCACACCGCGCGGCTTGTTGAACGCGATGGTGACCACGTCCTCCTTGAGCACCACGCGCACGCCGTCGACGTGCACGACCGCCGTGTCCGGGTCGATGCGGCGGCCCTGCTCGCGGACCACCTCGCCGTCGACCTGCACGCGGCCGAGTTCGATCAGCTCCTCGGCGACCCGCCGCGAGGCGATGCCCGCCTTGGCGAGCACCTTCTGGAGCCGGATCCCCTCGGGTTGATCCGAGGGGTTCGGCCGGGCCTGGTCAGACATCGTCGATCGCATCCACTTCGGGCAGCAGGGGAGCGATCGGCGGCAGGTCGCCCAACGACGACAGCCCCAACCGCTCCAGGAACAGTTCGGTCGTGCGGTAAAGGATGCCACCCGTGTCGGAATCCGTGCCCGTCTCGGCGATCAGGCCGCGCGCGACGAGCGTGCGGATGACACCGTCCACGTTCACCCCGCGCACCGCCGCGATCCGGGCCCTGGTCACGGGCTGCCGGTAGGCGATGACCGCGAGTGTCTCCAACGCGGCCCGGGTGAGCTTGGCGCGCTGCCCGTCGAGCAGCAGCTTCTCCACGAATGGCGCGAAGCGGTCCCTCGTGTAGAACCGCCAGCCGTCACCGATTCTACGCAGGTCGATGCCGCTGCCCTGCTCGGTGTACCGGGCGGCGAGCCTGCGCAGGGCCGCGGTGACCCGCTTCACGGACTGGTCGAGGACGCCCGCGAGCTGCTCTTCGGCGATCGGGCTGTCCACGACGAGCAGGATCGACTCCAGGGCGCCTTCGAACTCGGTGTCGTCGGACAGGTCGGGCAGCCCGCCCGCCTCGGCCTCGTCCTCGGTCCCCGACTCCCGGGTCCCCGCGTCCACGGCCAACGGCAGCGGCTCGGGCGGCTCGGTTGCTGCCTGGTCGCTCACCCGTACTCCTCGTCCTCGTCGTGCGCGTGCGCCCGCGCCTGTTCGATCGTGCCGCCGACCCACGTGATGCGCAGCTCGCCCAGCGGGTCCGGCTGCTCGAAGGCCAGCGCCTGCTCCCGGTACAGCTCCAGCAGCGCCAGGAACCGCGCCACGACCTCCATCGTCTCGGTGCACTCGGCGATCAGCTCGGCGAACGTCGCCGTGCCCGCCTCCGCCAGCCGTGTCCGCAGCAGGTCGGCGTGCTCGCGCACCGAGACCCGGTGCTGGTGGATGTGCGAGGTCGACACCGTCGGCGGCGGCTTGGGCCGGAACACGACCGCGGCGATCTCGGCGAACCGCCGGGCGTCCACGCCCAGCATCACCTCGGGCAACAGCCCTTCGTACCGCTGCTCCAGCGCCACCGACCGCGGGTAGCGCCGGTAGGCGCCCTTCTCCAGCTCCCCGAACAGCGCCGCGACCTGCTTGTACGCCCGGTACTGCAGCAGCCGCGCGAACAGCAGGTCCCGCGCCTCCAGCAGTGCCAGGTCCTCCTCGTCCTCGACGTCGCCTGCGGGCAGCAGGCGGGCCGCCTTCAGGTCGAGCAGGGTCGCCGCGATGACCAGGAACTCGGTCGTCTCGTCCAGGTCCCACTTCTCGCCCAACGCCCGGATGTAGGCGATGAAGTCGTCGGTGACGGTGTGCAGCGCCACCTCGGTCACGTCGAGCGTGTGCTGCGAGATCAGCTGCAGCAGCAGGTCGAACGGCCCCTCGAAGTTGGTCAGCTTGACCTTGAACCGGCCGTCGTCCGGCGCCGCCGGCCCTACCGGTGCGTCGGACTCGACCGGTGCGACCGACTCGTCCGGCGCGGTGGCTTCGACCACCTCGACCGGCGCGGCCACTGCGGATTCGGTCTCGGGTGCGTCACCGCTCACTGCTCGCGCAACCTACGCACCAGCAGCGAGTCCTCGCCGTGCCCTTCGAGGTCGTCCAGCACGATCGCGATGGCCTCGCGCACCACGCGTCCCCGGTCGACCGCCAAGCCGTGCTCGCCGCGCAACGCCAGCCGCGCGTGCTCCAGCGCCAGCAGCTCCTCGTCGGACACGTACACGGTGATCTTCGTGGAGTGCTTCTGCCGCCCGGTGCCACGCCGCTGCGCCGGTGGCTGCGACCCGGGCCCGTCGTCGGGCCGGTCACCGGTCGTGAGGCGGAACAGCTCGGACGCGCCCGGCAGGGATGGGCGTCGGGTCACCGGGCGATCACCTCGCGCGCCAACGCGCGGTAGGCCTTCGCGCCCGCCGAGCGCGGCGCCCAGCGGGTGATCGGCTCGCCGGCGACGGTCGTCTCCGGGAACCGGACGGTGCGGTTGATCACCGTGTCGAACACGACGTCGCCGAACGCCTCGACCACGCGCGCCATCACCTCGCGGGAGTGCAGGGTGCGCGGGTCGTACATGGTGGCGAGGATGCCGGTGATCTCCAGCTTCGGGTTCAACCGCTCCCTGACCTTCTCGATGGTGTCTATCAGCAGGGCGACCCCGCGCAGGCTGAAGAACTCGCACTCCAGCGGGATGAGGACGCCGTCAGCCGCCGCGAGGGCGTTGACCGTGAGCAGGCCGAGCGACGGCTGGCAGTCCACCAGCACGTAGTCGTAGTGCTCGATGACCGGGCGCAGCGTGCGGACCAGCGTGTGCTCCCGGCCCACCTCGGACACCAGCTGGATCTCCGCGGCGGACAGGTCGATGTTGCTGGGCAGCAGGTCCATGCCCTCGACCGGGGTCTGCATGATCACGTCGCCGACGCCGACGTCGCGCTCCATGATCACGTTGTAGATCGTCTGGTCGAGCTGGTGCGGGTGCACGCCCAAGCCCACCGACAGCGCGCCCTGCGGGTCGAAGTCGACCAGGAGCACCCGTCTGCCGTACTCGGTCAGCGCCGCGCCGAGGTTGATGGTGGACGTGGTCTTGCCGACCCCGCCCTTCTGGTTGCACACCGCGAGGATCTTCGCCGGGCCGTGCCGGGCGATCAGCGGTGGGTCGGCGACGTAGCGCAGCGGGCGGCCGGTCGGCCCGATGTCGCCCGCGACCTGTTCGGTCGCGTCTTCGTCCGCGGGTGCGGCGTGCGGGGCGAGGCTCAGCTCGACCGAGGCGCGCGGCACACCGGACGGTGGCGGGGGTGGTGGGGGTGCGCCCCACGGGTGGCCCGCGTGTTCCGGTGTCGACATCGCCTTCCCGATTCCTAGTCCTCTGCCTGGGCGCAGCCTAAGCACACCGAGGTCCAGCGGCAACGCGCCTCGCCGAAGCGCGGTGGATCGTTCTCAGCGCGTTCCCGTCGGGGGTCAGCTCGCGGTGACGGCCTGATCGCCGGCTTTGCGGCAGTTCCGCTCGGCCGCGCGGAGCACGACGTCGAGCAGGCCGGGGAACAGCTCGTCGAGGTCGTCACGCCGCAGCGACACCCACCGCTGGTTGCCGCGGGCCCTGGTGCGGGTGATGCCCGCTTCCCGCAGCACGCGCAGGTGCTGCGACAACGTGGACTTGGCGACGTCCACCAGCAGCGCGCCGCACAGGCGCTCGCCGTCGGCTTCGATCTGGCGCACCACGGCCAGCCGGGTCGGGTCGCTCAACGCGTGCAGCACCGCGCCCAGCTCGATCGCGGTGCGCTCGGGCTCGTCCAGGTTCGGCACCGGGTCGGCACCTCCAGCTCGTCGGGCTCATCGATGACGTGGGCGGGCGCCCGGTCGGGCGAGTCGCCCACGGTACCCGTGGCCGACTCATGTTCCACCCGATGCGCGAGGATGGGCGGTCGCGTAGACCTCGCGCAAGGTGTTGACGGTGACGAGCGTGTAGACCTGCGTCGTCGTCACGGACGCGTGGCCCAGCAGTTCCTGCACGACCCGCACGTCCGCTCCCCCTTCCAGCAGGTGGGTGGCGAACGAGTGCCTCAGCGTGTGCGGCGACACTTCGGCCTGGATACCGGCCCGTTCGGCCGCCGTCTTCAGCACGTGCCACGCCGTCTGCCGGGACAACCGCCCACCGCGGGCGTTGAGGAACAGGGCCGGCGTACCGCGTTTGGCCAGGCTGGGACGTGCGCGCACCAGATACGCGTCCAGAGCTTCCAACGCCGGCCGACCGACCGGCACGACCCGCTGCTTACCGCCCTTGCCGTCCAGGAGCACGGTGCGCTCGGCGGCATCGACATCGTCCACGTCCAGGCCGACCACCTCGGAGATCCGCGCGCCGGTCGAGTACAGCAGTTCCAGCAGGGCGCGGTCGCGCAGGTGGGCGGGGCTGTCGGCGGGGCTGCTCTCAAGGAGCTTCAGCACGTCGTCCACCGGCAGCGCTTTCGGTAGTCGGCGCGGCGTGGACGGCGGGTGGACGGCACGGGCGGGGTCGTGCGCCGTGAGGCCTTCGAGGTGGGCGAACTTGTGCAGGCCACGCACGGCGACCAGGGTGCGCGCGGCGGAGGAGGCGGCCAGCCCGGACTCGCGCAGGGTGGCGAGGAAGTCGCCGACCAGGGCTTCGGTGACGTCGGCCAGGTCGGCTACGCCCTTGGCGGTCAGGTGCTCGGCGTACCGACGCAGGTCCCGGCCGTACGAGTCGAGCGTGTTGCGCGCCGTGCCCCGTTCGACGGCGAGGTGGTCCAGGTAAGCGCTCATCGCACGCCCCGCCGGAGTCCCCTCCAAGGGCACGGCTGTGGTGTTCTTCGACATCTCGTGACGCTCTCCGGGGCTGGTGAAGCTTGAAAAACTGGAAAAGCATGTCCTCGCCGGACGGGCAGATCAGCAGGATGACATCCCCCGGTCCCGTCTCCGTCTTGTTCCGTTGGGAACTCCCGCTGGGTTGGTGGTCCCGGGCTCCGTGTCATCCCACCGACCTCCCTCCGGGCTACCACACGCGTCAAGAGGGCGCCCGAAGTTGGAGTATCAGGCAACGCTTGCACGACGCCCTCTTGACACGTGCGGTAGGGCTACGCCAGGTCGGCGGGATGACACGAACCCCTACCTCTGCAAAGCGACCGCACCCGCCCCGGGCCCGTTCGTCCCCGCGCTCGTCGGCGACCCCCGCGCGCTGTGCAACGGGCACGTCCTTCTCCCCAATAGGAGGGCTTCGTGTCATCCCGCCGACCTGGCGCAGCCTTACCGCACGTGTCAAGGGCGGCGCGTCCACCTTTGCCTCCTACTTCACTTCGGGCTCGCGCCGCCCTTGACACGTGTGGTAACCCGGAGGGAGGTCGGTGGGATGACACGNGCAAAGCGACCGCACCCGCCCCGGGCCCGTTCGTCCCCGCGCTCGTCGGCGACCCCCGCGCGCTGTGCAACGGGCACGTCCTTCTCCCCAATAGGAGGGCTTCGTGTCATCCCGCCGACCTGGCGCAGCCTTACCGCACGTGTCAAGGGCGGCGCGTCCACCTTTGCCTCCTACTTCACTTCGGGCTCGCGCCGCCCTTGACACGTGTGGTAACCCGGAGGGAGGTCGGTGGGATGACACGGAGTCCGGGACCACCAACCCAACCGGAGTTCCCAGCGGAACAAGGGAAGGACGGAACCGGGGGATGTCATCCTGCTGATCTGCCCGTCCGGCGAGGACGCTTTTCAAGCTTTCAAAGCTTTCAAAGCTTTCAAGCTTGTGAGCGCCTCCGGCGCTCCACAACCTCCAGCGGCACGTGCGGCATCCCGTGAACCTTCGCCACCTCCGCCTGCACGTTCACCTTGAGCACCAGCTCGGCCTCGCCCCACACGTCGTCGGCGTCCCGGACGATCTCCGCACCGGCCGCGGCGTGATGGCGACCCGGTATTCGTGGTTCTTCAGCTCTCGGGGGACTCCGACCAGCACCTCTGAAGCGTAGGTCGACCAGCGGGTTCCGGCCTGCCCGGCGGCGGGTGGCTGTTAGCGTTCCCCCTGTGTCGGAACCACACCAGGTGCGCATCGGCGACCAGCAGCGCGAAGAGGCGATCAGCGCGCTCAACGACCACTTCGCGGGCGGTCGCCTGGAGATCGGCGAGTACGAGCAGCGCGTCGGCTACGCGTCCGCGGCGCAGACCGCGCAGGAGCTGGCCGCCCTGTTCCACGACCTGCCGCAGCCGCACCCGCAGTTCCTGCCGCCCGGCTACCCGCCGACCGCCGGGTACGCCACCCCGCCGCCCGGTTTCCAGACGCCCGGCTTCCAGACGCCCGGTCAGGGCATCCCCGGCTACCCGCCGCCCGGCTACGCCGACCCGTCCCAGGGTTACGGCACGGCGTTCGGCTACCCGCCGCCCGGGTTCAACCCCAACGCGCCGTACGGCGTGGACCCGGTGACCGGTCAGCCGCTGTCGGACAAGTCGCGCATCGCGGCGGGCGTGCTGCAGCTGGCGCTGCCGTTCGGCATCGGCCGGTTCTACATCGGTGACACCGCGATCGGCATCGCGCAACTGCTGACCTGCGGCGGGTGCGGCATCTGGTCGTTGATCGACGGGATCATCCTGCTGGTCAACGGCGGCACGGACGGCCAGGGCCGCAAGCTACGCGACTAGGTTCCGCACGAGCATCCACGTCACGGCCAGCGCCACCACCGGCACGCCGACCTTCCGCGACACCGGCGGCGTCGGCCGCCCGGCCTGCGCCGCCCGGAACCACCGCACCCACAGCCAGGCCAGCAACGGCAGCCCGGCCACCAGCATCACGGCGTTGAACTGCCAAGCCGCCACCACGTCGCCGTGCAGCAGGGCGTGCACCATGCGCGTGGACCCGCACGCCGGGCACTGGATACCGGTCAACGCGTACAGCGGACAGGGTGGCAGCCACGACCCGGGCCGGTTGGGTTCCACGAACAACAGCACCCCACACCCACCCACCGCCGCCGCCGCGACCGCCAACGGACCCCGCACACTCACCATCATCCACCGCTCCCGAACACGGACACTCCCCGACGATGAGCTTCTCCTCGTACGCACGCCGGGCCGCCGACCCGACGGTGCCGCTGCCGCACCGCGCGTCGGCCTTCCGCTCCTGCGTGCGGAGGTTCCACGCGGCGCCTTACGCGGTCACCATGCGCTACCTGGAGCTGGTGGCGGGCCCGTTCGAACGCGACGAGCGGGCGCTGGCGGCCGCGCTCGAACTGCTGCACGTGCTGCGGGCACGGTGGAACGCGCACGTGGAGGCCTACGCGGCGGCGCGCCGAGCCGAGAAGCGGCAAGGTCTGCGCACACCACGCGGCGCCACACCGTTCGACCGCGAGTACCCCCGCCCGACGCTACCCGCCCTGCACCGAACCCCCGAACGTTAAACTCACCGGTCCTGAACGTAGGACACACGCGTTCCGAACGTAGGACTCTCGCGAGAGTCCTACGTTCACGCGTCGAGAGTCCTACGTCCAGGACACCCGAGTTCAACGCTCAGGAGCGACGGGCGGCGAACCGGGTCGGACGGTCACGGAACGGGGCGTCGGAGGGGCGCCCCGTCCCGCCACCGGTGACCACGGCGTGCGCGGCGAGCAGCCCGGACACGGCGGGGCCGTTGACGATCTCCCCGGCCAGGACCATGTCCACCGCCTCGGCCAACGGGAAGCGCTTCGCCTCCAGGTCGGCCTCCTCCTCGCCCTGCAGCTCGCGGTCCACCTCGGTGAGCCCGCGCGCCAGGAACACCCGCACCACCTCGTCGGTGAACCCCGGCGACACGGCGACGTCCACCAACGTCACCCACTCCGACGCCGCGAGCCCGACCTCCTCGGCCAGCTCACGCCGCGCCGCGTCCAGCGGCGCCTCGTCACCGCCGTCCAACAACCCGGCGGGCAGCTCCCAGAGCCGCCTGCCGAGCGGGTGCCGGTACTGGTCGATCAACACCACTTGACCGGCCTCGTCCAAGGCCACCACCGCCACCGCACCGAGGTGTTCCACCACCTCGCGCGACGCCGTTCCGCCACCAGGCATGGCGACCTCGTCCACCCGCAACGCGACGACGCGCCCGACGTGCACGTCGCGCGACGACACAGTCCCGAACTCGTGCCGAGGCGTCACTGCGCCGCCCCCGCCGTCTCGGGCAGCGGCAGCCGGTCGGCCAGCCGGTAGTCCAACGCCGCCTTCACGAACGCCGCGAACAGCGGGTGCGGGCGGGTCGGACGGGACTTCAGCTCCGGGTGCGCCTGCGTGGCCACGAAGAACGGGTGCACGTCGGCCGGCAGCTCGACGAACTCCACCAGCCGCCCGTCCGGCGACGTCCCGGAGAACACCAACCCGGCCGACGCCAGCCGGTCCCGGAACGCGTTGTTGACCTCGTACCGGTGCCGGTGCCGCTCGGACACCTCCAGCGACCCGTACGCGTTCGCCACCTGCGAGCCGGGCACCAGCGCGGCCGGGTACGCGCCGAGCCGCATCGTGCCGCCCATGTCCCGCTGCCCGGAGACGACGTCCTCCTGGTCGGCCATGGTGCTGATCACCGGCGACCCGGTGTCCTCGAACTCCGCCGAGTTCGCGTCCGCGATGCCCGCCAGGTTCCGCGCCGCCTCGATGACCAGGCACTGCAACCCCAGGCACAGGCCCAGCAGCGGGATGCCGCGGGTCCGGGCGTAGGTGATCGCGCCGATCTTGCCCTCGATGCCCCGCACCCCGAACCCGCCGGGGATGAGGATCGCGTCGAGCCCGGCCAGGGCGTGCGCCGCGCCGGACGCCGTCTGGCACTCGTCCGACGGCACCCACACGATCTCGACCTTGGTGCGGTGCGCGAACCCGCCCGCGCGCAGCGCCTCGGTCACCGACAGGTAGGCGTCGGGCAGGTCGACGTACTTGCCGACCAACCCGATCCGCACCTTCTCGGACGGGTTGTGCACGCGGTCGAGCAGGTCGCCCCACACGGTCCAGTCGACGTCGCGGAACGGCAGCCCGAGCCGCCGCACCACGTACGCGTCCAGGCCCTCGCCGTGCAGCACCTTGGGGATGTCGTAGATGGACCGCGCGTCCACCGCCGCCACCACGGCCTCGGTGTCCACGTCGCACATCAGGCCGATCTTGCGCTTCAACCCGTCCGGGATCTCCCGGTCGGCCCGGCACACGATCGCGTCGGGCTGGATGCCGATGTTGCGCAGCGCGGCCACGGAGTGCTGCGTCGGCTTGGTCTTCAGCTCACCCGAAGGCGCGAGGTAGGGCACCAGGGACACGTGCAGGAAGAACACGTTGTCCCGGCCCACGTCGTGCCGCACCTGCCGGCACGCCTCCAGGAACGGCAGCGACTCGATGTCGCCGACCGTGCCGCCGACCTCGGTGATCACCACGTCCGGGATGACGCCGTCGGCGTCCGGCTCGGCCATGGCCCGGATGCGCCGCTTGATCTCGTCGGTGATGTGCGGGATCACCTGGACGGTGTCGCCCAGGTACTCGCCGCGCCGCTCCTTGGCGATGACCTCGGAGTACACCTGCCCGGTGGTGACGTTCGCGTCACCGGACAGGTCACGCGCCAGGAACCGCTCGTAGTGGCCGATGTCGAGGTCGGTCTCCGCGCCGTCGTCGGTGACGAACACCTCGCCGTGCTGGAACGGGTTCATCGTGCCCGGGTCGACGTTCAGGTACGGGTCCAGCTTCTGCATGGTCACCCGGAGACCACGAGAGGTGAGCAGCTGTCCGAGGCTGGACGCGGTCAACCCCTTGCCGAGGGAGGACGCCACACCCCCGGTGACGAAAACGTGCTTGGTCGTACGTGCCTGCTGCACCAAGGAGGCTCCCCGTGGTCTGGATGTCCGCTAGGGGCAGGCCGCGGTGGTTCCGCACAGCTCAGCGCCCTGTCCACGGGCCCTAACGCTAACACGCCGCCGGTCACCCAGCGCGCCGGCGGGCACCCGAGCGTGTCACTCGGATGGACTAGGACCGATCGAACAGGCGATCACGGGCACGCGAACCACTCGCGAACCGGTCCGGAACACCCGGTTGCCGGCTCCAGAACCGCCCGGACTTCCCACCGAACACGCCGACCCTCCAACCCCTGCCGGACGCGACCACCCGAGCCTACCGGAAGTCCTGGCCGCTCAGCCCTCCACACCCGGCGCGGGTGCCTCGGCGTTGCCCGCCACCCCGTACCGGCCCGCCTTGCCCTCCAACTGCTCACGCAGCGCGAGCACCACCACCACGCGCCCCGCCGCCGTGTCCGCGTGGTCCACGGTGGACAGCACGGACGTCGCCGCCGTGTCCGCCCGCGCCACGCCGACCGCGCCCGTGCCCTCGGCCGACCCGCCACCACCGGCCAGCACCGCGCCCGCCCCGGACCGGTCGAGCTGGGTGGCGAACCGCGCCACCACCGCCGCCCGGTCGGCCACCGCGTCACCCGTCACCGCGCCCCCGGTCAGCACCACGGCGAGCTGCGCGGGCCGCAGCTCCTCGTCCGCCTTGACGAAACCCGAGCTGGACAGCCCGCCCAACGCCGCCGCCAGCTCGTCCGGCGTGCCCCGCGGCTGGTTGGTGCCCGGGTCGAGCAGCAGCACGGAGCCGAACAGCCCGCCCGCCCTGGTGCCGGGGTCGGCGCCGGTGGGCAGCCGGGTGCCCGCGGGTTGCAGCCGCGCGACCAGGTCGAGCAGCTGGTCGGCCTTGTCCGGGTCGGTGAACGACTCGGTGAGCTGCAGCTCTCCGGTCACGGTCGCGCCCGCGTCACGCAGCAGCCCGGTCACCGCGTCCCGGTCGTCGGGCCGGGCGTCGGCGGTGGTGACCAGCAGGACGGTCCGGTCGGCCAGCTGCCCCTTCACCGCCAGCGGGCCGACGGTGCCGGCGAACCGGTCGGCGTCGGCGAGCCGGGCGTCCAGGCCGTTGCGCTGCGCCTGCAGGTCGGCGACCTCCCGGCCCAACGCGCTGTTGTCGTCGTTGAGCCCGGACAGCAGCCGGCCGCTGATCGCGGTCGAGCCCAGCACCACCCCGACGGCGAGCGCGAGGAACACCGCGGTGATGGAGACGATGTGGTAGCGCAGCGAGATCACCCGAACAACCCCCTGAACCAGTCGACGACGGATCGGAACGCGTCGGCCGCGACGTCGACGTAGACGTGGCCGACCCCGGACACCGCGAGCGCGGACACCATCGCCGCCACGGCGGCCAGCACCAGCAGCGTGATCAGGCCGAGCGACACCCGGCCGCGGTGCAGGGTCGCCACGGCGTGGCCGTCCACCAGCTTGTTGCCGAGCTTGAGCCGGGTGAGGAACGTCGACGGGGTCGACCCGCAGTTGCCCCGGTCGAGGAACTCGCGCAGGCCGGCCTGCAGGCCCACGGTCACCACCAGCGTCGCGCCGTGCGCCTCGGCCAGCAGCAGCGCCAGGTCCTCGGCGTTGCCGGTCGCCGGGAACGTCACCGCGCCGATGCCCAGGTCCTGGATCCGCTCCAGGCCGGGCGCGTGGCCGTCGACCTGCGCGGGCACCACCACCTCCGAGCCCGACCGCAACGTCTCGGTGCCGATGGCGTCCGGGTCGCCGACGATGACGTCCGGTGCGAACCCGGCGTCGTGCAGGGTGTCCGCGCCCGCGTCCACGCCGAACAGCACCGGCCGGTACTCGCGGATGTACTTGCGCAGCTTGCGCAGCTCCTCGGCGTGCCGGGGACCGCCCGCGACGACCAGCACCTGCCGGTCGCGGATCGGCACCAGCAGCTCGGGCACGCCGACGCCGTCCAGCAGCAGCGCGCGCTCCCGGCGCAGGAACTCGATGGTGTTCGCGGAGAACGCCTCCAGCTGCGCGGCCATACCCGCCTTGGCCTCGATCATCGCGTCGGCGATCGACTCGGCGTTCTGCTCGACGCCGCGCGCGACCTCCTTCCCGCCGACGAACACGCCGCCCTCGTGCAGCCGCAGCTTCGTGCCGTCCCGGATCTCTCGCAGCACGGCCGTGCCGACGTTGTCGACCAGCGGGACACCCGCCTCCACCAGCAGCTCCGGGCCGAGGTTCGGGAACCGGCCGGAGATGGACGTCGACGCGTTGACCACGCCCACCACCCCCGCGTGCACCAGGGCCTCGGCGGTGCGGCGGTCGATGTCGACGTGGTCCAGGACCGCGACGTCACCGGGGCCGAGCCGGCGCAGCAGGTCGCCCGACCGGCGATCGACCCGCGCCACGCCGGTGACGCCTGGCAGTTCGTGGTGCGTGCGGCCGAGCAACCCGGAGAGCTTCATGAACCGATGGTGACTCACCTCGCCCGCGCGCCGCGGCCAACACGCCGAGCCGATCCGGGCTGGTCAGTGACACCACTAATCCACAGTGGACGGATTACCCCCGGTAGGGTGACGTCGTTCGTCGGCCGACGAACGGGGCACGCCGGGCAGCTCGGCCACCGGCGGCGCGACAGGTCCCGCCGGTGGCACGTCCAGCTCGGACACCGGGATGGCGATGCCGAACGGCGGCGTGTCGTCGTCGTCCACTTGGTACACCGCCACACCGGTGGGCCGCGGCACCCGCGCCGGCCAGTCGTGCGCCATCACCGCACCGGCGAGCAGCGCCAGCACACCCGAGCCGATCACCCACGTGCCGGTGCCGACGAACGTCTCCTGGGTGACGAACGATGCCGGCATCGCGCTCACACCGAACAGCGTCCGCAGCGTCTCCACCGCCGCCCACAGCGTGCCGACGGCGAGCCCGAAGCCCGCGAGCACGCCGAACCGGCCGATCGCCGCGAGCAGCGGCGTGCGCAGTTGCAGCAGCGCGCCGACCCCGGCGAGCACCGCCGCGAACACCAGTCCGTACCCGTAGACGGGGAAGTCGAACCCGGCACCCTCCGGCCTGTTCAGGGGCACCGGCTCTTCCACGTACTCCCACCCGGTGAGCGCGACCAGCCGGCTCACGTCGTTGGGCGACGGGCGGCCCGGACCCGGCCGCACCTCCGTCTCCAGCCCGTACAGCGGGAACAGCGAGCCCAGCACCACCAGGAGCGCTCCCGCACCGATGGTGATGACGACGATCGCGCGCCGGGTCATGTGGCCGTCCCCTCCGTGCTCGCCTGCCGCGGCCGGCGGACCGACCCCCACCCACCAGCAAAGCCGCGCCCAGCGTCGCCGCCAACGGCCGACCGGGTGCCGTTCCCCCGTCAGCGGCGGTCGTACTCCGACTCGGGGAGCTGCGCGACCTCCACCACCGGGATCCCGAACGGCGGGGTGTCGGTGTCGTCGGTGTCGGAAAGGTCGTCGTCCACCCGGTAGACCACCACGCCCTCGGGCTTCGGCTCGGGCCGCCTGCCGTGCAGCAGCACCGTCCCGACCACCGCGACCACCACCGCGGCGGCCATCAGCCAGATGCCCTCACCGACCTCCTCGATGAACAGCTCTTCGAGCGAGGGCCTGTTCGACGGCTCGGCGTCCGGATCGGCCTCCCGCTCGTCCACCGCCGCCGCGACCACGGTGCCGGTGGTCCACACGGAGCCCGCCAGCAGCGCCGTCCCGGCGACCGCGACGTACCGGGCGGCCAGGCGCTGGGCCTCGGGCAGCGCCACCAGCGCCGCCGCGATGGCCAGCAGCAGCGCCGCGCCCACGATCGACACCCCGAACTGCGGCGTCGTCTGGCTCAGCACCAGGTCGAAGTCGTCCGCCTTGGGGTCGTCCGACACCCGGTCGCTGACGATCTGCCACGACGTCGTGGTGAACCCGATCCGCCGGCCGCGGAACACGCTGCCCTGCCAGTACAACGGCAGGAACGTGCCGACGACGGCCGCGACACCCGCCACCACCAGCAGGACCGCACCGAGCACCCGTCTGCTCACTTCTTCTTCGCCTTGCGACGCACCACGGGAACGCTCTCCTTGTCCGCCTTCGCCGCCGCCAGCAGCTCCTCCGCGTGCGCACGGCCGGTGTCGGTGGAGTCCATGCCCGCGAGCATCCGCGCCAACTCGACCACCCGCTGCGATTCGTCCAGCTTCCGCACGCCGCTGCGCGTCAGCACACCGTCGGCGGTCTTGTCCACCACCAGGTGCCGATCGGCGAACGCGGCGACCTGCGGCAGGTGCGTGACCACGATGACCTGGTGGCTGCGCGCCAACCGGGCCAGCCTGCGGCCCACCTCGACCGCCGCCCGACCGCCGACACCGGCGTCGACCTCGTCGAACACCAGCGTGGGCACCGGGTCGGAGTGCGACAGCACGACCTCGAGCGCCAGCATCACCCGCGACAGCTCACCGCCGGACGCGCCCTTGTGCACCGGCAGCGCGGGCGCGCCGGGGTGCGCGATCAGCCGCAGCTCCACGTCGTCCACACCGCTGGACCCGGCGTGCAGCAGCTGCCCGCCCACCTTCAACGCCTGCGGGTCGCCCTGCTCGGCAACCCTGGGCCGCACCGCGACCTCCACCGTGGCGTGCGGCATGGCCAGGCCGGTCAGCTCGTCCGACACCGCCTTGCCCAGCTCCTCGGCGGCGGCGATCCGCTCGGCGGTCACCTGCTGCGCGTAGCCGGCCAGCTCGACGGCCAGCTCGTCGCGCCGGGCGGCCAGCGCCGCCAACGCCTCGTCGGACGTGTCGAGCCCGGCCAGTCGCGACGACGCGTCCTGCGCCCACGCGATCACGCCGTCCACGTCGGCGGCGTACTTGCGGGTCAACGACTTCAGCTCGGCCTGGCGGGCGAGCACCTGCCCCAGCCGCGCCGGGTCGGCGTCCAAGTGCTCCAGGTAGGACGCGATCTCCGCGCCCACGTCGGCCAGCAGCGTCTCCGCCTCCACCAGCCGGGGCTCCAGGTCGCGCAGCTTCGGGTCGTCCGACGCCGTCAGCCGTCGCCGGGCCTCGCCGATCAACCCCAGCGCGCCGGGCACGTCCGGGTCGCCGTCCGGGGAGCCCGACACCGCGTACTGCGCGCCGGACGCGGCCTCGCGCAACTGGTCTGCGTCGGCGAGCCGGCGTGCCTCGGCGACCAGCTCCTCGTCCTCGCCCGGCTTCGGGTCGATCGCGGAGATCTCGGCCAGGCCGTGCCGCAGCATTTCGGCCTCGCGCGCCAACTCGTGCGACCGCGCGGTGCGCTCGGTCAGCTCGGTGGCCACCCGCAGCCACTCGTCGCGCACCTTCCGGTACGCGCGCAGCGGCTCGGCGACCTCGTCACCGGCGAACCGGTCGAGCACCGACCGCTGCTCGGTGGGCCGCAGCAGCCTCAGCTGGTCGTTCTGCCCGTGCACCGCCAGCAGCTGCTCGGCCAGCTCGGACAACACGCCGACCGGCACCGACCGGCCACCCAGATGGGCCCGGGACCGCCCGTCCGCGCCGACGGTGCGGATCGCGATCACGCTGCCGTCGTCGTCGGGCTCGCCGCCGACCTCCTCGGCGACCTTCGCCGCCGGGCTGCCCGCGGGCGCGACGAACCGCCCTTCGACCACCGCCTTGTCCGCGCCGTTGCGCACGCGGGACGCCTCGGCCCGGCCACCGCCCAACAGGTGGAGCCCGGTGACGACCATGGTCTTGCCCGCGCCGGTCTCGCCCGTCACCACGGTGAAACCGGCATCGAGCTCAAGGGTGGCCTCGTCGATCACACCGAGGCCCTGGATGCGCATCTCGGCCAGCACGCCCGGAACACTACTGGGCGACGCGGGCAAAGCGTGTGCTCGGGGGCGGGTGTTCTCCTGTTGATCACACCGTCACTTGGCCGACGGGCCGCGCCACCCCTGCACCGGCAGCTCGAACTTCTCCACCAACCGGTCGGTGAACGGACCGGGCCGCAGCCGCACCAGCCGCAACGGGGTGCTGCCGCCGACCACCTCGACCCGCGCGCCCGGCGGCAGGTTCACCGTGCGGCGACCGTCCGCGCACAGCACCGCGGGATGCCCCTCGGGGTCCACCTCCAGCGCCACCACGGACGCCGGCGACACGACCAGCGGCCGGGCGAACAGGGCGTGCGCGTTGCTCGGCACCACCAGCAGCGCCTGCACGTCCGGCCACACCACCGGCCCGCCCGCGGAGAACGCGTACGCCGTCGACCCGGTCGGGGTCGCCACCAGCACGCCGTCGCAGCCGAACGCCGACACCGGCCGCCCGTCCACCTCCACCACGACGTCCAGGATCCGTTCCCGGGTGCTCTTCTCCACGCTGGCCTCGTTGAGCGCCCACGTGCCCTCCAGCACCTCGCCGTCGACCGACGCGGTGATGTCGAGCGTCATCCGCTCCTCGACCTCGTAGTCCCGGTCGATGACGTGCGTGATCGCCTCGTACAGCGCGTCGGAGTCGGCCTCGGCCAGGAAACCGACCCGGCCCAGGTTCACCCCGAGCACCGGCACGCCCGCCGACCGCGCCAGCTCCGCCGCGCGCAGCAGCGTGCCGTCACCGCCGAGCACGAACACCAACTCGGTGCCCTCGGCGGCCTTCTCGTCGGCCAGCACGACCTGCGTGAAGCACGACGGGTCCAGCTCCGGCGCCTCGTCCTCCAGCACCCGCAGCTTCACCCCGCCCGCCGCGAACCGCGCCGCGACTTCCTGCGCCACCAGCACGTTGCTGCGCCGCCCGGTGTGGACGACCAGCAGGATCTCCCTCGTCACCGGATCCTTGGTCACTGGGGTCCTTCCGCTACGGCGGCGCGCACGAGCGCGGTGGCGTCGGCCGCGTCGAGGGCCTCACCCCGGCGCAGCCAGACGAAGAACTCGACGTTGCCCGACGGGCCGGGCAGCGGGCTCGCGGTGACGCCGTGCAGGCGCAGGCCGAGCCCGGCGGCGGACGCGACGACGTCCAGCACCGCCTCGGCGCGCAGCTCCGGGTCACGCACCACACCACCCGAACCGAGGCGTTCCTTCCCGACCTCGAACTGGGGTTTCACCATCGGCAGCAGATCGCCCTCCTCGTCGAGGCACGCGGCCAGCGCGGGCAGCACCAGCCTCAACGAGATGAACGACAGATCGGCCACCACCAGTTCAACCGGGCCACCGATGTCCTCGGGCGTCAACGACCGCACGTTCGTCTTGTCCTTGACCACGACCCGGTCGTCGGTGCGCAACCGCCAGTCCAGCAGACCCCGGCCGACATCGGCCGCGACGACCTGCCGTGCGCCGGCGCGCAGCAGCACGTCGGTGAAGCCGCCGGTGGACGCACCCGCGTCCAGGCACCGCCTGCCCTTGACGTCGACGCCGTCGAACACCTCCAGCGCGCCGACGAGCTTGTGCGCGCCCCGCGAGGCGTAGTTCGGGTCGTCGGTCTCGCGGACCACCAGCGCGGTGTCCAGCTCGACGGCGGTGGCGGGTTTCGTGGCCACGGTGCCGCGCACGGTCACCCGGCCCTCGGCGACGAGCTGGCTCGCGTGCTCCCGTGACCTGGCCAGCCCGCGGCGGACCAGTTCGGCGTCCAGCCGAGCCCTGCGAGGCACCGGTCAGACCTTGTCGATGCTGGAGAGCGCGGCCGTCAACGCCGTGTGCGCGTCGTCGAACCGGGCCACGTGCTCGACCACGTCCAGCGCGTCCAGGCCGTCGAGACCGGCGAGGGCGTCGTCGATCCCGGCCACGGGGTCACGCGGCGGGCCGGGGAGGGGAACCTCGAAGCTCACAGGATTCAAGGTAGCCGATGCAGCACCGACAGGTCGGCAGCCACGTAGGTCGGCCGGCGGTCCTCCGGCAGCGCGTTCGCCTCCGCTTCGGTGGACACGCCGGTGAGCACCAGCAGCGAGTCCATGCCCGCGTTCACCGCGCCCGCAATGTCGGTGTCCAGCCGGTCACCCACGACCAGCGGCCGTTGCGCGCCCGCCGACTTCGCCGCCTGCTCCAGCAGCGGCGTCGCGGGCTTGCCCGCCACCAGTGGTTCCGCGCCGGTCGCCGTCCGCAGCGCCGCGACCAGCGAGCCGTTGCCGGGCAGCAGGCCGCGTTCGGTGGGCAGGGTGGCGTCCACGTTGCAGGCGATCCAATGCGCGCCGCCCTGGCGGATCGCGACACACGCCTCGGCCAGCTCACGCCAGCCCAGGTCCTGCGACAGGCCCTGGACGACCGCCTGGGCGTGCTCGGCGGTCCGCGTCGGCTCGTAGCCGCGCAGCCGCACCTGCTCGGCCAACGCGTCCGTGCCGAGGACCAGCACGTGCGCGCCCCGCGGCACCAGGTCCAGCAGCATCGCCGCGCCCGCCTGCGCGCTCGTGCTCACCTCGCCCAGCGCGGCGTCGAACCCCAACTCGGCCAGGTGCTCGGCCACCGTCTCCGGCGACCGGGACGCGTTGTTGGTGACGAACCGGATGCCCGTGCCGTGCTCGCGGGCGGCGGCGACCGCCTCGACGGCACCCGGCACCGCCTCCTGCCCCCGGTAGACCGTGCCGTCGAGGTCCAGCAGCAGGGCGTCGTAGCGGTCCAGCAGCACAGGCGTCTCCGTTCGGGAGTCTTCCGGTCGTGAACAGTCTGAAGGCTCGGCACCGGGTGGTGCCGAGCCTTCAGCTGTGACTTCGGTATCGCTTCAGTCCCGCGAGCTCAGTCCTGCGGGCTGAGGTCGAACGCGCGCTCGGCGGCGTCGGTCTCGTTGTCGTCGTCGGCCTGCGCGGCGTTGAGGAACCACTTCACGGCCTCCTCGGTGCGGCCGGCCGCCTCCAGGTTGTCCGCGTAGGCGTAGAACAGACGCGCGCTCCACGGGTCCCGCCGCTTGGCGTCCAGGTCGTCGCCCTGCAATGCCACCACGGCCGCGTCCAGCTGCCCCATGTCCCGCCGGGCACCGGCCGCGACGATCCGCAGCTCCACCGCCTCGTCCGGGGACAGCACCAGCCCTTGCGCCTCACGGGCCAGCTCGATGGCCCGCTCCGGACGCCCCAGCGCCCGCTCGCAGTCCGCCATCACCGCGATGTGCCCCGCGCCGTGCGACATGCGCCGTGCGGCCCGCAGCTCGGACAGCGCCTCGGCCCACTCACCGGCGTGGTAGGCGGCCAACCCGGCAGCCTCCCGGACCACCGCGACCCGCGCCGCCTTCGACCGCGCGTACCGCGCGTGCTCCAGCGCCAACTCCGGCTCGCTGTCGATGAGCATGCCCGCCGCCGCCAGGTGCCGACCCACGATCTCGGCCAGGCCCTTGGGCAGCCCGCGCAGCTCCTGCTTCACCTCGGGGTCGAGGATGGAGATGTCGGCGTCCTCGGGCAGCTCAGGCGTCCGGGCCCGGGTGAACACACGCTCGTCTGCGTCACCTTCGACCGCCGCCGCGACCTCACCGGCCGCCACAGCCCCACCGGACTCGGCGTCCTCCTCCGCCTCGACCGCGGCCTCGTCACCGCTCTCGTCGCCGGCTTCGGCCTCCGCCGACTCCTCAGCGCCAACCCGATCAGCGCCAACGACCTCGACGCCGACCGCCTCGACCTGGACCACCACGTCGGCGTCGACCGCGTCGACAGCCGTCACGTCGGCCGCCGTCGCATCGGCGGCAGTCACCTCGGCGGCAGTCACCTCGACCGGAGTCACCTCGACCTCGGCCGCGGTGTCCTCACCGACCGCCTGGTCATCGGCCTGGGCGACCCGCTCCTGGAACCGCGCGGCCCGTTCACGGCTGCGCTCATCCCGCCGGTCGTTCCCGGGCTTGTCGTGAGCCGGCTTGTCGTACCGGGGCCGGTCATCGCGACGCTGGTAGCCACCGGACCGGTTGTCGTCCCGACGCGGGTAGCCGGAACGCTCCCCACCTCGCTCGTCCCGCCGCTGATAACCACCACGGTCACCGCTCGGCCGGTCGTCCCGCCGCTGGTAGCCATCCCGGTCGCCACCGGACCGGTCATCACGCCGCTGGTAACCACCACGGTCACTGCCGCCACGGTCATCCCGACGCGGGTAGCTGGGCCGGTCACCGCTGCCGGCGCGGTCGTCACGCGGCCGGTACTCACGACGTTCGCCGCCGCGCTCCCCACCACGGTCATCCCGCCGCTGGTAACCACCACGGTCACCACCGGGCCGGTCATCGCGACGCTGGTAGCCACCGGACCGGTTGTCGTCCCGACGCGGGTAGCCGGAACGCTCTCCACCCCGATCGTCGCGCCGCTGGTAACCACCGCGATCCCCACCGCGGTCGTCCCTGCGCTGGTAACCACCACGGTCGCTGCCGCCCCGGTCGTCCCGACGCGGATATCCGCCACGGTCGCCACTGGGCCGGTCACTGCTCCAACGGTCATCGCGGCGCGGGTAGCCGGAACGCTCCCCACCCCGATCGTCCCGACGCTGGTAACCACCGCGCTCGCCACCCCGGTCGTCCCGGCGCGGGTAGCTGGGCCGGTCACCGCTCGGCCGGTCGTCGCGACGCTGGTAGCCACCGCGCTCGCCCCGATCGGAACCACCGCGGTCGTCCCGCCGGTCGTAACGGGGACGCTCACCCCGGCTGTCGTCGCGCCGGAACCCGCCCCGATCACCGGTGCGGTCGTCGCGACGGGGTGCGCCACCGCGGTCATCGCGGCGCGGGTAGCTCGGCCGGTCGCCGGAATCCCGGCGGAAGCCACCACCCCGGTTGTCGTCCCGGCGCGGAGCACCGCCACGGTCGTCACGGGGCTTGTCGTAGCGAGGACGCTCGCCTCGGTTGTCATCGCGCCGGTCGGCACCACGAGGCTTGTCGTAGCTCGGCCGGTCGTCCCGGCGCGGATAGCCGCCACTCGACCGCTCACCCGTGCCACGGGCGTCACGGCCACCAGCACTCGGCTTGCGGCTTCCCTGGGCGCGGCCACCGTCGTCGGATCGGCGCGGTCGGTCTCCCTGGCCACGCTGACGGTCGCCGGGTCGATCCCCGAACCTGGACACTAACTTCCTCCTACTGTGGACACGCCGAAAGGGCCTGCGGTTTGGAGCACAAAACGATGTGCCCCCACCACAAGCCCTTTCAGGGAAAAATTGTTCGGCGGCGTCCTACTCTCCCACACCCTCACGAGTGCAGTACCA
>NZ_LWLC01000014.1:0-162805 GCF_001905065.1 Saccharothrix sp. CB00851
ATGATCAACCGGGGTGCACGTCACCGACCGGGACCTTAAACGGCAAGCTCAGGGCCTGTTCCCGCCGACGGCGCTGGACGGCGGTGGGCACGTGCCCGCGCAGGTACTGCTCGGCATCGCCACGCAGGAGTCGAACACCTGGCAGGCGGCCAAGTTCGCGGTGCCGGGGATGACGGCGAACCCGTTGATCGGCAACTACTTCGGAATCGACTACTACAACGGCGACGAGGGGGACGACTGGACCATCCGGTGGGACAAGGCCGACTGCGGTTACGGCGTCATGCAGATCACCGACGGAATGCGACTGGCAGGCAAGGAACGGCCCGGTGAGATCGCGATGCCGTACGACAAGCAGCGGGCGATCGCGCTCGACTTCGCCGCCAACATCGCCCGTGGCGTGCGGATGCTGCAAGACAAGTGGAACGAAACCCGCCGCGCCGGGCTGACGATCAACAACGGCAGCGCCGACCGGCTGGAGAACTGGTTCTTCGCGGTGTGGGCGTACAACTCCGGCTTCCACCAGAATCCGGGTAACGGCCAGCCGTGGGGAGTCGGCTGGCTCAACAACCCGGTGAACCCGCGTTACCCGGCCGACCGGCCCCCGTTCATGGAGACCTCGTACGCCGACGCCGCGCATCCGCAGCACTGGCCTTACCCGGAGAAGGTGCTCGGTTTCGCGGGGCACCCGATCGAGCTGATCGAGAGCCCCGGCACGCTGGTCCACGCCTTCCGGCCGGCCTGGTGGCTGACCGACGCCGACCGCTGGGCCGTGAAGCCGCCCACCGTGCAGTTCTGCGACACCAGCAACCAGTGTGTGCCGGGCAAGGAGTTCCCGCCGCAGGCCGATGAGGTGCTCGGTGAGCCTGCCGGGCCCTGCGCGCACAAGAACAGCGCCGGTGAGTACGACCTCAAGTGCTGGTACCACCAGCCGAACACGTGGAAGGCCAACTGCCAGGACAGCTGCGGACGGGAGCTGCTGCGGTTCGACCCGGGTTACGCCTACCAGGAGGACGGCACCAGCTACCCGCCGGTCTGCTCGCTGTCGGGGCTGCCGTCCAACGCACTGGTGGTGGACAACCTGCCGCAGAACGTGCCCTCGGTCCGTCCCGGCTGTGCCAAACCACCCAGCTCGGGCACCTTCTCCCTCGCTTTCAAGCAAGCCTCGAACGGCAACTACCCCGGCAAGATCGACGTCCACCAGATCGGCGCCGCCTACGGCGGGCACTTCTGGATGAGCAACACGCACGACTCCGAAAGCCGTGAAGCGGTCGGTACCTGGACGCTGAACCAGGTCCGCACCGGCCCGATGAAGATCCTGGCGCACATTCCCGATCCAGGTGCCCGGACCCGGCTCGCCGAGTACCGCGTCAACGCCGAAGGCGGGGAGCGGGGCCGGTTCATCAGCCAGGAGTGCAGCGGGAACCGGTGGCTCAACATCGGCACCTTCATGTTCAACGGCACCCAACCGCGCGTGAGTCTGAGCAACCGCACCGCCGACGGGGACGGTACCGGGACGTGCCTACGCCGAGGGCCGCCGAGCCCCGCAGCTCACCGACGCCTCGGGAGCGGCGGCGCCCACCAACGCCTCGTGCGTCCGGGCGCAGACCACGGGTGGCGGTTCGACCGGTTACCGGCCGATCCTGAGCCAGTCGGGACCGGTGAACGCCGCCGCGGCCTGGCGCGACCGCATCGACGGTGACGGCCGGATTCCCGCCGGGCTCAAGCAACTGGTGGCCGACGTCTGGGAGATGTTCTTCAACGCCGGCGCCGTCGCCGGGGTGAGCGCGTCCGCCTTCAACGACGCACCGCCGATCTGGCAGGAACTGAACTTCCTGGCCTGCGTGGACGGCACGGTGCGCAAGGTCGACCAGTGGACGCCGATCCTGCGAGCCAGCTGGATGCCGGACAACTACCTCTATCACCGAGGACTGGCCATCGACCGGAACGGCGTCCGCACCGGGAACACCCAGCCCGTCCTGCGCGGTGACTGGTTCAACTTCACCAAGGTCCCCGAGGTGGGATCGGACACCGCGTACGGCCCGTGTCGCGGCATCGGCCTGCACGAACGAGCAGGCAATCCATGGGAGATCACTCCGGTCGTCCCCGCCGACCCCGGCGCCAACCCACCCTTCCGGAGATTCTGCTCCAACGCGTGAGAACAGTCCGCTTCACGGCGTGGTGCCCCGTTCGCGCAGGACGTGGGCGAACGGGGCACCATCTCCTCCGACTCGGCGGGCGCGCAGGACGGCGGCGCGGTCGCTCGCGCGTACCGCGACGCGAAGCTGATGGAGATCATCGAGGGCAGCACCGAGATGTGCCAACTCCTGCGGCCGAACAGGCCCTGATGGTGGCGCCGTGATGGGTGGAGGGGGAGCCGTGTCGACCGACAGCCCGATGGTGAAGTGCCTGGTGTGGGACCTCGACAACACGCTGTGGAAGGGCACCCTGCTGGAGGACGACGCCGTGGTGCTGGCCGACGAGGTCCGCGACGTCGTCCGGGAACTGGATGCGCGTGGCATGCGTTCACCCCGAAGTTCAAGGCTGGGCCACCGCGGACCCCCTGCGCACCGACCTGGTCACCAAAGCCCTGGCCAACGCCGTGCGACACCGCCCCGTCCTTGGGTGTCCTTAATTCGGTCGCGGACAACAGCCCGGGTCGGTGCGAAACCGCATTCCGGCGGGTTCACCGATTTTGTAACGGCGGCTCGCCCCGAGACGACTACCTGACATACCCGCCGATGCCAAGCGAGGACATGTGAAACTCTCGGAATTACTCGGGCTGCCGAAGATCACCGCGGACGACATCAAGAAGACGGAGGAGTACGCGCAGGTCCGGGACCACGCCGGGGAGGAGGCTTCGGTCCTGGCGTGCCGGATGCAGCTGCGCGGCAGCGTGAAGAGGGCGGTGGACTCGGCTGACCTGGCCGGCCGGCAGCTCACCGCGTTCGGCGCCATGAGGAAGCTCGCGGAGCGCGCGCCGCTGCTTTCGTGGGTCCCGTCCGGACCGGGCGGCAACAACGCCTTCGTCCGGCTGATCGACGGTGATTCCGACACGTTCCCGTTCGACGTGCCCTCGACCACGGTGAACTGCTGGGAGGTGATCCTGCTCGCGGTCATGCTGGACGGCCAGATCACCGGGACGCACAACCTGCGGGTGGCCTACGGCGAACGGCCCCACAACTTCGAGGCGGAGTTGACCACGCGGCTGATGGGCGGCGTGCTGCTCCCCTACACCGGCAGGACCGTCGGCACCCCGATCGCGGGCGACATCGTCCTGTTCGACGGCTTGGCGCACGTGGCGATGGCGACCGGCGTCCACACCGAAGGTCCGATGATCAGCCCTGAACACCCGACCGGGGCGCAGGTCATCAGCTTCTGGCCCGCCCCGCTGCAGAAGTCGTTCGGGCCGGGCGCCCGGACGACGGTCGGCTACACGACCATCGAGGCACTCCTGGCCTGGCACGACGACAACAACCGTCCCCGGCCGGCGGTGACGTTCGGCTCGCCGGACTGGTCGATCCTCAACTGAGCCCGTGGGCGGGTCAGGCCCGTCTCACCCGACGTGCGCCGGCGGTGTCCGCCCTTCGCTGCCGACCAGGTGCTCCCGCACTCGGGCGGCAGCGGGCGGACCGTAGGTCTCGCTCATCCGCCGCAGGAGTTCGACGACGTCGAACTCGTACTCCTGGGAGCCGACGTTCTCCAGCACGAGCGTCGCGAACGCGCACCCGAGCTGCGCCGACCCTTCCAGGTCGAGCCCCCAGGAGAGCCCGCCGAGGAAACCGGCGCGGAAACCGTCCCCGACACCGGTCGGGTCGAGCACGGACCGCGCTCGCACGGCCGGCACGTGCACGGTCGGTTCACCGTCGATCTCGATGCGAGCCCCGGAATCGCCGAGGGTGGTGACCCAGGCACCGACCTTGCCGAGCACCTCGTCCCGGCTCCACTTCGTCTTGTCCAGCAGCAGCGCGTGCTCGTACTCGTTGGTGAGCAGGAACTTCGCGCCCTCCACGACATCGCGGACCTCTTCGCCCGTGAGACGTGCGAGTTGTTGCGAGGGATCCGCCGCGAAGGGGTAGGCGCGTGCCCGGCACTCCGCGCTGTGCCGGAGCATCGCACCGGGGTCGTTCGGGGCCACGACGACGAGGTCCACGCCGCCGATCGCCGAGACGATCGGCGCCAGTGCGATGTCCCTCGCCTCGCTCATCGCTCCGGCGTAGAACGACGCGATCTGGTTCTCGTCCTGGTCGGTCGTGCAGAGGAACCGCGACGTGTGCAGCTCCTGGGACACGTGGACGAAACCGGTGTCGACCCCCGCCTGCTCCAAGCGCGCGCGGTAGCCGTCGAAGTCCCGGCCGACCGCACCGACCAGCACGGGCGCCAGTCCCAGCTGCCCCATCCCGAAGCAGATGTTGGCGGCCACGCCACCGGGGTGGACGTCGAGCCTGTCGACGAGGAACGACAGGGAGACCTGGTCGATCTGGTCGACCAGGAAGTGCTCGCCGAAGCGACCCGGGTAGGTCATCAGGTGATCGGTGGCGATCGACCCGGTGACGATGATCCGGTCGTGGGCGGTGGTCGTGTCCGTGCCGTTCACCCGTTCACCTGCTGCCTCAGCGCCTGCGCGCGGTCGGTGTTCTCCCACGGCAGCTCGATGTCGGTGCGGCCGAAGTGGCCGTACGCGGCGGTCGGGGCGTAGATCGGGTGCAGCAGGTCCAGGTCGCGGATGATCGCGGCCGGACGCAGGTCGAAGACCTCACCGATCGCCTGCTGGATCTTGGTCGGGTCGACCGTCTCGGTACCGAAGGTCTCCACGAACAAACCCACCGGCGCCGCCTTCCCGATCGCGTACGCCACCTGCACCTCGATCCGCGTGGCCAGACCCGCGGCCACCGCGTTCTTCGCCACCCACCGCATCGCGTACGCCGCCGACCGGTCCACCTTCGACGGGTCCTTGCCCGAGAACGCACCACCACCGTGCCGCGCCATACCACCATAGGTATCGACGATGATCTTGCGACCGGTCAGACCCGCGTCACCCATCGGACCACCGATCACGAACCGACCGGTCGGATTCACCAGCAACCGCACATCCGTGGTGTCCAGACCGAGCACCTCGACCTCCGGCGCCACCACGTGCTGCCGAATGTCGACACCGAGCAGCTTCTCCAGGTCGATCCCGTCCGCGTGCTGCGTGGACACCACCACCGTGTCCAACCGCACCGGCTGGTCACCCGCATACTCGATCGTGACCTGCGTCTTGCCGTCCGGACGCAGATACGGCACCGTGCCGTCCTTGCGCACCGCGGTCAACCGCCGCGACAACCGGTGCGCCAGCGCGATCGGCAACGGCATCAACTCAGGCGTGTCCGTGCAGGCATACCCGAACATCAGGCCCTGGTCGCCCGCACCCTGCTTGGCGATCTCGTCCTCGGCACCCTCGACCCGCTTCTCGAACGCCGTGTCCACGCCCTGCGCGATGTCGGGCGACTGCGAACCGATCGCCACGTTCACACCGCACGAATAACCGTCGAAACCCTTGGCCGACGAGTCGTACCCGATCTCCACGATCCTGTCCCGCACGATCGACGGGATGTCGGCATACGCCTCGGTCGTCACCTCACCCGCCACGTGCACCTGACCAGTGGTGACCATCGTCTCCACCGCCACCCGCGAACGCGGGTCCTCGGCCAGCAACGCGTCCAGGATCGAGTCGCTGATCGCGTCACACATCTTGTCCGGGTGCCCCTCGGTCACCGACTCACTGGTGAAAGACCTGTGCATCATGCGTCCTCTCTCGAGCCGCCGTGGGCGCCGTGCCCGCCGGACCGTCGTCAGCCGGCTTCGCCTTCGGCGTAGGGACCGTGGAACAGGTTGTCCGGGTCGTACTGCTGCCGCAGCTCGCGCAGCCGCTTCCAGTTCTCGGGCTTGAACGACCGCTCGTGGCGCGTCGGGTGGTGCACGATGTCGACTTCGCCGATGTAGTGACCGGTGGTCACCTCGTGCAGGTCGTCGACGAGGGCGCGGTGCCAGAGGTGGTTGGCCTCGTCCTGCTCCTGCCCGGCCCAGGCCGCGTAGCTCAGGGTCAGCGTGCGCCCGGTCATGGAGAACGCGGCGTCGGGGTGCGGCGAGGCGATGCCCCGCGGACCGGTGGAGAACCACGTCGTCGCGAACGACTGCCGGGACGGGGCGCGGAGGTAGTGGTCACGGCTGCGGCGCAGGACCTCCGCCGGTGAGTCCGACCACGCCGTGTCGGCGAGGTACCGCAGCCCCACGGGCCACGCGGCGAGGCTGGGCAGCAGCAGCGCGTCGATCGGCGTCGCCTGGTCGCGATCGACCTGGAGGCACTCGTCGAGCACGGGGCTCTCGTCGAGCACGGACATGACCGCACGCGCCTCCTCGAGCGAGTCGACGAACGCGGTCGCGCTGAGCATGCACACGTACCCGTTGTCCGCCTCGGCCGCCTCGGCGAGCTGGGGTGGCGCCGGCTGCATGAAGATCGAGACCTCAACCGCCTCCGGCAGCCGGGTCACCGCGCTGTCGAACCACTCGGCCAGCCTGTCCACACTGGACATGGGGTAGTAGTAGGTGTTCGACGTGATCGCGCGCGGCTCGGGGTGCAACCGCAGCGAGTACTCCGTGATGACGCCGAAGAAACCGGGGCCCGCGCCGCGGACCGCCCACAGCAGGTCGCGGTCGTGCTCCTCGTCGGCGACCACGACGGTCCCGTCCGCGGTGACGACCCGGGCGCCCGACACGTTAAGGCAGCCGGGCCGCCAGGCGTTGGAGTTCCAGCCGAGGCCGCCGTTGAGCAGGAAGCCGCTCATGGGGACGGTCGCGCAGTGCCCGACGGGAAAGGCCAGGCCCTCGGCCGAGAGCAGCCGGTTGAGCTCCTGGCTCCGGATTCCCGGGCCGACCCGGGCCGAGCGCGACCCCACGTCGATGGACACCGCGGTGAGCGCGGACAGGTCCAGCAGCAGGCTCCGGTCGCGCTGCGAGAACCCGACCCAGTTGTGCCCGCCGCCTCGGACGGCGACCTTCAGGCCGGCGGACCGCGCGAACCGGACCGCCTCGACCACGTCCTGCTCGTCGGCCACCTGGAGGATGACCTCCGGCGAGCGGGCCGGTTTGAGCCCGTTCCAGACGAGGGTTTGCCGGAGTTCCTCGTAGGAGGCGTCGTCCCGGTGGGTGACCGTGCCCGAGGTGCGTCGCCGGAGGTCCAGGATGTCCATGCTGTTCCCGCTCTCTGCGCTGGCGTTCCCGGATCTCGACGGTAGGTCGCGCGCGGGTGGCGCGTAATCGCGCAAGCAAGCCATCCCGCGCCGTCTCCGGCGGCACTTGCGGGCGGCGGGCAATCGCGTGATCGCGTGATGTCGGGCGGCCGCGCGGTGGTTAGCGTCGGCACGGTCGGCCACGGGCCGCGCACCCGGTGGACCGCACACGTCCGGAGCGAGGGAGTCGCGCATGAGCATCCCAGCCAAGAACCTGCCCCAGGCCCACTACGTGGCCGCCGACGAAGGCCCCGGCGTCTGGGCGTTCAGCGGGGACAAGTACACGATCAAGGCAGGAGCGGCCGAGACCGACGGCGCCATGGGGCTGATCGAGGTCGTCGTGCCGCCGCTGAGCGGCCCGCCGCTGCACACCCACAAGAACGAGGACGAGGCGTTCTACATCCTCGACGGCAAGTTCCAGGTGGTGGCCAACGACCGCGAGCTGATCGTCGAACCGGGTGGGTTCATCTACCTGCCGAAGGGCACGTTCCACCGGTTCCAGAACATCGGCGGCTCGCACGGCAAGCTGCTGCTGCTGTTCACCCCGGCCGGGTTCGAGGACTACTTCCTCGACGTCGGCCTGCCGACCTCGCAGCACGCCACGGCGCCGCCCGCCGACCAGTACCCGGAGGACGTGGCCAGGTCGGTGGCGCTGGGCGAGGAGAAGTACGGGCTTCAGTACTACGAGACGTGACGTGCGATCACACCACCGAGGTCTGCCGGACCATGCCGTCCCACGCGGCCATGGCGACGTCGACCACCTGCTGCAGCTCCTCGCGGGAAGCGCCGTCGTGCGCCTGGATGGACAGGCCGTGCAGCACGGTGGTGAAGAAGGCGCTGATGGCCGCGATGTCGGCGTCGGGCGGCACGTCGCCGTCCGCCACGCCGCGCCGCAGCCGGTCGGCCACCATCGTGATGGTCGCGCGCCGGTACTCGGCGACGTACTCGCGAACCTCTTCGTTCTTCGTCTTGCCGGTGTTGGCGGCCAGCACGATCATGCAGCCGCGCGGCGTGCCGGGCTCGGTGTAGGCGACGACGTTGTTGTGGAGCAGCGCTTCCATCGACCGCCGCGCGGTGGGCTCGGCCAGGGCCGTCGCCGTGGCGTCGCTCTCCGTCTTGTCGTAGAGGGCGACGGCCTCGCGGAAGAGGGCTTCCTTGGACCCGAAGGCGGCGTAGAGGCTGGGCGAGTTGATGCCCATGGCCGCGGCCAACTCGCTGATCGACGTGCCCTCGTAGCCCTGTTCCCAGAACAGGCTCATGGCCACTCGCAGCGCTTCGGTCCGCTCGAACGTGCGAGGTCGTCCGCGTTTCGCCATCACGACCTTCCTCCCGCGTCGCCAGTTCATCTTGGCTTGACGGCCCTGTCCTGTCCAGATAGCTTTACTGTATCAAATGATACAAAATTTCGAGGGCGCGGTGGAACGGCCCGGGGCAGTGCGGCGTCCGTGACCGCACGGGACCGCGCGGGATGTCGGCTCGGGCGGCACGGTAGGAGGTCAGCCGGTGCGTGGTGACGAAGTGCTGGACGAGACACGAGTGAAGGCGAAGGCGATTACTGTGGCCTGGGTCATCCTGATCGGTGCTGGGTTCCTCGAAATCATCTGGGCGATCTCGATGAAGCACTCGGAGGGCTTCACCCGGCTGTGGCCCACCGTCATCGGGCTGGTGACCGCCTGGACCAGCTTCATCCTGCTCACCTTCGCCCTGAAGAGCCTGCCGGTGGCCACCGCGTACGCCGTCTGGGCCGGGATCGGCGCGGTCGGCACCGCGCTGGTGGGCATCGTGCTGCTGAACGAGGGCACCTCGCCGCTCAGGCTGCTGTTCCTCTCGTTGATCACGATCGGCATCGTCGGGCTCCACCTGATCGGGGGCTGACCCGGCACGCCGCCCGGCCGGCGGCGGAGGTGTGGCACCGGCCGCCGCGGATGGCGTGAACGCGTGATGTGCGGACTCGGCGTGCGCTGAATCCTGTCGGCCTGTGCCCGTCACACCGACCCGGAGGTCCGCACGGATGAGCCCGTTATCCCGTCGAACGATCCTGACCCGCGGCGCGCTGCTCGGAGGCGCGACACTGGTCGCGCCGGCCGTGCACCCGGGCACGGCCGCCGGCGCACCGAGCACTTCGGTCGAACACGCGCTCGACGTGCGCCGGGGCGACCCGCGCCACCCGAGCCTGTCCAGGGGGCAGAACCAGCGCTGGGTGAGCAACCCGGAGCGGATCAGGCTGCCCCGCACGACCGAGCAGGTCGTCGACGCGGTGCAGGTCGCGGTCGCCGAGGGCAAGCGCATGTCGGTGCGCAGCGGCGGTCACTGCTACGAGGGCTTCGTGGACCACCCGGAGACCCAGGTGATCATCGACATGTCCGACATGACCAAGATCGAGTACGACCCGCGGCACAACGCGGTGATGGTCGAGGTCGGCGCCACGCTCGGCGAGGTCTACGAGACGCTCCACAAGCGCTGGGGCGTGACGCTGCCGGGCGGTTCCTGCCACCCGGTCGGCGTCGGCGGCCACGTCGCGGGCGCGGGCTACGGCCAGCTCAACCGGCTGCACGGCGTGATCGTCGACCACCTGTACGCGGTGGAGGTCGTGGTCGTCGACCGGCGGGGCCGGGCCCGCGCGGTGACCGCCACCCGTGACGCCGGCGACCCGAACCGGGACCTGTGGTGGGCGCACACCGGCGGAGGCGGCGGGAGCTTCGGCGTCGTCACCCGGTACTGGTTCCGCTCGCCGAACGCGGTCGGCACCGACCCGTCGCGCCTGCTGCCCAAGCCTCCCTCCGAGCTGTGGACCCACCGGGTGCAGTGGCCGTGGGAGGGTATCGACGAACGGCGCTTCGCCACGCTGCTGCGCAACTACGGCACGTGGCACGAGAAGAACAGCGGCCACGACAGCCCGTACGCCGGTTTGTTCGCCCGGCTGGAGCTGACCACCAGGCCGACCGCGCCGCTGTACATGATCATGCAGATCGACGCCGGTCTGCCCGGCGCCGAGCGGCTGATGGACGACTTCGTCGCGGCGGTCGGCGCGGGCGTCGGCCTGAGGGAGGTGACCGACCGCAGGCGGATGCCGTGGTTGCAGTCGACCGGCTGGCCGGGTCTGTGGATGAGCAACCCGACGGAGCGCTACAAGCACAAGTCGAGCTACCAGCGCAAGGGGTTCAGCGAGAACCAGATCGGCGCGTTCTACCGCTCCCTGAGCGAGACCGACCACCAGCACGTCGGTTTCGCGGTCTCGATCGCGTCCTACGGCGGGAAGGTCAACACCGTCGCGCCGGGCGCGACCGCGCAACCGCACCGCGATTCGGTGATGAAGCTGCTGTGGGGCACGAGCTGGGCGGAAGCGGTGGACGACGAGCGCAACCTCGCCTGGCACCGCGAGTTCTACCGGGCGGTGCACGCGGAGACCGGTGGCGTCCCGGTCATCAACGACCGGACCGACGGCTGCTTCATCAACTACGCCGACGTCGACCTCGGCGACCCCCGGTGGAACACCTCGGGGGTGCCCTGGAGCACTTTGTACTTCAAGGACAACTACCCGCGGTTGCAGGCTGTCAAGGCCCGCTGGGATCCGAGCAACCTGTTCCGCCACGCGCAGTCGATCCGCCTCCCCGGCTGATCGCCGACCACGTCGGCGCGCTCAATCACGAGAACGCGGGATGAGCGGTCGGCGGGCGCCCGGCCATGCTGGAGCCGGAGTGCGGCGGCCACGCAGGACTGTCGCGCGAGGAGAGTCCGGCACCACGGCACGAGGAGGATCTCGATGGTTGGCAGTCGGTTCGCCGGTGGGGACCGCGGCGGGTATCGCCGCGAACTCGACATCGCGGTGGTGGGCGCCGGCGTGATCGGCCTCGCCACGACCGAGGCCCTCGTCAGGCGCGGTGCGGACGTCACCTGTTTCGACGGGCGCCCGCCGGGGAGCGGACTCTCCGGCGGGCTTACCCGGACCTTCCGCAACCGCCACGACGACCCGCGCGTCGTCGGCCTGGCGGTCGCGGGCCGTGCGGGCTTCCGCGGGTGGGAGGAACGCCTGGGGCGCAGGCTGATCGGTGACGAGGGCACGGTGTACGCCGGCATGGACGAGGCGGACGCCGCCGGGTTGCGGGCCAACGACGTGCCGCACCACTTCGCCGAGCCCGAACGCCACCGCGAGCTGTTCGGGCCGCTGGCGCCGGTGTCCGGCCGGCTGCTCGTCGACCCGGGTAGCGGCGCGATCCGCGCGGGCCGCACGATCGACGCGCTCACCGGGTGGGTCGGCGACCGCATCATCCCCGCGGACATCCACAGCGTCACGGTGCCGTCCGACGGCGGCACGGTGGAGATCCAGACCACCGAGGCGATCTACCGGGCCCGGCACGTCGTGATCTGCGCGGGCACCGCCGTGCCGCGACTCGCCGCCGGGGTCGGGTTCGAGGTCCCGCTGAGGCAGGCCCTGCACGCCCGGCCCCACTTCCGGGTCCGGGAGGAGTACCGCGGCGAGCCGCTGCCCTGTTGGGTCGACCGGTCGGGCGAGTTCGGCGAGTGGGTGTACGGCTCGCCCATCGGCTCGACCGGCAGCTACGTGTTCGGTCTCATCGGCCCGGACGTCGACGTGCCCTTCGACGCCAGGGGCGCGCTGCCGCCGGGGTCCACTATGGACGTGCACGTCGAGCGGTTGCGCTCCTACGTGCGCAAGGCGATGCCGGGGCTGGACCCGGAGCCGGTCGGGATCCGGGTCTGCGTGATGACCAAGCTGCCCGTCGGCAGCGACGGGTTGCGGGTCTGGCACCGGCCGGGCGTCAGCGCCGTCGCGGGGCACAACCTGTTCAAGCTCGCGCCGGCGCTCGGGGAGCTGCTGGCGGACACGGCGCAGCGCGACGAACTGCCCGCGATCCTGCGGGAGATCGGTGACTCGGCGATGGAGGTGGTCTGACGTGGCCGGCGACATCGGCCCGACCGTCGTGCTCGGCGGTACCGGCACCATCGGTTCCGCGCTGCTCGTGGAGCTGGCCGCTCGCGGCGTGCGGCCGTCGGCGGTGGTCCGCCCGGGATCGGCCGGGCCACCGCACGACCTCGCCGACGTCGTCGAAGGCGACCTGACCCGACCGGAGGGCTTGTTGCCGGCGTTCAGCGGCGCCCGGTCGCTGTTCCTGCTCACGCCGTTGCACCCGGACCAGGACTCGTTGCAGCGCGGGATCATCGACGTGGCGAAGCAGGCGGGGGTCGAACGGGTGGTGAAGGTCTCGGCGCTCGGCGCCGACCCCTCCGCCCGGTGTGGATTGCACCGCCAGCACGGTGTCGCCGAGGCGGCCCTCGCGGAATCGGGCCTGCGTCACACCGTCGTGCGGCCCAACGGTTTCATGCAGAACATGCGACAGTGGCTGCCGGGCATCACCGCCCGCGGTGTCATCGCCCTTCCGGTCGGTGACGCGAAGGTCAGCTGGGTCGACGCGCACGACGTGGCCGCAGTGGCCGCGGTGGCGCTCACGGACCCGGCGTTGGACGGCTCCGTGCTGGAGGTGACCGGTCCGCAGGCGTTGGACTACCCGACCGTGGCCGGGCACTTCGCCCGCGGGCTGGGCAAGGAGGTCCGGTTCGTCGACGTGTCGCCGGAGGCCGCTTTCGACGTCATGACCGGAGCCGGGATGCCGCCGTGGGCGGCGGAAGCCCGGCTGGAGCTCTACGCGACCTACCGGGCCGGCGAGGCGGCCCCGGTGACCACCACCGTCCACGACGTGCTCGGTAGGCCGGCGCGGTCGCTGACGGGTGTCATCGGGGAGATCCTCCGCCGGACGCCGGTGTGACCCATCCTCTGGGGAAGAACAGGAAGACGAAGAATGCGTGTGTTCGCGATCGGCGCCACCGGTGTTTTGGGTCGGGAACTGGTGCCGATGCTGTTGGCACAGGGCCACGAGGTCACCGTCATGTCGCCGGGCAGCAGGCTCGACACCCTGCCCGGCGCCGTCGACCGGGTGCGCGGCAGCCTGCTCGACCCCGACGCCGCCGAGCTCCTCGCCGCGCGGGTGCGTGGCTTCGACGTCGTCGTCAACACCGCGACCGCGATACCCCGGGACTTCGCCGCCCGCGGCGCCTGGGCCGAGAACACCCGGGTCAGGGTGGAGGGCACCAAGGTCATCGCCGAGGCCGTGCGGGCCGGCGGGGTGCCTGCCCTGGTCCAGATGAGCGTCACGATGGCCTACCGGGAGGGCGGTGACCGCTGGCTCAGCGAGGCCGAGCCCCTGGACACCAGCGCCGCCAGGGCGACCATCGCCGCTCCCGTCGCGGCCATGGAGGCGACCGTGCGCGCCCTGCCGGTCGACCAGGTGGCCTGGACGATCCTGCGCGCGGCGCGGTTCGTCGGTCCCGGCACCGTGCAGGACCAGCAGCGCGAGCACCTGCGGGCGGGCACGTTGAAGGTGCCCGGCGGCGGCCGCGAGTTCGTGTCGATGGTGCACGTGGCCGACTTCGCCGAGGCGGTCGTGGCAGCCGTCGAACGGCCGTCGCGGGGCGTGGTGCTCAACGTGGCGGACGAGCCGGTGCGCAACGTCGCGTACCTCGGGTGCCTCGCCGCCTTCGACGACGTCCCGGCCCCGGTGGTGTCGCTGCCGAGCATGCGCACGGACACGGTGTCCCACCGGGTGTGCAGCGCCGCCGCGAAGGACGCGCTGGGGTGGCAGCCGGTGCGCGGCATCTGGCCGCTGCTCGGCTGGCACCCCGAGTGCGCCTGACCCGCGACCGGGTTCGCGACGAGGGCTGACGGCCCACGCGGCGGTGATCCGATCGCCCTGCCGCCGCACCTCTCGCGAGATTCTGTATCGATCGGCATATAAGTCTTGACACAGCGGCGGCGGCGCTCGACACTCAATTATGTATCGATCGACACGAAATTGAATGGGGCCTCATGTCCGAACTGTCCGGCAAGGTCGCCCTGGTCACCGGGGGCAGTCGCGGCATCGGCGCCGCGATCGTCCGCAAGCTCGCGAGCCTCGGCGCCGACGTCGCCCTGACCTACGCCTCCGCCAAGGACCGCGCGGAGGACGTCGCGGCGGGCGTCACGGCCCTCGGCCGACGCGGTCTCACCATCAACGCCGACAACGCCGACGCCGGTGCGGTCGTCGGCGCCGTCGACCGGACGGTCGACGAACTCGGTCGACTGGACATCCTGGTCAACAACGCGGGTATCTTCCCCTACGGCGTGATCGACGAGGTCACGCTGGAGGAGGTCGACCGGACGCTGGCGGTGCACACCCGCGCCGTCTACGTGGCGAGCCAGGCCGCGCTCAGGCACATGGCGTCCGGCGGTCGGATCGTCAGCATCGGCAGCACGCTCGCCGAGCGGGTCCCGTACCCCGGCGTCGCGCTCTACTCGATGAGCAAGTCCGCGTTGATCGGCTTCACCCGCGGTTTGGCTCGCGACGTCGGCGAGCGCGGCATCACCGTCAACCTCGTGCACCCGGGGTCCACGAACACCGAGATGAACCCCGAGGACGGCCCTACTGCCGACGACGAGCGCGCGTTGACCGCGCTGGGTCGCTACGGCAGTCCTGACGACATCGCCGCCACCGTCGCCCACCTGGTCGGTCCCGGGGGTGCGAACATCACCGGTGCCACGTTCACCGTCGATGGTGGCGCGAACGCGTAACAACACCTCCCATTGGTCGGGGCGCCGCGCGTGAGCACGGCGCCCCGACCAATGGTGCATGTCCGACCGGGGTCGGCACGGCGAGTAACGGAAAGTGTGCCGGAATGCTCCTCCGATCGGGTGTTCCGACTTTCGGTTCACGGTGCTGGAGTCGTGTTTCGGTGACTTCGGTTTATCGATTGCGGTCGGCCGTCGGACTTGGTATTAACGACGACCCGTCGGACGTTTTTTGGGTCGGCGTGGAATACTGTTGAGCGTCCGCACTGCTGCGCCGTATAGGTGACGTCGGCATGCCTGGCGTGGGGTTCTATGTCTATACTGGCCTTGGTGTACCCCATTGGTCGGGTGCGCGGGATCGTCGGGATATTGTTCCAGAGATCGTGGGTCTAAAGGTGATCGTGGGTAGTTGGATACTGGGGCGTCAAATTCCATCCTCGGCCCCGCGCGGCTCAGCCGGCAGATGGCTGCCTATGTGAACCATCCTTGATGGGGGAATTCATGCAGACGGTCAGGTCTTCGCTGGTCGAGCGCGAGTCGGCGTTATGTGAATTACGGAGGTCGTTCCAGTCGACGGCCGCGGGCAACGGTTGCTGCCTCGTGGTGGAGGGCCCCGCGGGCATCGGCAAGACCAGCCTGCTCCGGGCCGCGGTGGAGGAGGCCGCGGCATTCGACCTGACCGTGCTGCGGGGCCGGGCGACCGAACTGGACAGCCGGGTGCCGCTGGCCACGCTGCGCGCGCCGCTCGGCTCGCTCGTGCCGCAGGCCGGGATCGGCCCGGAGCTGGCGGACAACCCGCTGCGGCTGGTCGACCGGGTCGGCGACCTGATCGACCGGAGCGCGTCGCGCCGACCCCTGTTGATCGCGCTCGACGACACGCACTGGACCGACGAGCTGTCGGCGCTGGTCATGCGCGTGCTCATCCCGACGGTCGACTCGTCCCCGGTGATGTGGCTGCTCGCCCGCCGACCGACCTCCACCCGCGGCTACGCCCAGGACACCGTGGACTGGTTGCTCCGGGAGGGCGCGCTGCGCCTGACCTTGGAACCACTGTCCGACCAGGGTGTGCGCACCCTGTGCCGGTACGTCCTCGGCGTCGAACCGGACGCGTCCCTGCTCGCCCTGGCCGCCCGCGCCGACGGCAACCCCTTCCTCCTCGACGAGCTGCTCCGCACCCTGGTGGACACCGGGCAGGTCACCGTCGGGAACGGCTCGGCGACGCTGACCGGCGACCGGCTCGGCGAGACGTTCCTCAACGCCGTCCACCACCGGCTGCGAGACCTGTCCGACGAGGCGCGGCAGGTGCTGGACGCGGCGGCGGTGCTCGGCAAGCCGTTCACCGTGCACGAGGTCTCCCGGCTGGTGGGCCGGTCGGTGCTGGAGGTCGTGCGCGCCGTCAACGAGGCCATCAGCGCGGCGATCCTGGTCGCCGGGCACAACGTGCTGAGCTTCCGGCACGACCTGGTCCGCGAGGCGTTGTACCACCGGCTGCCCGGCCCGGTCCGCCACGCGTTGCACCGGGAGGCCGCGTGCGTCGTGCAAGCGGAGGGCGCGACGTCGACCGAGGTGCTCGAACATGTCATCCGGAGTGCGCCGGTGGAAGCGCCGCAGTCGGCCCGACCGGACTGGGGCGTCCCGGTGCCCCGCGCCGAGATCGACCTGGTGCGGGCGCCGGAACCGCCCGACGGCCGGGACGCGGGCAGGCAGGTCACCGGGGGACCGGACTGGTTGGTCGCGCTCACCGGCCGGCCGGGCGCGGTGCTCGGCCCGGGGGCGCGCGGCATCCGCGCGGGTCTGGACGCGGACACCGAGGTCGACACGCTGCTGCAGCTCGCCGTCGCGCTGTCGACGACCGGCAGGGCCGCGCAGGCGCCCACGTACACGGCGTGCGCACCGGACACGGAGACGAAGAACGCCCCGGCCAACGCCGGCCTGCTCGCCACGCACGCGCACGCCCTGCTCGGCTTCGGTGACACCGCCGGCGCGGAGGTCGTCGCCGCCAACGCGGTCGAGATCGGCGCCCTCGCCGGTGACCACTCGGCGGTCGTGGTGGCGACGGTGGCGCGCAGCACGGCCGCGCGCACCACCGGGGACCTCGCCGCGGCGCTGGACCACGCGGCGTCGGCCATCGAGGCGGCGGGACGGGCCGGCGAGAACCCGCCTGCCCGGCTGCCGAGGCTGTGGCGCGCCGCCGCCCACGTCGCGGTGGACGACTTCGACGCGGCCGAGCGGGAGTTGGCGCGCATCAACGGCGACGCGGACCGCGAGGGCACCTGGTGGCCGCAACCGCTGTGGCACCGCGAGCGCGCGGACCTCCGGTACGCCCAAGGCCGTCTGGACGACGCGGCGGCCGAGGCCGAGACCGGTTTCCTGGCCTGCGAACAGCTCAGCGTGGAGCCGCTCGGACTGCCGCTGCTCGCGCTCCTGGCGCGCATCGCCGTGCGGCGCGACGACTTCGCGCTGGCGCGCGGCTACCTGCGCCGGGGTGACGACCTGCTCACCCCCGACATCGTCTCCTACCCGGAGGACCTGCCGTTCGCCAAGGCCGTGCTGCAGGCGTCGACCGGCCAACCCGCGGCGGCGTTGACCACGTTGGCGCCGGTGGTCGAGCGGTTGCCGGAGCGGGTGCTGCTGCTGACGAGGGAGCCGGCCGTCGGACCCTGGCTGATCCGCCTGGCGCTGGCCGCCGACGTACCGCACGTGGCCGGACTGGTCGCCGACGCGGTGCGCCACCTCGCCGCCCGGAACGCGGACGTCGTGTCGCTGCGTGCTGCCGCCTGCCAGGCGCAGGCGCTGCGCACCGGCGACCAGAAGCTGTTCCAGGAGGCGGTGGCCGGGTTCCGGCGTGCGTGCCGGCCGCTCGCCCTCGCCGCCGCGTTGACGGACCTGGGCGCCGCCGAGCTGGCCGCCGGACGGCGCGGTGGCGCGGTGGCGGCGGTGGAGGAGGCGACGCGGCACTTCGCGGCGTGCGGCGCCAAACGCGACCTCGCCTCCGCGCAGAAGATCCTCCGCCAACTCGGCGTCCAGCGGCGTTCCGGCGCGGAGGAGGGCAGCGGTGAACTCGGCTGGTCCAGCCTCACGCAGTCCGAGCTGCGGGTGGCGCGCCTGGTCGCGCAGGGCCTGACCAATCGCGAGGTGGCCGCGAAGCTGCACCTGTCGCCGCACACGGTCGACAGCCACCTGCGGCACAGCTTCGTCAAGCTGGGCATCACCAGCCGGGTGGAGCTGACCCGGTTGGTGATCGCCCACGACGAGTCTCCTGTCGTCCCGACCCCGTCGAGCGCGGGCGGTTCCGCGTCACGCCAACCGAAGCGCCACTTCTGAAGGAAACCGCTGCGCCAGGACCGGCCGTCCAGTCGGGACGGTGCGGCCGGCGAGGTCGGTCCGGGTGCCGACCTCGCCGGCCGAATCCGGCCCCTCCCCACCTGACGGTGGTTCCGGGCAGGATCGCGCGTTTACGGGATGCCCGGACCAAAGGTCGGGCAGCAGGCTGGAAGTCAATCCAACCGACCTGCGGCGAACAGAGAGAGTGCTGTGTCCAACAACGCGATCGGTCCGAACTTCCTCACCCTACAAGTCCGCGACGTCGAGAAATCCCTTCGCTTCTACACCGAATTGGTGGGGTTCACGGCGGCGGAATCGTCCAAGAACCCCAATGCGGCAGTGCTGGAGACCACCCCGATCAAGATCGCGCTGCGCAAGGCGCAGATCGACCTGGACTCCGTTTCCCAGCTCGGCTGGGGAGTGGTGCTGTGGATCAAAGCCGAAGAGCCGGACAAGCTCGCGGCGGAGCTGGCGGCGGCCGACGTCACGATCACGAAGCCGCCGTGCGACGGGTTCTGCGGCCGGGAGTTCCAGTTCCGAGACCCGGACGGCTACGAGCTGACCATCTACGAGGGCTGAGCGCCCGCGCGGTCCCGGTACGCCGTTGACCCCCGCGGCGTACCGGGACGACCTCACGGACTCCCACCGCACCGCTGAACCGGAGACAGGCACATGCGAGAGAGCACCAGTGCGGCCTCCCCACGTCCGGCAGACCCCATTACCGCCGTCGCCACCCGGTCCGTCGCGGCGGTGCCGTGGCCGGCCCGCCTGCGGTTGCTGCGCGACCACGGGCTCGGCTTCGGCAACTTCCTCGACCGCGCCCGGCAGGTCAGCCCCGCGCACGACCGGCCGTTCCTGTTCGCCCAGCGCTTCGACACCGCGGGCGCGGAGACCATCGAACCCCTGAGCCTCGACGACCTCGTCGCGGTCCGGACCGCGTACGCGAGCTGGTACCACGCCGAAGGTGTGCGCAAGGGCGACCCGGTCGGCGTGTACCTCGGCGAGGGTGTCGACTCCTTCCTGCACTTCCTCGCCATCAGCTCGCTCGGCGCGATCCCGGCGTTGGTCAACGGGCGGATGGCCCCGGCGATCGCGGCGGACTACCTGGGCCGGATCGGCGCCGTCGGCGTCATCGCCGACCGCGGCAGGCTGACCGCACTGGTCGACAGCGGCGCGCTGTCGGACACCGTCGGCTTCCGACAGTCCTCTGAGGACATGGAGCACCACCGCGGTGGTGACGCGCACGAGCTGCCGGCGGTCTACCCCTATCCGCACGGGGACGACGACCCCGTCATGCTCTGCCACACCTCGGGCACCACGGGGCCGCCCAAGTCGGCGATCTTCGCGCACCGGCAGTTCTTCCTCGGCAAGCGGCACCGGCTGTGGAGCTTCCCGGCCGCCCGCCGCAACCGCATGCTGTCGGCGCTGCCGCAGTCGCACTCGGCCGGGATCAGCTACCTGATGACCGCGACCCTGCTCGGGCTGCCCACGCTGGTCATGGCGGACAACTCCGGCGAGGCCGCGCACGCCGCCATGCGCTGGTTCACCCCGACGATCGTGGTCGCCTTCCCGCAGACCTACGCCGAACTCGCCGCGATGGACCTCGACCACGCCGCGACGGCCGACGTGCACAGCTGGATCAACACCGGTGACTCCGCCCACGAGGCCCACATCAAGGCGCTGATCCGGCACGGGCGCCGGCCCAGCCGCGGCGGCAGCAAACCCGGTTCGCGGTTCGTCGACGGCCTCGGCTCCTCCGAGATGGGCATGGCCTTGTTCCGCAAGGTCAGCGTGCCGGAGCGGGAGGACTACGGCCGGTGCGTCGGCACGCCGATCAGCGTGGTGGAACGGGCCGTGGTGCTCGACGACGACGGCCGCGAGCTCGGTCCGGGCGAGGCCGGCAGGCTCGGCGTGCGGTCACCGACCCGGACCCCCGGCTACTGGAACGACTCGGCGCTGACCACGAAGTCGTCACTCTCGGGCTACTGGCTGACGGGCGACGTGGTTCTCCGCGACGCCAAGGGCAGGTTCTTCCACCTCGACCGGGTCCCCGACGTCATCCACTCCGCCCGCGGGCCGATCTACAGCCTGCCGATGGAGGAGGCGATCCTGGCGGGCTGCCCGGACGTCGTCGACTGCGCGGTCGTCGCCGTGCGGGCGCCGCGGCCCGAGGACGGCCAGGTCCCGTTCGCGACGGTCAAGTTGCGGCCGGGCGCACCCGTGCCGACGGACCTGCGCGGGCTGCTCAACGGCGCGTTGAAGCGGCGCGGGTTGGACGAGGTGCGTGGTGCGGTCGTGGCGGTGGACGCCGCCGACTTCCCCACGGGGGCCACCGGCAAGGTACTCAAGCGAGCGCTCCGGGAGCGGTTCGCCGAGGTCCTCGTGCCGAACGGCGGCGAGGCGCCGACAGATCCCGGCGTGGCACACGCGGACACATCCGAGAAGGGCGACCATGACTGACAATGCCTTCGACATCATCGGCACGGGTGGCGACGGGAAGCCTCCTGCGGTCCGGATGTACGAGCTGCTCTACATCTCGCTGGTGAGCCAGTTGCTCATCGCGGTGGCCGACCTCGGGGTGGCGGACGCCGTCGGCGACACCCCGCGTCACGTGGACGAGCTGGCGAAGGCCACCAGCAGCGACCCGCACGCGTTGTACCGCGCGTTGCGCGCGTTGGCGAGCGTCGGTGTCTTCACCGAGACCGAGCCCAAGCACTTCGGGCTGACGCCGCTGGCGGAGACGCTGCGCAGCGATCGACCCGGCTCGATGCGCGACCTGGCGCGGTACGTCGGCCTGCCGGAGCGGCAGCGGTCCTTCAGCGCCCTGGCCTACAGCCTGCGCACGGGCAAGCCGTCGTTCGACCACGTGCACGGCCAGGACTGGTGGAGCTACTTCGCCGCCCACCCGGAATTGGCCTCGCTGTTCAACAGCGCGATGGCGAGCATGGCCCAGATGGTCAACGGCGCCACGTTGGACACCTACGACCTGTCCGACGTGGAGGTCCTGGTGGACGTGGGCGGCGGCAAGGGGACCCTGGCGGCCACCCTGCTCGACCGTTACCCGCGGATGCGCGCGGTGGTGTTCGACCTGCCGAGGGTGGTGCCCGAAGCGACGGCGCAGCTCGCCGCGGCCGGGTTCGCCGACCGGGCGCAGTGCGTGGGCGGTGACTTCCTGCGGGAGGTGCCGAAGGGCGGTGACGTGTACGTGCTCTCGTGGACCATCCACGACTGGGACGACGAGGACGCGGTGACCATCCTGCGCAACATCCGCGAGGCGATGGGCGAGCGGGGTCGGCTCGTGGTCATCGACGAAGTGGTGCCGGAGGGCAACGCCCAGCACTTCGGCAAGTTCGAAGACATCGTCATGATGTCGCTCCTCACCGGGCAGGTGCGCACCGAGGCCGAGTTCGTCACGCTGTTCGAACGGGCCGGGTTGCGACACGTGGAGACGAGGAACACCACCTCGCCGACGAGCGTCATCGTCGCCGTCCCCGCCTGAGCGGAGGACGAGGCACCCGGCCGGGAGGGCTTCGCCGACCGGGAAATGGCACCGCCTTCGGATGCGCGCGCGTCCGAAGGCGGTGCCATTTCCGTGGATCGTCCCCCCGCATGCCGCACCAGACCGCCACGCACGCCGTCAGTCCGTTGTGGATGGACCGGGAATCCCGCGATATCCCGTGTTCGCGGGATTGGGTTCTCTTTGTCGTTCGGTATACAGGACTTGACCGAATCGGTGAGGGACCGCGAGGGGCACATGAAGACAGCCGTCCGGAAGTACGGTGGCAGTTCGCTCGCCACTCTCGAGAATCTCCGCACGGTGGCCGAGGCCGTCGCCGCCCGGGTGCACGACCACGCGATGGTCGTGGTGGTGTCGGCCCGCGGCAACACGACCGACGAGCTGCTGCGCACCGCGGCGCTCATCGCACCTTCGCCCACGGCGCGCGAGGTCGACCAGCTGCTCGCCACCGGCGAGATAGCCTCGGCCGCGCAGCTCGCCCTCGCGTTGAGCGACCTCGGCATCCCCGCCGTGTCACTGACCGGCGCTCAGGCCGGCATCGCGGCGACCGGCGAGCACGGCTCAGCCATGATCGACCACATCGACACCACCCGCATCCGCGCGCACCTGGAGGCGGGCGAAGTCGTGGTGATCTCCGGTTTCCAGGGCTACAACGACAAGGGCGACACGGTGACGCTCGGTCGCGGCGCCTCCGACACCACGGCCGTCGCGGTGGCCGCCGCACTGAACGTGCGCAACTGCGAGATCTACACCGACGTCGACGGCGTCTACACAGCCGACCCGAGGACCGTGCCCGAAGCCGGTCTGCTGCCGACGGTGGAGACCGACGTGATGACGGAGATGGCGTTCGCCGGCGCGCAGGTGCTGCACTCCCGCGCCGCCGAGCTCGCCGCGAACGCCGGAGTGCGCTTGGTCGTGCGCAACTCGTTCAGCCAGTCATCCGGAACCACCATCCTGGGACGGAGTAGCCAGCACATGCTCGAGACCCGAGGGTTCGTCACCGCCGTCGCACACGACGCCCAGGTGGTCCTGGCGCGCATCCGACCGGCCTCGGCCGGACCGGAAGTGCTGACCTCGGTGTTGTCCGCCCTGGCGGGCCGCAACGTCGTGGTGGACATGGTGTCGTGGACGGGCCCCGACGAGCACGGCCCGGTGATGGGGTTCGCCCTGCACCGCAGCCAGATGCGGGCCGCGGAAGCCGCGTTGGCGGAGGTCGTCGACGAGCACCGCTGCGCGGTCGAGCTCACCGAGCGGATCGGCAAGCTGTCGATCGTCGGCACCGGCCTGCTCAACCGCCCGGAGAACACGGCGCGGATGTTGCGGGTGCTGGCGGAGATGGGGATCACGCCGGCGTGGCTGGCCACCACCCAGCTGCGCTCGTCGGTGCTCATCCCGGTCGACCGGCTCACCGAGGGCGTCGGCGCGCTGCACCGCACGTTCAACCTGGATCGGAACGGGTTCTCGTCCATGCCGATCGCCTGATCACGCGAAAGGACACCGAGGTGGCAACTCACCGTTCGTCAGGCCGCGACATGCGCCTGCGCAGGCTGTTCAGGCACCGACCGGACCGGCTGTTCGTGGTGCCGCTGGACCACTCGGTCACCGACGGGCCGATCACCAGCGGCGGGGGAGGGCTCTCCCGGCTGGTGTCCCAGCTCGCCGCGAGCGGCGTGGACGCGGTGGTGGTGCACAAGGGGAGCACGCGGCACATCCAGCCGGAAGCGTTTCTCGACACGTCGTTGATCGTGCACCTGAGCGCCAGCACCGTGCGCGCGGACGACCCGGACGCGAAGTACCCGGTCGCCACCGTCGAGGAGGCGCTGAGGCTCGGCGCGGACGCCGTGAGCGTGCACGTCAACCTCGGTTCGGATGGTGAGCGCTCTCAGGTCGCCGATCTGGCCGCGGTCGCGGAGGCGTGCGACCGGTGGAACATGCCCCTGCTGGCCATGATGTACCCGCGGGGACCGCGGATCGCCGACCCGCTCGACCCGGAGCTGCTCGCCCACGCCGCCACGGTGGCCGCCGACCTCGGCGCCGACGTCGTCAAATCCCTCTACGCCGGCTCGCCGCAGGCGATGGCCGAGGTGGTCCGGAGCTGCCCGGTGCCCGTGATCGCCGCCGGCGGCCCCAGCCGGGATGACACCGCGTCCGTCGTGGCGTTCGTGGAGGACGTGCTGTCGGCGGGCGCGGCCGGGGTCGCCATGGGGCGCAACGTGTTCCAGGCGCCGGAACCGCGCGCCAGGGCGCGGGCCGTGGCCGAGGTGGTGCACCGCCCACGGGTGGCGCAGTGCACGCCGGATCTGCTGGCCGACGGCATCGCGCGGTGAAACCGACTCGTGAAAACCACTCGGAGAGGCGTGAACACATGAAGCTGTGCTGGCTGGACATCCGCCCGGTCACCGACGAGACGAAGAGCGCGATCCTGCAGGAGGCGATCCACCACCGCCTCGACGGGGTGCTGTCCGACGACCCCGCCGACTTCGCCGGGCTGCCGCCCACCGTGCAGAAGGTGCTGTTCACCGGGCAGCGCCCGCTGCCGGAGGATTTCGGCGCCACCGACGTCGTGATCGTCGACCCGACCGTGCACGGCCACCCGGCGGAGCTGGCCACGCGGCACACCGACGTCGAGTTCGGCCGGTTCGTCGAGATCGTCGACGCACCCACGCTCGAACTGGCCTGCCAGTCGGCGCGCACCGACAAGTGGAGCCTGCTCCTCTTCCGCGACCCCACCAAGATCCCGCTGGAGATCGTGATCGCCGCCGCCGCGGGCGCGCCGGGCAACATCGTGACGATCGCGAAGGACGTCGAGGAAGCCGAGATCATCTTCGGCGTGCTGGAGCTGGGCTCGGACGGCGTGCTGATGGCGCCGCAGGCGGTGGGCGACGCCACCGCGCTCAAGGCCGCGGCCGGGGGCGCCAGCCCGGACCTGGAGCTCGTCGAGCTGACCGTGACCGCGACGGCGCACGTCGGCATGGGCGAGCGCGCGTGCGTGGACACGTGCACGTACTTCCGCGAGGACGAGGGCATGCTCGTCGGCTCCCACTCCAAGGGCATGATCCTGTGCGTCAGCGAGACCCACCCGCTGCCGTACATGCCCACCCGGCCGTTCCGGGTCAACGCGGGCGCGATCCACTCCTACACGCTGTCCAACGGCTCCCGCACGAACTACCTCAGCGAGCTGAGGGCGGGCAGCAAGGTGCTCGCCGTCGACATCAAGGGCCAGACGCGGGTCGTCACGGTCGGCCGGGTCAAGATCGAATCACGGCCGTTGATCTCCATCGACGCCGCGGCGCCGGACGGCCGCACGGTCAACCTCGTCCTGCAGGACGACTGGCACGTGCGGGTCCTCGGCCCCGGTGGCGTCGTGCTCAACAGCACGGAGCTGCGACCCGGTGACGTCGTGCTCGGCTACCTGCCGCAGGCGGACCGGCACGTCGGCTACCCGATCGACGAGTTCTGCTTGGAGCAGTGAGCGCGGACCGGGCGAAGCCCGGGTCGGTCGGCCCGAGGGTTCGGCGGAGAGGACTCGGAGGTTCCGACATGGAGCGTGGGCGTCCACCGGCGCCGCCGGACGAGCGCGCAGTCGACACCCACTGCCCGTACTGCGCGCTCCAGTGCGGGATGGCGCTCACACCCGCGGGTGTGAGCGCCACCGTCCGACCGACGGATTTCCCCGCCAACCGGGGCCGGCTGTGCGTGAAGGGCTGGACCTCGGCGGCGTTGCTCGACTCACCGCACCGGCTGACCACCCCGTTGGTCCGGGTCGGTGGTGAACTCCGACCGGCGACGTGGGACGCGGCGCTCGACCTCGTCGCGCGTCGGTTGCGGGAGATCCGGGCCGAGCACGGTGCGGACGGCAACGCGGTGTTCGGCGGTGGCGGGCTGACCAACGAGAAGGCGTACCTGCTCGGGAAGTTCGCCAGGGTCGCGCTCGGTACGTCCCAGGTGGACTACAACGGCCGGTTCTGCATGTCGTCGGCCGCCGCCGCGGCCACGCGAGCGTTCGGGATGGACCGAGGGCTGCCGTTCCCGATCTCCGACCTCGACCAGGCCGACGCGGTGCTCCTGGTCGGCGCGAACCCGGCGGAGACCATGCCTCCGTTCGTGTCCCACCTGCGCCGCGCGATCGACGGCGGTGGCCTCGTCGTGGTCGACCCCCGGCGCACGGCCACCGCCGACCGGGCCGCGCTGCACCTCGCGCCGCTCCCCGGCACGGATCGGGCCCTGGCGCTGGGCCTCCTGCACGCGGTGATCTCCGGCGGCCACCTCGACCTCGACTACGTCGCCACGCGGACCACCGGGTTCGAGTCCGCGAGGCGGATCGCCGCGGCGTGGTGGCCGGAACGGGTCGAACGGGTGACCGGTGTGCCCGCGGCCGACCAGCGCCGGGCGGCCGAACTCCTGGCCCGGTCGGACAACGCCTACGTCCTGACCGGGCGGGGAGCCGACCAGCACGCGGCCGGGGTCGCGACGGTCGGCGGGTGGATCAACCTCGCGCTCGCGCTCGGGCTGCCCGGCAGGAAGGGGTCGGGCTGGGGCTGCCTGACCGGGCAGGGCAACGGTCAGGGCGGTCGCGAGCACGGGCAGAAGGCCGACCAGCTGCCGGGCTACCGCCGGCTCGACGACCCCGTCGCCCGCGAGCACGTCGCCGGGGTGTGGGCAGTCCCGGCCGACTCGCTACCCGGACCGGGCCGCACGGCGTACGAGCTGCTGGACGCCTTGGGCACGCCCAGCGGGCCGCGCGGTCTGCTGGTCTTCGGCAGCAACGTCGTCGTGTCGGCCCCGCACGCCGGGCACGTCGCCGACCGGCTCGGCGCCCTGGACCTGCTGGTCGTCGCGGACGTGGTGCTCTCCGAGACGGCGGCCATGGCGGACGTCGTGCTGCCGGTCGCCCAGTGGGCGGAGGAGAGCGGCACGCTCACCAACCTGGAGGGCCGGGTCCTCCTGCGTGCCAAGGCGGTCGAGCCGCCGGACGGCGTGCGCACCGACCTCGACGTGCTGCACGGGCTGGCCGTGCGGCTCGGCCAGCCGCCGGAGCGGTTCCCGGCTAGGGCCGAAGCGGTGTTCACCGAGCTGCGCGCCGCGTCCCGGGGCGGGCTCGCCGACTACTCGGGCATCACCTACGAGCGGTTGCGCGCGGGGGAGGCGCTGCACTGGCCGGTGCCGTCGCTCGGGCACGCCGGGACGCCTCGCGCCTTCCTCGGCTCGTTCGCGCACCCGGACGGCCTCGCGCGGTTCGCGGCCGTGGACCACGTGGGGCGTGCCGAGCAGCCGGACGACGAGTACCCGCTGCTGGCCACGACCGGGCGGGTCCTCGCCCACTACCAGTCCGGCGCGCAGACCAGGCTGGTGCCGGAGCTGACCACCGCCGCGGGCGGGATGTTCGTCGAGGTGCACCCCGACACCGCCCGCCGCGCCGGGCTGGGGGAGGGTGCGGCGGCGGTCGTCGAATCGCGGCGGGGGAGCACCCGAGCGGCGGTCCGGTGCGTCACGACCCTGCCCGTCGACGTCGTCTTCCTGCCGTTCCACTTCCCCGGTGACGAGCGGGCCAACCTGCTCACCAACCCGGCGCTCGACCCGGTCAGCGGGATGCCCGAGTTCAAGGTGTGCGCCGTGCGGCTGCGCGCGGCGCCGGTCGAGGAGCGGGCGTGAGCGGACGAGGGCTCCGGCGGGTCGTGATCGTCGGGTACGGCATGGCCGGCGCGCGCTTCGCCGAGCAACTCCGGTCGCGGGACCCGGATGGTGAGCGGGTGGCCGTCACGGCGATCGGCGAGGAGAAGCACCACCCGTACAACCGGGTCTTGCTGTCCACGGTCGTAGACGGTTCGCTGGGCCGTGACGGCGTCGCGCTGCAGGCCGCCGGGTGGGCCGCCGAGCACGGCGTGGACCTGCGCCTGGGCGTCGGCGCGGCGGAGCTCGACCGCGTCGGGCGCGTGATCACGCTCAGCGACGGTTCCACCGTCGACTACGACGTCGCGGTGCTCGCCACCGGCGCCCGGCCGTGGCTGCCACCGGTCGAGGGCCTGGCCGGGGTCGGCGGCGAACCGGCCGCGGGTGTGGTGGCGTTCCGCACCCTGGATGACTGCGAGCAGATCCAGCACACCGCGCGCACCGGTGCGGCGGTGGCGGTGCTCGGTGGCGGTGTGCTGGGCCTGGAGGCCGCGTGCGCGCTGGCGCGGCGAGGCGTGCCCGTGACGGTGGTCCACCCGGTGGAGCACCTGATGGAGCGCCAGCTCGACCCCGGTGCGGCCGGGGTGCTGGCACGGGTCCTCACGGGTCTCGGCATCGAAGTGCGCGTCGGCGCGGAGGTCCGGCGGTGGACACCGGGTTACGGGTTGGAGTTGGCGGACGGCCGGGTCGTGACCGCCGACCTGGTGATCGTGTCCGCCGGGATGAAACCGGCCACCGACCTGGCGCGGCGCGCGGGACTGGTCGTCGACCGCGGCGTCGTCGTCGACGACGCGCTGCGCACCAGCGACTTCCGGGTGCACGCGATCGGCGACTGCGCCCAGCACCCCGGCACCCCCTCCGGCCTCGTGCAGCCCGCGTGGGAACAGGCGGCCGTGCTCGCCGACCTGGTCACCGGCACCGACGTGTCGGCCCGCTACACCGGATCGCCACCGGTGACCAGGTTCAAGGCGCGCGACGTCGACCTCATGGCGCTCGGCGACAGCCTGGTCGGCCTCGACGCCGCCGACTCCGAGGTGCTGTGCGTGACCAACGCCGGCCGCGGGCGCTACGCGAAACTGGTCGTGCGGGACGACAAGGTCGCCGGCGCGATCGTGCTCGGCGCACCCGCCGCCGCGGCGGCCATCACCCAGTTCTACGACCGCGACCTGCCTGTTCCCCTCGACCGGCTCGCGCTCGTGCTCGGCCGGACCGCGCTCGTCGGCGGTTCCGAGGCGCCCGATCCGGTCGACCTGCCGGACACGACCGTCGTGTGCCGGTGCAACGCGGTCACCAAGTCGGCGTTGGTGTCGGCGTGGCACGAGGGCGCGCGCGGCGTGGCCGAGCTCGTCTCGCGCACCCGCGCCACCACCGGGTGCGGTGGTTGCGCGCACGCGGTCGGCCGTCTGGCCGACTGGCTGTCGACGACGGGGAACGCGGATGCGCTCACGTAGGTGGATCACGGACTGGCGGCCGGAGGACGAGCGGTTCTGGCGGACGACGGGCCGGTCGGTCGCCCGGCGCAACCTCGTCGTCTCGATCTTCGCCGAGCACCTCGGCTTCGCGATCTGGGCGCTCTGGTCGGTCGTGGTCCTCAACCTCGGCGCCGCCGGTCTGCCGATGACCGTGTCGGAGTCGTTGTGGCTGGTGTCGACGCCGAACCTGGTGGGTGCGGCGCTGCGGATCCCGTACACGTTCGCGGTGCCGAGGTTCGGTGGTGGCGTGTGGACCACGATGTCCGCGGCGTCCCTGCTCGTGCCGACCGGCCTGCTGGCGTTCCTCGTGCCGGGCGACTGGCTGAGCGCGCAGAGCCACGACACGCAGTTCGCCGTGCTGCTGGTCTGCGCCGCGCTCGCCGGGTTGGGCGGCGGCAACTTCTCGTCCTCGATGGCGAACATCTCGTTCTTCTATCCGGAGCGGCACAAGGGTTTCATCCTCGGGTTGAACGCCGCCGGCGGGAACCTGGGCGTCGCGGTGGTGCAGGTCGTCGTGCCGTTGGTCGTGGTCGTCGGCGTCCCGGACGGCGAGGTCGACCTCGCCAACGCCGGTCTGATGTGGCTGCCGCTCATCGTGCTCGCGGCCGTGTGCGCGTGGTTGTTCATGGACAACCTGGCCGAGGCCAGGACCGACCTCAAGCCGTACGTCGCCGCGCTGCGGGAGCGGCAGACGTGGGTGGTTGCCGTGCTCTACCTCGGGACCTTCGGTTCGTTCATCGGTTTCTCGTTCGCGCTGCCGCTGGTCATCAGGAGCACGTTCCCGGAATTCCTCGACCAGCACCCCTTCATCCGCGACCACCTCGCCGGCCTGGGCTTCCTCGGCGCGCTCGTCGGCTCGCTCTCCCGACCGTTCGGCGGACGGCTGTCCGACCGCTGCGGAGGTGCGCGGGTGACCTTCTGGGCGTTCATCGGCATGGTCTTCGCGACCGGGGCGGCCGCGGTCGGCGTGCAGCAGCGGGAGTTCGCCGTGTTCCTGGGCGCGTTCCTGGTTGTCTTCCTGCTGTCCGGAGCAGGCAACGGCTCGACCTACCGGATGATCCCGGTGATCTTCGGCGTGCTCGGTCGCGAGGAGGCCGCCGCCAAGGGACTCGACCCCGCCACGACGTTGGTCGACTTCAAGCGCCGTGCCGCCGCTGTGATCGGCCTCGTGGGCGCGATCGGCGCGTTCGGCGGTTTCGCGGTGCAACAGGTGTTCCGCCTGGCGGCCCAGGGCGCGACCACCGCCCTCGACGGGACGGCCGGCGACGCGGTGGTCCGCGTGACCCCGGACCACGTGGCCTGGTCGCTGCCTGCGTTGGCGGTGTTCATCGGGTTCTACGTGCTCTGCGCGTTCCTCGCGTGGTGGGAGTACCTGCGCCGGACGGTCCTCGTGGCGAGGGTGCCCAGCCTGGCCCACGTCGACGTCTGAACGGTCGATCGTCGCCTGCGGTAACCGCACCGAGAGCAGCACCTACCGGCAGCGGCAACAGGCGGCCTGAACAGCGGCCCTTCCACACCGGGGCGATGACGATCGGGATCCAGCGGGTTCGGCTGAAGTATCAGAGGTCCGGCCCGCCGTACGGGTCGTCGCTGCGCCGCTGGTTGCCGCCCTGAGTGGGCCCGTTGTACGGGCCGGGGAATCTGTCGGCCGTCGGTCTCGTGTACAGCACCACGGTCGGTGCGTCGCTCATGCCCGCTCCGGGGGCGCCGCCAGCTGAGTCGCCGCGAGCGCAGCCGGCCCGACCGGCGTGTTCCGGCGGCGATGCACGATCAGGGCCACCGCGCCGAGGCCGGCGGCGACCAGCAGGCTGCCCAGGATGAAGGGCAGCGAACCGCTGCCCTCGTCGCTACCGGCTTCCAGGGCGGGGGGTGGCGCCGCGGCTGCGCTGATCTCCGACTCGGGGGTTTCGTCCGCTGCCGTCGTTGCAGTGGGCGACGGCAGCGTCTCGGACGGCGCGGCCACGGCGGCCAAGGTCAGCTCCACGGTCGCGGTGGCACCCGCGGAGCCCCGTACGGTCGTGCGGGTGGCGCGATAGCCGTCCAGGGCCGCGTCGACCGTGATCCGGCCCTCGGCGATCGGCTTGCCCGCGCCCGACTTGATCGAGAACCGGCCGCTGTCGTCGCTGGTCGTGCGGTACTCGTGCCCGGCGCTGTCCTGGACGGTCAGGGCCACGCCGCCGATCGCCTTGCCGCTGGGGTCGCGGACCCAGCCGGACACCCCGTCCACCCCGGGCGACGGCTTGTCCACATCAGACGGCGGCTTGTCCGCATCGGGTTGCGTCGCGCCCGCGCCGTGAATGTAGACCATCCTGTAGTCGGCGCTGTTCTGCCCGCCGAGCCGCACGGCGACCGAGATGTTGACACCGAGGGTCTCGCCCGCACTCACCTCGGGCGCGACGACGGTGGCCTGGAAGTCCTGGCTCTGGCCAGGTTTGAGGTTCGGCTCGACCCGACACCCGGCAGTGCATTTCAGGCCGCCACCGACCACCACGATGGCGCACCTCCCGACGCGAGTTCTCCCGCAAAAGCGTCAGGCCGCCTGGTGGCCCAGCGGAGGAGGCTTCACCGGCATCGTCGGACCCGGGATCCTGGCCTGCTCATCGCCGCCGCGTGCCGAATCGCACGGAGCTACAAGAAACAGTCGGTACTGCCGCGGTCTCCGGGACCGGCGAGTTCGAGGCGCGGTGGTGCAGGACCACCCGGTTGGCCATCAGGCAGCCGGTCGCGCGCAGGCGGCCGAGCGGGTGGGCCGACCTCGACGGGTGTGGTGTCAGCCCGTGTTCACCGACTACCGCGTGCGCTTGTCCACCAGACCGGCCAGCGCGATCAGGTCGGCCGCCGCGCCTGCCTCGGGGTTCGCGGCGTCGAGGTGGGCCAGAGCCTCGGTCAGATGGTGGCTCGCGGCTTTCTCGGCCCAGGATTTGCCCCCGAGTTCGTCGACGAGGGTGGCCATGGTCGCGGTGTCCGCGTCGGTGAGCGGGGTGTCGGTGACGTAGAAGTCCCGCAGCCGGCGTGCGGCCGGGTGCGGGGAGCGCAGCGCGGCGACGACCGGCAGGGACTTCTTGCGGACGCGCAGGTCGGCGCCGACGCTCTTGCCGGTGGTCGTGGTGTCACCCCAGATGCCGATCAGGTCGTCGGTGAGCTGGAAGGCGAGGCCGAGGTGGTGCCCGAACCGGCCGAGGTGGTCGGTCCGGTCCGTGCGAACGCCCGCCACGTGCGCACCCAGCACGCAGGCGCACTCCATCAGCGCCGCCGTCTTGCCCGCCGCCATCGCCAGGCACGCGTCGAGGGAGACGTCGGGAGCGCTTTCGAATGCCACGTCGGCGCTCTGCCCGTCCACCAGGGCGAACAGGGCGGCGTTGAGGGTACGCACGGCGGTCACCGCGTGAGGGCCGCTGCGCTCGGCGAGCACGTCGGTGGCCAGCACCAGCAGCACGTCACCCGCGAGCAGGGCGGCGGGCGGGCCGAAGGCCGCCCACCCGCTGGGCCGATGTCTGCGCAGTTCGTCACCGTCCATGATGTCGTCGTGCAGCAGGGTGAAGTTGTGCACCAACTCCACCGCCACCGCGGCCCCGACGCTCACCTGCGCAGGCACTCCGACGGCAGCCGCGGACAGCACTGTCAATGCGGGCCGCAGCCCTTTCCCCCCGACGCCCTGGCTCGGCGTGCCGCCTGCGTCCCACCAACCGAACTGGTAGCCCGCGACCAGCCGCATCGCCGCGGGCAGCCGGTCGACCGCGGCCCGCAGTTCGGGCTCCACGAGGGCGTTGATGTCGTCGAGCGTGGTCCACGCCCTCGCGTCGAGTTGATCGGTGACGGTCACGACGACCCTCCCATCAGGCTCGGCTCGAGGTAACGGCCGGCGTGCTCGTCCGAGGCGCCTTCGCGGTAGCGGTGCGTCGCCCGCGACCAGTCGAGGTTGCCCCGGATCCACGTGCGCATGCCCTCGACGTAGCGGCGGACGGGCTCGGTGTCGAACTCCGCGAGCAGTGCGGCCTCGTGCTCGACGTACTCGGCCGTGCGAGCGCCGATCATGTCGCAGGCCACCGGGAGCGCGTCCTGGTCCGACAGTCCGCGGGCGTGCCCGACCACGGCGACCAGGTTGTGCCACTCGCCGAGCCTGCGCTCCTTCTCCAGTGAGAACACGTCGTTGGTCCAGCACACCACGTCGCACGCGGCGTCCAGCGCGTCCTGGAAGACGGGGTGGGCGAGCACGTCGTCGGCGAGTTCGGTGTCGCGCATCGGCTCGATGAGGTCCATGCAGACGTAGATCGCGCCGGTGTGCCTGCGCCGCTCGACGTACACGGCCTCGTCGGGCACCACCTCGTGCACCCGATTACCCGCTTCCCAAGCGGCTGCGGTGAAGCACTCGCCGACGTGGGCGCCGAAGCGGCGCCGCCAGCCGGAAGTGGCCCGCGGCGCCGTCCTGGCCCACAGGTCGCCGAGCGCTCGCACCGCGCCCGTGTTCCCGACCGGGATCGCGGTGATGTCGTCGGGGGCGCGCAGGGTGGTGGCGATGTCGGCGAGCACGGCGCCGATGTGGTCCGGACGGGTTCCGGTGATCCCGTCGTCGAGTTCGTCGTCCACGAGGAAGAGCCACGCGAACCAGTCCGCCATCAGCAACACGCCGGCCACGTCGGTGTCCGGGTAGGTCGCGGCGGCGAAACCGGCGAAGTCGGCGTTGGCGAATCGGGCCATGGAGGCGGGCTTGCGCACGATGCCCGTCGAGACGACCCATTCGTCCACGTGCGAGCGTGCGGCGTGGGCGGCTGGGTGCAGTTTCGCCGGAAACGGGCAGGCCAAGGCCGCCCGGGGGTCGGGTGTGGTCACGGTTGCGCTCCAAGCAGGGAACAAGCGGTCAGCGGGACTGCAGGGTCAAGCGCACGCCGTCCTTGGGGTGCAGGGTGACCAGCGGTTGAGGCTCGACCGGCGGTTGCCCGGCGGGCACCCCGACCCGGAACCTCCGGACGATCATCGCCACGATCAGTTGCAGCTCCGCCATGGCGAAGTGCTTGCCGATGCAGATGCGCGGTCCGCTGCCGAACGGGATGAACGCGTGCTTCGGCCTGCCCGTCGACCGCTGCGGCGAGAACCGGTCGGGGTCGAACGACTCCGGGTCGGTCCAGAAGTCCGGGTGCCGGTGCAGGAGGTAGCTGTTGAGGTAGATGTTGGCGCCGGCCGGGATGCGCTTGCCCGCGATGACGTCATCGGCGACGCACTGGCGCATCGTCTGGTACGCCGGGGAGTACAGCCGCAACGTCTCCTCGACGACGGAGCGGGTGTAGGACAGCTGACCGAGGTCGGCGTAGGTGGGGATCCGGTCGCCGAGGTGGGCCTGCACCTCCCCCAAGAGCCGTTCCTGCGCCTCGGGGTGGGTGGCCAGCAGGTACAGCGCCCAGGAAGCGGCGTTGGTGGTGGTCTCGAACGCACCGATGACCAGGTTGAGCACCTCGTCGCGGAGCTGGTCGACGTCCATGTACTCGTTCGTGTCGTCGTGGGTCGCCGACATGAGCATCGAGAGCAGGTCATCGGCCACCTCCTCGCCGGCGAGCCTGCGTTCGATGAACGACGAGACGAACCCGTGCATCCTGCCGATCGCCTCTCGCATCCGACGCCTGCGCCTGCCGGGCGTGTTGAGCGGCGGGAACGGCATCGAGAAGAATCCGGCGAGGATCTCGTTGAGCGCGGCGAAGTTCCGCTCGAACTGCTGGGCAGCATGCCCGACCGCGGCGGTGAACAGCGATCGGTTGACGATTCGCAGCGCCACTTGTCCGACGTCGTCGGTGACGTTGACAACCTGATTGCCATCGGCCTGCGGCAGCCAGGCGTCGATCAGGACGTCGATCTCGTCCGTCATGTTGCCGGTGAATTTGAGTACGACACTCGGCCGGAAGTGCGGTTGCATCAGCTTGCGCTGCCTGCGATAGGGTTCGCCACCCGGGCTGCCGATGAGGCCATTTCCCAGAACCGGCTTCGTGACCCGGAACAGTGGCGCATCCCGGCCGTAGTTGTCGGCGTTGTGCACCAGTACGTGCTCGATGTTGGCCGGGTTGTTCACCATGATCATGGGCACGCCGAGCACATGGAACCGGAACAGGTCGCCGTGCCTGCTCGCACACTCGGCCAGGAATTCCAACGGCCGCCTTCGGAAAGCCGTCAGATTGGCCGGGTTCCACGGCGGGACCGTAGGCACCCTCCCTGCCGCCTGGTAGGCGACCCGGCCGGGTGTCAGGTCACGTAACGCCATACTTCATCCCCGATCCGCAGAAGCACGATTGCAAGGACGATCATTCGTGACACTAGCCTAGTACACACGAGATGGAAATGCGCTTAACCGATATTTCATCAACCAATCCGCAGTTGACCCATAAATAGCAGACAGCTAGGCCGAATGGCTGATGTTCGACAGTGCCGGCGGTCGACCCGCGGCGGAACCCGGAAGTTCCCATTCGGAGATCTCGGTCCGCACGCGGGTGCTTTCGGGATGCTCGACGCCGGTGTTGACCCGGGGGATCCGGACGCTCATCGACGTCTCCGTGAACTTGTCGGGGTTGAACTGCGAGAACGGGAAGGACGTTGCCGCGTGGCGGTGCGCAGGCTGTGGGTCGGCGTTGACGGCTTCGGCCCCGCGCCCGCGCCCCGCGACTCCGGCCGTGTCCGTGGCAACCTGCACCGTCCCAAGCGCTACCACCGCGGCCTGCGACGGGTCTTCTTCAAGGCCGCCCTGTCGGCGATCAAGCGTGCCTGCACTGCTTCTCGTGCCTTCAGCGCGGCTTGACACGGTCATTGAAGCTCCTCAGGCTGCGCTCGTCACGTGGTGGTCTTCACCCCTCTGACGGTGAGCACGGGCGAAAGGTGACCCGGTTCGCAGAAGCGTGTTCAGCGGATGGCGATCACGCATGTGGTGAGCACGGCCAGTGCGGTCCACTGGGTGTGCGTCAGGCCGGCCGGGCGGCGGTGGCCGGCGTGGTCGCGGAGGGGTTCGAGCAGGAAGCGGGCGACGGCGTAGCCGGCGTGGTAGACGAGCAGGGTGGTGCCGGCCGGGGCGTCGGTGGTCGTGAGCCAGATGCCGGTGGCGACCAACGCGGCCGCGACGAGGGCTTCCAGGAGCTGGACCGGGATCAGGGGGACGTCCAGCAGGCGTGCCGGGAAGCCGTCCTCGACGTGGTCACCGGTGTAGCGCACGCCGAACCTCGCCGGGCGGCCGTGACAGCACCCGGCGGCGTAGCAGCCGACGCGGCCGACGGCGAGCACGGTGCCGATGCCGGTGGTCACGACGTCCAGGTACGGGGCCGGGGCGTGGCCGGTGAGGTGGAGGGCCGACCAGCACGTCCCCAGGACGGCCAGTTCCTGGTGGTAGTACACGAGGACGTCGCGGCCGAGCACGATCCTGGTGACGATCGTGACGGCCGCGAACGTTCCGGCCGCGATCACCGCGAGCAGGAGCACGACCCCGGTGCTGAGCTCGAGGTGGTGGGCCAGCCCGACGCCCAGGCCCACGCCGGCCACGTACCCGGTCAGCCCGAGCGCCGGGAACAGGTGGACCCGCCGCCCCACCACGGTGATGACCGGTGCCGGCGCGGTGACGGTCATGTCACCGCGGCAGCCACGAGCACGGGCCGCACGCCGTCGTCGGTGCGCCAGCGCAGCAGCAGCCGGCCCGCGCCGAACCGGACGTGCAGTTCGCCGGACCCCCCGTCCTCCGGGCTCGGGTGGTGCGCCAGCAGGGCCTCGCAGTGGGCGGTCCAGCTGTGTTCGGTGAAGCCCGGCGGGGGCGGCTGGTCGCCGAGCCGGAACCAGTCGACGGAGACCGCGCACCCCGGCGCACCGGCCACGGGCGCGAGACCGGCGTGCTCGCGTGCGGCGGAGGTGGCGTACCGGGCGAGGTGGTAGCCGGCGCTGTTGTAGTCGAGCAGGGTGTCCAGGCCCCACGTGCCCAGCAGGCGGCGGCGTGCGGCGAACCCGCGTTCGGCGAGCAGACCGAGCCGGTCGAGGTCGGTGAGCAGCAGTCGGCGTTTCGCCGAGGCGTCCACGGCGTCGGCGGGCGCGCCGGTCCGTTCCAACGCGTCGATCGAGGCGGCCAGTGAGTCGACGGCGGCCAGCGACTCGACGACCGCGAGCGCTGTCGGGGTGTCGTCGTCCTCTGGGGTGAGCCACCAGTCGGTGGTGGCCGGGGCGTCCGCGGGCACGTCCTCCGGCGGCCAGTCCGCCTCGTAGTCACCCGTCCGGGCGGCGTCGTCCAGCGCGCGGACGGCGTCCACGAGCACCTGCCGGGGCACGACGAGCTGGTCACCGGTGAAGTCCATCGACACCAGGTAGTTGTCCGTGCCCAGCTCGGTCCCGGTGAGGTCGAGCCACACGCCGCCGAGCCGGTCCACGTGCTCGGCGTCGGCGGGCTCGGCCCGCAGCATCGGGCCGCTGACCTTGCGGCCGGCGGCGACGTCGGCGGGCAGCCCGGGCATGTCGCCGGTGACGAAGCTGTTGACCAGCCAGGCGATCGGCTCGGTGCGCGGGTCGTCGGTGAGGTAGCGCGGGCCGGCCGGTGTCCGCTGGACCCGGAGGGTGAGGCCGCCGAAGGTCAGAGCCATGAGCCGTCCACGAAAACGGTGCGGAAGCGCCAGGTCGCCGGCGCCGTCCCGGTGCCGGCGGTGAAGGTGAAGAACCCGCCGACGTGCACGCCCGAGGGCGAGATCGCGGGCGGCTTGCCGTCGAAGCCGAACCGGTTGGTGTTGCCCTCGGCCAAGGCGCGGTAGGTCCGTCGCCACCAGGCGAACCCGGCTTCGGCTTCACTCATGAACACCGCCGTGTCCGAGAAGGTGGTCTTGGGCAGCGGCGCCCCGTCCTTGACCGCCCGGTCCCACAGCGCCGGGTCGTACACGCCGCCCGGTCGGGGCAGCCGTGGATCACCCGTTGACGGCATCGGCCCGTTCCCCTTCCAGCGGTACTGGTAGTACTTGCGGTAGGTGCACCCGGCCACCACCACCTGGCTCTCCTGCACGAGGTGGAGGCTGGGGTGTCCCTGGAGGAATCCTCGCAGCAACGGGTCGTGGTGGCCGCCCCGAACGCCGGAGGCCAGGAAATCGGCCGCGCTGAACGGGTTCTCCGGCAGGAGCATGTGTTCCACGTTGTCCGCGTCGAACGCGGTCACCCCGCCGGCCAACGGCTGACCGGCGCCGCGCAGCGCGGCCAGGTCCGGGTTGCGCAGGTGGGTCTGCAACTCCGCCCGGACGCGGGCCGTGCGCACCAGGTCGTCGGGCGCGCGGGCGGCCCGGAGGTGGTAGAGCTTCTCCTCCAGGTTGGTGTTCTCGCCGAACCCCATGGCCTCCATCAGCCGGTCGACCCGCTCCAGCCGGCTGCGCAGCGACCCCTCGCCGGACGGTGGCAGCGTCCCCGGCCGGGGCGGGTGCGCGAAGGCCCACAGCGCGATCAGTTCCCGGGCCGCCGCGCGGTCGTGCGGGGTGGGCACCACGGCGTTGCCCGGCCCGGGCCGGTAGAGGGCCGGCTGGGCGTGCGCCGACCGCCACCCCGGGCTGATCCGGGAATCCCGGACGGTGAACGCGATCTCGTCCAGCTCGTGCCCCACGGGGAACGCGAAGTCGTTGTCCCGCAACCGCTTGTCCACGCTGATCTCCGCGGACCACCCGGTGTCGGTGCGGGCGAGCACGAACTCCGCCGGTCCTTGCGCCGCGCCGTGTGGCGCCGTCGAGGAAGGCCCGCTCACCGCCGTGAACCGCACGAGCACGCGGACCTCCGGTTGCCCGGGCGCCGCCGGCACCACCAGGACGTAGGGGTGCGTGCTCCCGGGCGGTGCCGGGTGCAGCGTGGCGCCCAGGGCGCGGACGCGGTGCGTGCCCTGGGCGACGAACACCGTGTCGATCATGGGCGGCAGGCTCTGCGGCCCCCACCGGTCGCGCGAGAGCGGGGTGTAGACGCCTGCCGAGCGCGTGCCGCCGGTGCTGAGCGCCACCCGGGCCTCCAGCACGGCCGAGACCTCGGACAACGTCCGGCCGGGGCGTTCCAGCGCGGTGTCGGTGAAAGCCCCGCCGTGGCGGCGGCTGAGCACGGCGGCGCGGGACGGGTCCTCCGCCACCAGGCGGGCGACCGCGTCGAGCTGGTCCGGGGTGGCCGTGCGCAGGCGAGCCAGCGACGCGTCGTCCAGCGCGTTGAGGTGGTGCACCGCGTCGGAGTTCAGGCCCCGGATCCGACCCCGCCCCAGCGCCGCCTCCAGCCGGGTGCTCGCGTCACGCATCCGGCGCGCGCCGTAGGCGAGCATCCCGCCGTTGAGGGTGAGCATGCCGAGGATGCGCACGATCGCGTTGATCTTCTGGTCCTGCGGCAGGTTCGAGCCGAGCACCTGGTCGATCTGGCCGACCGACTCGACGGTGAGCAGCACGCCCTGCACGGTGTCGGTGGCGAACCCGGTGTAGCGCAGGAACCGGCCGGTCCGGGTGGCCAGCGAGACGACCTCGCCGCCCGCGCGCAGCGCGTGGATGACCTGCGCCGCGCCGATCAGGCTCGACGCGATGCCGACCACGTCCAGTGCGACCCCGGTGGCATCCGGCTCGGCTTGGCGCAACCGGTCGGCGAGGCTGAGCCCGCTGGACACGGCACCGGCGGCCGCGGCGGCCAGGAACAGGTACGGCACGGCGGCCAGCCCGACCCCGGTGGCGGCGAGCAGGACGCCCGCGCCGGCCAGGCCCAGCGACGCCCAGCCGAACCCGCCCGACGCCGCCGCCAGGTCCGATGAGCCGGTCGTGCGCAGGGTCCGGGCCGGCACGCCGGGCGCCTCCAGCCGGATCGAGCCCTCCGGGTAGGAGTTCCCGCTCTCGAAGTCGGCGACGGCCGCCGCGACCGAGTCGCCGCCGTAGTCGCTGCGGGGCGCGCCGGGCGTGATGTCGACCAGCTTGGTGCGGCGGGGGTCGGCGGCGTCGGGGCCGACGAAGAGGGCCAGTTCGGTGGTGCGGGCGCTGCCGGTGGACAGGTGCACCGCGCGCACGCCTTGCGCGCGGCCCGCCTGGATGCCCCGCATCTCCCGGTCCGCCCGGGCCTGGAACCGCCGCCATCGGGCGAGGCGCTCGGCCTGTTCCGCGGTCTGGACCGAGTGCCGGTAGCGGACCGCGCCCAGCAGCGCGCCCTGTCCGTCGAGCTGGTCGCAGTTGATCGTCCAGACCGCGGCCTCGTACAGGGCGAACCTGGCCGAGTTCGGGTTCGTGCCGAGGTCGTAGGCGTCCTGGCCGCGCACGGTGATCCGCTGGTTGCCGTCCCGCGCGTTCCCGGGGGCGGTGTCCCAGTCATACCCCTCCGCGGTGGCGTACCAGTGGAAGGCGCGGGCGGCGGGGTTCGGGGTGAGGGTGTAGGTGGCGACATCGACGTCCGGCAGTCGGCGTCGGGACACCAGGGGGTTCGCGGTGGTGGTCGAGATATGCGGGCCGCCGCCGGCCGACTGGTCCTGCTGGGCGTGTTGGGCCAGGTCCAGCTCGTGCAACGCCATCCCGGCCCGGATCCGCGTGTAGTCGGCGCTCCGCGCGCCGGCGAAGGCGTCGTCCAGGACGGCGGCGGGTTCGGCCACCTCCAGTATGGTCGGCAGCACGGCGACCACGTTGTCCGCGGGCAGGTAGACCTCGGTGTCGACGGTCCACGTCCCGGCCTGGGTGAACGTCACCGGCAGGACCCGGGCGGCGCCGTCCGGGTAGCGGGGCCGGGTCGAGTCGACGCCGGGCGGGTAGACGTACCAGCGGCGCGGGCGCAGCGGCGGCATGGTGTTGGCCGACAACCCGAACGTGACGGTCGTGCCGACCACTGGCCGGTCCACCGACGGGCTGGTGGTGACCTCCGCCTGGCCCGCGACGAACCGGGCGGCCTCGTCGCCGGTGACCCGCCGGGGTGACTCGGCCCGGTGGTCGGCACCGCACCGCCGCACCCGCAGGCCCGACCGCAGCGCCGGACCGGTCCGCTCGCCGACCACCGCGAGGGCGTCCTTGGTCCGGCCGTACAGGCGGAGCACGGCCCCCAGCGCCGACCGGTCGGCGTCCGCCTCGACGGCTGCGTCCACCGGGCCGTCGGGCTCGCGCTGGGCGGTGTCGGCCCGCCTGGCCGGCTCGTGCGGTGCGATGTCGTGGAGGTGGGCCGGCTCGTGCGGTGCGATGTCGTCCTGCTGTGCCGTGTGGGCCAGTTCGTGGACCAGAACGGCGTCGCCTTCGAGCGTGCCCGGCCGGTGGGCGCCGCCCAGGACGACGTGCCGGCCGACGGTGTAGGCGGGTGCGCCGAGGTCGGCCGCCGAGCGGGCCGCGGCCGGCCCGTCGTGCAGCACCGCCCGGGAGACGTCGAACCCGAGCGCGGCGCCCAACCGCGCGTCCACCGGCCGGCCCGGCCCGACGTCCCGCTGCGCGGTCGGCGCGGTCGGCGTGCCCGCGGGCAGGTCGACGGGGACGCCCGGCGGTACGTCGACCACCTCGCCGGTCGACTTCCACCGGCTCACGCCCAGGCGCACCCGGTCGACCACCTGCGGCAGGTAGTCCCGGGCCGTGGTGACGTCCGGGCCCTCCAGGTACAACCGCAACGCCCGTTCGACCTGGTCGGCGGTCCGCTGCCGGTAGTGCGCCAGCCAGAAGTCGATGTACGGGCAGGCGCGGGCCTGGTGGTCGGCGGCACCGAGGATCTCGTCCGTGGCGGCCTTGACCTGCCGCTCCAGCGCGTCCAGGAACTCGGCGACGGCCAGCTGCGCCGGCTCCGGGCTCACCCCGGCGTCGACCAGCAGCGGGGGAGGGCCGCCCCGGAGGAACTCGCCGACCGCCCGGTTGCCGGCACTGCGCTGGAGGCCGATCAGCGAGTGCACACGCTGGTCCGCGGCCCCGGGCCGCCGGTCCGGCCGCCTGCGATCGGGCTCCTCGGCGCGCTGTGCCTGGTGCACGGGGTCATCTTCGACACCTGTCGGCGGGTGTCGAAGATCCCTCCGAACGTCCGTGCGGACCGGCTTCGCCGCCCGTCTGGGCAGCGGCCGTCAGACCAGGACGAGTGCCGGCCCCGCCGCCGGTTCCTCGGGCACGCCCGCGTCGGCGCCCGTGCAGGTGATGATCGTGTCGAGGGTTGGGCGGTTGGCCGGCAGCAGCGCGATGTTCACCGAGTGCGTGACCACGGTCAGTTCCCGGTCCAGCGGCGGCAGGTCGGCCGGCTTCATGGCGGGCTCGAAACCCAGTCGCTCCACAGGGATTGCGCCGCTGTGCAAGCGGCGCGACAGGCCGTGGCGGTCGACGGTGGTGCGGTCGCGGCGGATCATCTCGGGTGGTGACGGTGTCGAGTGCTCGCCGTCCTGGCTGTCGGTATGGTGTTGTGACGGACTGGCGTGACCCGCGAGGGAAGACCCGCCACCCGCTGAAGGTTCCGCGGAGGTCGCGCGTGGACGACAACCATCGACTGCTGCACCTCCTGGTGCACGACCAGGCGACACGGACCCCGGACGCGGTGGCGCTGGCGTCCGACGACGGGCAGATGACCTACCGCGAGCTGTCCGCCGCGGCCACCCGCCTGGCAGGCGTCCTCCGGCAGCGGTACGACGTGCGGCCCGACACACCGGTCGGGTTGCTCGTGGACCGGGGGCCGGAGCTCGTGGTGGGCATTCTCGGCATCCTGAGCGCCGGCGGCGCCTACGTGCCCATGGACACCGACGCACCGGCCGCGCACCTGAGCGCCTTGTGCGCCGGGGCACGGATCGACGTCTGCCTGAGTGATCGCGCGCTCGCGCGTCGGCTGCCACCCGGGGTGTCCGCGGTGTGGCCGGACGACCTGCCGCAGCACGATGGCGGTGCACCTGCTGACGTCTCGATGGACAACCTGGTGTCGGTGTACTACACGTCCGGCTCGACCGGCGCGCCGAAGGGCGTCGCCAACACCCATCGCGGCTGGGCCAACCGGATGGCGTGGATGCAGCGGAAGCACCGGCTGCGCCCCGGTGAGACCGTGCTGCAGAAGACCACCATCACGTTCGACGACTCGGCCGTGGAGGTGTTGTGGCCCTTGACCTGTGGCGGGCGGGTGGCGTTGTTGGCACCGGGCGCGCACCGCGACCCCCGGGCCATCGTCGAGGCCGCGCAGCGACACCGGGTCGCCGTCCTCCAGTTCGTGCCGAGCGTGCTGCGGCTGTTCCTCGCCTCGCTCACGCCCGCGGACCTGCCGGGCTTGGTGGCGCTGCGCTGCGTGGTGTCCAGCGGCGAGGCACTGTCCCCAGACCTGGTCGCGGCGTTCGCCACCGCGCTGCCCGGACGCGAGTTGCACAACCAGTGGGGCCTGACCGAGGTGTCGATCGACTCCACGATCTGGACGTGCGTGCCGGAGGTGGACGGCGCCGCGGACGCCGTGCCCATCGGCCACCCGATCGACGGCAACGACGTGCACCTGCTGGACGAGCGGCTGCGGCCGGTGCCGATCGGCGTGCCGGGCGAGATTTACCTGGGCGGCGTCGGGCTCGCTCGCGGCTACCTGCACGACCCGCGGCGGACGGCGGCGTCGTTCGTGCCCGACCCCTTCGGTGCGGGCGGGCGGATCTACCGCACGGGCGACCTCGGCGTCCGCCGCGCGGACGGCGCGATCGTGTTCCTCGGCCGGGCCGACGACCAGGTGAAGATCCGGGGCATCCGGGTGGAGCCCGCCGTGACCGAACGGGCCCTGCGCCGCCACCCCGCCGTTCGGGACGTCGTGGTCACCGCTCCGGAGCACGGCGGCACACGCAGGCTCGTCGCCCACGTCGTGCCGCGGGACCCTGACCATGCCGGCGTCGAGGCTGACCTGCGCCGAGTGCTGGCGGACGAACTCCCGGCCGCCCAGCTGCCCTCGGCGTACGTGTTCCTGGCCGCGTTGCCCCTGACGTCCAGCGGCAAGGTGGACCGCAGGTCGTTGCCGCGGCCGGCCGACGACGTGGTCGGCACGCCGCCGGGGACCGCCACCGAGGTGCTGCTGGCCGACCTGTGGTCCGAGGTCGTCGGGTCGTCCGCTGTCGACGTCGACCGCGACTTCTTCGCCGCGGGTGGGGACTCGCTCGCCGCCGCGACCCTCGCGGTGCGGGTGTCCGGCGCGGTGGGCGTCGACGCGCGGGTCGGCTTGTTCTTCGCCAACCGGACGATCAGGTCGGCGGCGGCCGCGATCGACCGGTTGCCCCGCCGGGATGGTCCACAACCGCACCGGCAGGACGACCTGACGCCGTCCCCGGGCCAGGAGCGGATGCTCGTGCTCGACCGGGTCCTCGCCCGACGCGACACCTACCACTGCCGGGAAGGGTTGCGGCTGCGCGGACCGGTCGACGAGCAGGCGTTGCGCCGCGCGCTCGACCACGTCGTGTCCCGCCATGACGTCCTGCGCACGGTGTTCGCCGGACCGGACGGTCGGCCGACCGTCCTGCTCCGGGCACCGGTCCCGCTGACCGTCGGTGACGTGTCCGGGCTGCCCGCACCGGGCCGGATGGAGGCCGCCCTCCGCCTCGCCGCCGCCTCGGCGGAGGCCATCCGGCTGGACACCGGGCCGGTGCTCGCGGTCGACCTGGTCCACCTCGGCGCGGACGACCACGTGCTGTGCGTGACCGTCCACCACGTCGCGTTCGACGACCGGTCCTCCGACGTCTTCTGGCGGGACCTGGGTGCCGCGTACGGGGCGTTGCGGGACGGTCGGGCACCCGCGCTCCCGCCGCTGTCGTTGCGGTACCGGGATTTCGCGGCGTGGCAACGCGCCAAGCCGGTCGAACCCCAGGTCGGCTACTGGCGCGACCGGACCGCGGACCTGGCGCCGCTGCCGCTGTCGACCGGCACGCCCGGCGGGATCGGTGCCGCAGTCACCGAGGCGCTGCCCGCCGACCTGGTCACCCGCCTCCGGGACCTCGCCGCCGCGCGCGGCACGACGCTCTACACCGCCCTGCTCGCCGCCTACCAGGTCCTGCTCGGGCGCTACACGGCCACGCCGGACGTCGCCACCGGCATCTTCGTCGCCCAACGCGCGCACGCCGACCTGGACGAGGTGGTCGGCTTCTTCCTCGGCACGGTCCTGGTGCGGACGGACCTGTCCGGCGCGCGCACGTTCGCCGACGTGCTCGGCCTCGTCGGCGCTGAGCTCGCCGGCGCTCTCGACCACGCCGACGTGCCCTACGAGCGGATCGTCAAGGAGTTCCGCCGGGGTGGCGGCGTGGGCGTGCCGGTCCGAGCCGCGTTCGCACTCGACCGCGTGACGCCGGACCCGTGGCGGCTGCCGGGGCTGGAGTCGTCGCGGCTGGAGTTGCCTGACACGAGCGCCCGGTTCGACCTGTCCGCCACCGTCACCAGGGCGGGCGATCGCACCCGGGTCTGCTTCACCTACGACACGGGCGTGCTGGACCGCGCGACGGTCGACGGCATGGCCCGGCGTTACGTCGAGCTGCTGCGGGCGGTCGCCACCGACCCGGAGGTACCCCTCGACTCCGCGATCACCGAGCCGCGCACGACCGAGCCGCCGACACCCGTCGTCCCGAATCCCGCCGACGCCACGACATCCACCGCGCCGCGTACCGCCCGCCCCACGGCACCCGCCCCGCCGACCGGCGGACACCTGCACGAGCAGGTCCACGCCCACGCGGCGGCGCACCCGGACGACGTCGCGGTGGTCGACCCGCGCGGGGAGTGGACCTACAGCCGGTTGTCCCGGGCGGCGACCGCGGTGGCCGCGGGACTCGGCGACGTCGCACCGGACACGCTCGTCGCGGTGTTCCTCGACCGGGACGCCACCGTCGTCGCGGCCCTGCTCGGCGTCCTGACCAGCGGCGCGGCCTACCTGCCGCTCGACGTGGACACCCCGGCCGCACGGCTGGGCCTCATCATCGACGACGCGCGGCCGAGCAGGATCATCACCCATTCGGCGCTGCTCGCCCGCCTGCCGCGGACGCGGCCGGAGATCGTCCTCGTCGACCGGCTCGACCTCGGTCGCGCCGCGGCCCTGCCGGACCACCGGCCCCACCCGGACCACCTGGCGTACGTGATCCACACGTCCGGTTCCACCGGCCGCCCGAAAGGCGTGCTGATCACCCACCGCGCGCTGGACTACTTCACCGGCGCGATCCGCCGCAGGCTCGACCTCGGCCCGCGCGACCGGGTCCTGGCGGCCACCACCGTCTCCTTCGACATCGCTGTGCTGGAACTGCTCGTCCCGCTCACGGTCGGCGCCCGCGTGGTGGTCGCGACCCGTGCCGACGCCCGCGATCCCGCGCGCCTGCACCGGATGGTCGACCGGCACGCCGTGACGGTCCTCCAGGCCACGCCGAGCGGGTGGCGGCTGCTGGTCGACAGCGGGTGGCCCGGTCGGCGGCTGACCGCGTTGTCCGGCGGCGAGGCCCTGGACGCCCGCCTCGCGCGGGCCATCCGGGACCGCACCGGGACGTTGGTCAACTTGTACGGCCCGACCGAGACGACCATCTGGTCCACCGCCGCCGACGTGGCAGACGATGAGCGCACACCGCCGATCGGTGTACCGCTCGACGGCACCGCGGCGCACGTCCTGGACGCCGCGATGCGGCCGGTTCCGCCCGGCGCGGTCGGCGAGCTGTGCCTGGGTGGTGACGGCGTCGCCCGCGGTTATCTGGGCCGGCCGGGGCTGACCTCCCGGCGGTTCGTCGCCGACCCGTCCGGTGGGGGTGGTCGCCTCTACCGGACCGGTGACCTGGTCCGCCGCCGTGCCGACGGCGTGCTGGAGTTCGTCGGCCGGACCGACCGCCAGGTCAAGGTGCGCGGCCACCGCGTCGAGCCGGACGAGGTGGAGGTCGTGCTCGGCGGGCACCCGTCGGTGAGCGCGTGCGCCGTGGTCGTCGAGACCGGCCCGTCGGGTCCGCGCCTGGTCGCCTACGCCGCACCCGCACCCGGACGGCTGCCGACCGCCGAGGAGTTGCGGGCGCACCTGCGGCGGCACCTGCCCGAGCACATGGTGCCCGGCACGGTGGTGGTGTTGGACGCGTTGCCGTTGACGCCCAACGGAAAGCTCGACCGCAGGGCGTTGACGCGCCCGCCGCGGGCGCCCGGCGAGGCACCACGCGGACCGCACGAGGAGCAGGTGGCCGCGGTCTTCGCCGAAGTGCTCGGCGTCGACGAGGTGGCGCGGGACGACGATTTCCTGGCGCTGGGCGGCGATTCACTGCTCGCGGTGCGCGTGCAGGCCCGGCTGGGGCAGCGCCACGGCCTGCACGTGGAGCTGCGCGACCTGCTCGCCACGCCCACCGTCGCCAGGGTCGCCGCCGCGGCCCGGTCCGGCGCCGGCCACGTGGTCATCCCCGCGGTGTCACGGGAACGTCCGCTACCGCTGTCGCCCGGACAGCTGCGGCTGTGGTTCCTGCACCGGTTGCGCCCGGACCGGGTCGACCACCACCTGCCGCTGGCGCACCGGCTCGACGGCCCGCTGGACGCCGACGCGCTCGCCACCGCCTTCGCCGACCTCGTCGCTCGGCACGAGGTGCTGCGCACCCGCCACGTGCCGCACGCCGACGAGCCGGTCCAGGTGATCGACCCGAGCGGTCCCGCCCTGGTTCGCGCGGACCTGCGGCACCTGCCGGACCCGGCCGCCGCCGCCGACCGCGTGCTGCGCGACCTCGCCGGCACGCCGTTCGACCTGGCCGTCGAGCACCCCGTGCGGGCATCCCTGATCCGTGTCTCCGACACCACCCACCACCTCGTGCTCGTGCTGCACCACATCGCCGCGGACGCCTGGTCCCTCGACGTGCTCACCGCGGAACTCGCCCACCGCTACGGCGCCGCGAACCCGGCCGCGCCGTTGCCCGTCCAGTACGCGGACTTCGCCGCCTGGCAACGGTCCCGCCCGACCGGGAACGACGACCTGGCCTACTGGGCGCGACGCCTGGGCGACCTCACCCCCGTGCGGCTCCCGACCGACCGCCCGCGGCCGGAAGTTCCCTCCCACCGCGGCACCACGCACCGCCACCACCTGCCCGCGTCGCTGGTCACGGACCTGGAACGGCGCGCACGCGCCCTCGACACCACCCCGTTCACCGTGCTCCTCGCGGCCTTCCACGTGCTGCTCGGCCGGTGCGGGCGCACGGCCGACGTCGCCACCGCGACGTTCGTCGGCGACCGGCCGCACGTGGACCTGGAGCCGGTGATCGGCTTCTTCGTCGACACCGTGGTGCTGCGCAGCGCGCCCACCGTGGACCGGGCGTTCACCGACCACCTCCGCGAGGTCCACGACCACCTGCTGGACGCGCACGCCCACCGGTCCGTGCCGTACGAGCGGGTGGTGGAGCACCTGCGGCCCGACCGCGACGTGCACGTCGACCCGCTGGCCCGGGTCGCGTTCACCGTGGAGCGGCCCGGCGCGCTCAGGTTGGCCGGGCTCGACGTCACGCCGCTCCCGACGCCGCCGGTCCCGGCCAAGTTCGACCTGTCGGTCACCGCCACCCTGCTCGCCGACGGCGCGGACGTCGACTTCTCCTACCACGCCGACCTGTTCGAGCCGGAGACCGTCGCACTGCTCGCCCGGCGCTATGAGCACGTGCTGCGCCAAGTCGTTGCCGACCCGACCACGCTGATCGGCGACGTGTCCGTCACCGCGCCCGGCGAGGCACCGTCGCTGCTCGGCACGACCGACCCGCGTCCGCGCGACGAGACGCTGGAGGAGGCGTTCCACGCCCAGGCCCGCCGCACGCCCGAGGCGGTCGCGCTGCTCGCGGGTGCCGAGCGGATCACCTACGCGCGGTTGCGGGCCCGCGTGAACGGGCTGGCCCGGCACCTGCGCGAGGACCACGGCGTCGGCCCCGAGGTTCCGGTCGCGGTGTACCTGGACCGCGGCCCCGACCTCGTGGTCGCGTTGCTCGGCGTGCTCACCGCAGGTGGGGTGTACCTGCCGCTGGACGTCGACCACCCCGCCGAGCGCCACGCCGCCGCACTGGCCTCGACGCGCCCACCGGTCGTGCTCACCAGCACCGACCGGCTCGGCGCGCTGCCGGTGGCGGACGCGGCCGTGGTCGTGGTCGACGCCGTGCCGACCGCCGACACCGCGCCCGTCCGAACCGCGCCTCCGGACGGACTGGCCTACGTCGTGCACACCTCCGGTTCGACCGGGCGGCCCAAAACCCTGGCGATGACGCACCGCGGCGCGGTGAACTACCTGGACTACGTCCGCGAGGTGAGCGGGGTCGCACCCGGTGACGTGGTGCTCCAGTTGGCGGCGCCGGGTTTCGATGCGTCGCTGCGCGAAATCCTCGGCCCGCTGGGCGCGGGCGCGGCCGTCGCGTTCCCGCCACCGGGGCCGCGCCGGGTGGCCGACCTGGTGCGCGAGGCGGTCGACCGGGGTGTGACCGCGATCCTCGCGGTCGTGCCGACCCTGCTGGAAGCGCTCGCGAGGGAGGGTGCGCGGCAGGGTGTCGGGCTGCCGCGCCTGCGCGTCGTGCTGGTCAGCGGCGAGGCGTTGACCGGGAAGCTGGTGGACGCGGTCCGCGTGCTCGCGCCCGACGCCGAGGTCGTCAACCAATACGGCCCGTCCGAGTGCACGATGACCAGCACGTACGCGCGGGTCGAGCGGGACGGTGGCGAGCCGTCGGTCGGCGTGCCGATCCCGAACATGCGGTGTTACGTGCTCGACGAGGTGCTGCGGCCGGTGCCACCCGGGGTGCCCGGCGAGGTCTACCTGGCCGGACCGGGTCTGGCCCGGTGCTACCTCGGCGCGCCCGCCGCGACCGCTGAACGGCTGCTCGCCGACCCGTTCGGCCCGCCGGGCTCCCGGATGTACCGCACGGGCGACCTCGGCCGCGTGGTCGGTGGCAACCTGCGGTTCCTGGGCCGGGTCGACCGGCAGGTCAAGGTGCGCGGCGTGCGAGTGGAGCCGGCCGAGACCGAGGCCGCCATGGCCGCGCGCGCCGACGTGCGCAGGGCCGCGGTCGTGCCGCGCGCGGACGGGTCCGGCCTGGTCGGGTACTACCTGCCGCGGCCGGGTTCGACGCTCACCGGCGACGGGCTGCGCGACCACCTGCGCCGCGTCCTGCCCGCCGCGGCCGTGCCGGACGTGGTGCTCGCCGTGCCGGAGTTCCCGGTGACCACGACCGGGAAGGTGAACTACGCCGCCTTGGACCCCGACCCGCCCGTGGGCACCGGCTTCGTGCGGCCGCGCGACGCGCTGGAGTTGACCGCGACGAGGGTGTGGGAGGAAGTGCTCGGCGTCGACCGGGTCGGCGTGGACGACGACTTCTTCGCGCTGGGCGGGCACTCGCTCCAGGCCGTCGGGGTGGCCGACCGGTTGGAACGCGCCGTGGGCCGCCCGGTGCCGCTGTCGCTGGTGTTCACCGAGCCGACCGTCCGGCGACTGTGCGCGGCGATCCGCGACGACACCCGTCCCACCGTCGGCGGCGCGGTGCGGATGCGCGCCGGCGACCCGGGCCGGCCGCCGTTGTTCCTGCTGCACCCCCAGTCCGGTGACATCTGCTGCTACTTCGACCTGGCGCACCTGCTCGACCCGGGGTTGCCCGTGCACGGGATCGAGGCGGTCGGCCTCGCCGACGACACCCCGCCGCTGACCGCGGTCGAGGACATGGCCCGCCACTACCTCGACCTGATCCGCGAGGTCTCACCCACCGGTCCGTACCTGCTGGCCGGGTGGTCGTTCGGGGGCAACGCGGCGTTCGAGGTCGCGCGCCTGCTGGAGGCCGAGGGCGACACCGTGGGATTCCTGGGCGTGATCGACGCACGGGTCTTCGGCCGGGACCCGCTGGACGGCCGGTACCTGGCCGAGGACGACATCGGCCGGTACGCGTTCATCGCGGGCGTCGAGGTGTCCGGGTTGGCGGAGGACGAGGCGCTCGCCGTGCTCGCCAGGCACGCCGTGGCCGCCGACCGGGTGACGGCCTACGGCGGCCTGCCCGCGGTCCGGCGCATGGTCCGGGTGTTCACCGCCAACGACCACGCCGCCGAGCGGTACCACCCCACCAGCGGCATCACCGCCGACATCCACCTGTTCAAGGCGGCCCGCACGCACCCGACCCTCCCGACACCACCGGTTGACCCGGCGGGGTGGGCGGAGCGGACGAGCGGCCGGCTGGTGACCGAACTCCTGCCGGGCGACCACCACGACCTCCTGCGCGAACCGTGCGTCTCCTCACTGGCCGTCGCGCTGTCCGCGGCACTGTCCCGCGCGGTGGCGGGCTGAACACCCGACTCCCTCCCGACCCAAACCCCACCCGCACCAGCGAACCGGACTACTGCTCGGTGCCGGCCGGCCGCACGTACGGCTCGTTGCCGAGATACCGACGCCACTGCTCGCGCGTCAGGCCGCGCACGAGGCGGGACCGGGCCTGGTCGATCAGGTCCTCGGGGGCCACCGGCCAGGCCCGCAGGACGCCCGCCGAGACCGTCACCAGGTCGCCGTCAGCGAACGCCAGCCTGGTCACCGGCTCCTCGTGCGGCAGCCGGCACACCTCGACGCCCTGCTCGGCGTCCCAGATCCGCGCCGTGCCGTCCTCGCCCGCGGTGGCGATGCGGCGGCCGTCGTGGCTGAACACGGCGGACGCCACCCAGCTCTCGTGGCTGAACTCCGCCGTCGGCTGGCCCGTGGTGAGGTCGAGCACCTGGACGCGGCCCTCCTCGCCGACCGCCGCCACCCGGCGCAGGTCCGGGTCGAGGGCCGCGACCCCGAGCCACTCGTTGTCGTACACGTGCCGCGCGGCGAGGACGTCGTCCGGCAACGACCAGACGTGCACGACGTTCTCGTCGCCCGCGGCGGCCAGGGACGCGCCATCCGGGCCGAACACGGCCGCTGTCACGTACTGGCCCAGCGAGAATTCGTGCGCGCGAACGCCGTCCGCGGTCCGCCAGACCCTGATCAGCCCCTCGCTCCCGCCCGCGGCGAGCAGCGACGCGTCCGGGCTGAGCACCAGTGAGCGGACCGGTTCGTCGAGCGTGACGGTGAACAGCGGCGTCCCGTCGGCGGCCCAGGCGCGGACCGTGCCGGACTCGCCTCCGGCGGCCAGCACGGTGGCGTCCGGCGCGGAGCACAAGACGACCGCGGGTTCACCCAGATCCGCGGCAAGCCGAGGGGCGAGGTCGGCCGCGCGCACGAGGACCGCGCCGGCGTCGTCGGCGAACACCACCAGCCCGCCCGCCGCGGCCACCGCGCCGATCTGGGCCGTGTGCGTGACGCGGAGCCGTTCGGCGTGGGCGGAGGTGGTCCACAGGGCGCCCTTCGCGTCCGCGCCCGCGGTCGCCGCGTACCCGCCGTCCGGGCTGACGACGACCGCGCGGACCGGACGCTCGTGGCACATGCGGACCAGTTCGACACCGCGCCGGGCGTCCCACAGGCGGCCGGTGCCGTCGTCGCTCGCGGTCGCCAGGCGCCCGAAGTCCGGTCCGAAGCACACCGCGCGCACCGGCCCGCCGTGCCGCAGCCGCAACGCCTCGGCACCGGACGTCACCTGCCACAGCCGGGCCGAGCCGTCCTCCGACGCCGTGGCCAGCAGCGACGCGTCCCGGTCGAACGCCAACGCGGTCACCGCACCCTCGTGCGCCAGTTGGAGGGTCGGGGACTCCTCGGTCCACACCCGGGCGAAGCCGTCGTCGTCCCCCGTGGCGACGAGGTCACCGGACGGGTCGAAGATCGCGGCACGCACCGCGGCGCCGTGCGCCAGGCGGGCCGACTCGGCCCAGGTGCCGGTGTCCCACAACCGCGCAGTACGGTCGCCGCTGCCGCTGAGCAGCCACCGGCCGGACGGGTGGAACGCGAGCGACCGCACCCAGCCGTCGTGCGCCAGGCGCGCGAACGGCTGCGACCCGCCGTCGTACAGGCGGATCACGCCGTCGTCGCAGCCGGTCGCCAGCGTCGCGCCGTCCGGGCCGAACGCGAGCGCGCCCACCCAGCCGTCGTGCGGCATCACGGCCAGCTCCCGACCGTCCGGCAGCGACCACAGCCGCGCCTTCTCGTCCTCGCCGCCGGTGGCGAGGAGGTCGCCGTTCGGCGAGAACACGGCGACGCGGATGTAGCTGCGGTGCCGCAACGTCAGCAACAGCCGGCCGGTCGCGGTGTCCCACAGCCGCGCGGTCGAGTCGTCGCCCGCGGTCAGCAGCGTGGTCCCGTCCGGGCTGAACGCCACCACCTGCACGTCACCCTCGTGGTCGAACAGCGTGGTCCGCAACGGGAGCACGGACAGCCCCCGGCGCACCGCGTAGTCGGCCTCGAACGACGTCATCCGCCGCAACGACTCGATGCCCAGCAGGACGCTGAGCGGCACGGTGTTCGGCCGGTCGCCGCGGACCAGCTCGGACTGCGCGACCAACTGCCGGGCCAGTGCTTCCTGGTACAGCCGCTTGTACTGCTCGTCCTCGCGGTCCTGACGCCGTTGACCGGCGTCGACGAAAGCGCGTTCCTCCTCGGTGACGTCGTCGGGCCGCCGGTCGAGCCACGCCAACGCCTCCACCAGCAGCGCGCCGCGCAGCAGCACCGCCTCGTCCTGCCCGAACGACCGCCACAGGCGGATCGAGTTGCGCACCCGCTCCTGCCACAGCCGGAACTCGCGGTCGGCGGCCACCCACTCGCGCAGCCGCGCCCACTCTCCGATCAACGCCTCATGCGCGATCTCAGCGGTCTGCCCGCCGCCCGCGCCGCCACCGGTCACGACCAGCCTGCGGTCGGCGAGCATCCGCACCACGGGCCAGTCGTCCGCGGCCAGGGCGTCGCGCGTGGCCAGCCTGCGGGTGTCCGCGACACCGTCACCCGGCATCACCAGCTGCACGAAGACCCGGCGGAGGCGGTCGCGTTCCTCCGGCTCGCACAGCGTGTAGACCTGCTCGGCGTAGTGGGTCAGCGCACCGGTCACCCCGCCGAACGACTCGTACGCCGCGTGCGTCATCAGGTGCCGCTGCTGCTCGTCCCACAACAGGGTCAGGGTGAACTCCAGCAGCGGCAGCCGACCCGGCTCCTCGCCGACGTCGGCGAGGATGCGGTCGACCAGACCGGGCTCGAACCGGACGCCGCGCAGCCGGGCCGGGCCTTCCACCACCCGGCGCAGCTGGTCGGGGAACATCGGGCCGACCGGCTCGATGGCACCGCTGAGCGCCTCGGCGAACGCCGGGTCGGCCAGCGCCTGAGCCAGGAAGTCCGCGCGCAACGTCACCAGCACGCGCACACGGCCGTCGAACGCCTCACCGGTGGCGTCGAGCAGGGCGCGGACGAACCGCTGCCGCTGCGCCGGTTCGGGTCCGTGCGTGTACAGCTCCTCGAACTGGTCCACGACCAGCAGCAGGTCACCCGGGTCGCCGGCGAGCACCTCCCGCAGCACCAGCGGCGCCCGGCCGTGCCGCAGCGCGTCGGCCAGCCGGGGCAGCCGGTCGACCCGGTCGAGCGCGGACAGGTCGGGTTCGAGCAACGGCAGCAGCGCTGCGGCCAGCTCGCTGAACGGGTCCTGGCGCGGACGCAGCGCGACGACGCGCAACCCGGCCCGCCCGTCGAGTCGGGCGACCACGCCCGCGTGCGCGATCGACGACTTGCCGCTGCCGGAAGCGCCGACCACCGCGGTCAGGGGTCGAGCGAGCACCGCCGCGACCAGCCGGTCGACCAGCTCGTCACGGCCGAAGAAGATGTCGTGGTCGACCGCGCGGAACGCGTTGAGGCCGCGGTACGGCGTGACCGGGACGGCCAGCTCCGCCAGCACCTCGGGCCAGGCGCGCACCAGCGCGCCGGTCGGGATCACGTAGGCCACGCGGTCCGCGTCGCCCTGGTCGGCGGCCACCACCATGCCACCGACCGCGCCGGTCGCCTCGATCCACACCGGCGCCCCGCTGTAGCCCGGCTGGACGCGGCGGCCGGTCTGCCGCTCGGCTTCGAGCTGGAGCCAGCCCGTGGCCTGCACGTCGGCCAGCACGCCGCCGGCCCAGTCGCCACCCGGCCGTCCTTTGGGGAAGCCGAACGTGCGGAACGCGAGGCCCCACGGCTCGTCCACGTCCACCAGCTGCACGGGTTCCGCGCCGTCGGGCGGCGGTGCGGTCAGCAGCAGGCCCGCGATGTCGCCGCCGCCGTCCGCCAACACCGGTGACCACCGCGCGACGGTGGCCGTCAGCGGCAGGCCGGGGTGCTCCAGCAGCGGGAAGTCGATCAGGACCTCGCCCGGCGGCGGCTCCGCCGCGCGATCGTCGGCGCCGAGCGCGGACGCCACCACGTGCGCACAGGTCAGCGCGTGCCGAGGGCCGACGAGGAAACCGGTGCCGACGACCTGGTCGCGTGCGTTGCGGATGCGGATGATCGACGCGCGCAGTGGCCGCGTCATGGCTCGCGCCCCTTCGTGCCGCCGGGTGTCGAGGCCGGTGTGCCGCCCGGCGTGCTCGGTAAGGTAACCGTCGTCACCGGTGGCAGCAACATCATCCGTGCGGAGGTCCGCGACGATGGTCGAGGTCGAGGTCGACGCCAAGCACGGCGGGCGGTGGACGTCGCTGCGCTCGTCCGGGCGGGAGTGGTTGTGGTCGCGCCACGCCCCGGGGCGCGCTTCGGTGCGGCCGGGCGACCCATTCGTGGACGCCGGAGGGCTGGAGGAGTGCATCCCGACGATCGGCGGACCACCCGACCACGGTGACGCGTGGGCACGCGAGTGGCGCGTCGAGGGCGACCGGCTGGCCGTGGACGGCGACGGCTACCGGCTGGAGCGCCGGATCACCACGGCCGACGACACCGTGACCGCGGCCTACCGGGTGTCGGCGGAGCCGGGGTGGCGGTTCATCTGGGCGGCGCACGCGCTGCTCGACCTGCGTCCCGGGGCGCGGATCGTCGCACCGCCCGGTCACCCGGCCACAGTCGTCGGCGGCGGCGCGGACGAGGAGTTCACCTGGCCGCGGTGGCGTGACGCGGAGCTGGACGTGCTCGGCCCGGACGACGGCACCGCGTTGATGATCACGCTCGCCGACCTGGACCGCGTCGCGGTGGTGGACGGTGACGACCGGCTGGAGATGGCGCTGTCGGTCGAGGGCGCGCCGGCGAGCATCGCGATCTGGCGGAACCTGGGCGGCTGGCCGGACGACGCGCCGTACCGCAACATCGGGGTCGAGCCGATGGTGGGGCGGATCGGCGAGTTAAGGATCTGCCGTCCGGGTGACGCGGCGGTGGTGCCCGCGTCCGGCGAGCTGTCCTGGACGCTGACGCTGTCCTTCAGCCCCGCTTGACGAGGTAGAACCCGGTCGGGCCGGCCGGGCCCTCCACCGTGCCCGCGATGGTGTTCTTGGGCCGGGTGAACAGGTGGCCGGTGAAGCGCACCGTCGACAGCCGCAGGTCACCGGTCAGCCGCAGGGTGATGCCGTGCCCTACCGCGGGGTCGACCTCGCCGCGCACCGCGAGGTCGAGCTCGGCGGTGCGCAGCCTGCCGGTCAGCGCGAGGCCGTCCTCGTGCGCCAACTCGACCGTGCCGCGCAGGCCGTCGTGGACCAGCTCGTAGTGCCCGGCGAAGTCCGCGGGCTCGACCGGGCCGCTGCGGTACACGTCGGGCTCGCGCACGGGTTCTTTTGCGGCCAGGAAGCCGAACGGCTCGTCGCGCCACCGGGTCGTGCCCGCGATGACCTGCCGGTCGCGGGTGGACAGGCAGCCGGTGAAGACCTGTTCGGGAAGCCAGTTGAAGTCGCGGATGGTGATGGCGACGCGGTGGCGCACCACGGGATCCACCTTGGCGATCACCGTGAACGTCTCGGCGAAGCGCTCGTCGCGGTACGTGCCGCGCAACGCCCGACCGCCCTGCACCTGCAACGTGAGCGTGCCCGGCCAGCCGTCGTGGAAGAACGAGTACTGGCCCGCGAAGTCCGCCGGCCGGACGGTGTCGGCCAGGGGCGCGAACAGCTCAACCGACACGGGTTCACCCCTTCGTTCCCCACTTGGCACACGGCCGGCCCAGCCCTCCGGAGCCCGGAATGTACCAGGATGGGGTAGGTGAAGGTGGCCCTTCTCGGCGACTACCGCGCCGACCGGCTGGTCGCACCGCTGTCGGCCGCGGGCGCCGAGGTCGTCGTGCTCGGCGACGCGGGCCGGTACCGGAACGCGACACACCTCCTCGACCGCCTCGACGGTGTCGACGTGCTGCTCCCGACCGTCTTCGCCCCTGGCGAGGAACAGGCGCTGCCGGTGTACGCGCAGGTCGGGAACCACTGGCGAGCCAAGGGGCATGAGGCTCTGACGCATCCCGAGGGTTTCGCCGCCCTTGTCACCGACAAGGTCGAGTTCCACCTCGTCGCCCGGCAGCGCGGCTGGCCGGTCCCTCGCGGCGTCGTGTGCCGGGACCGGATCGAACTCGTCCAGGCCGTGGCGGACCTCGGCTTCCCCGTCGTGGTCAAACAGGCCCGCAGCGAGTCCGGCTCCGGCAGGCGCGTGGTGCGCGACGCCACCGCACTGCGGGATCTGCCGCCGCGCTTCCCCGTCTTGGTGCAGCGCTTCATCACCGGCCAGGAGCACGGCGTGGAGCTCATCACCGCAGCGACCGGCACGGTAGCGTGGCCCGTGGCGTCCTTGGACGCGCTCGACCACGACTGCGCGCCGTGGAAGCGGGCCCGGGTCATGCCCGCCGACCTACCACCCGGGGCGACGGCGGTGCTGGAGGCGTTCGTAGGCGACGTCGTCGAGACCTGGAAGCCGGTCGGCCCGTGGCAGATCGACTTCGCGGTGTCGGACGGCGACCTGCTGGTGATCGAGCTGAACGGTCGGCTCGGCGGGCTGGCGAACCTGGGTTGGGCGTGCACCGGCGACGATCCGTACGCGGTGCTGGGTCGGGTGGCGCTCGGCGCGGCACCCGACCGACCCCGGGCCGGGCGGGTCGCGCTGGAGCTCCCGCTGCGCACCGGGTCGGTGCTCACCCCCGCCCCGGACGGCATGACCGTCAAGCCCTTCGTGCCTACGACGACACGCGGACCGTCGGTGTTCACCGACGCGTACCGGGTGGTCGTCGCGGTGCCCGCCGATCGCGGGGCTGCCGCGGCGGCCTGGTTGCGGACCCTGGACGGCCTGCTGGTCGACCACGGGGCCGCGGTCGACCAACTCGACCGGGGACTGCGTGCCCTGCCCCGCGACCGTCGGTGAAGTCTCCGACCCGAGCACCCGACATGCTTGGGTTCACCCTTGCTACTGGGCGCGAGCGGTTTCACGGTCGGGGCTGGTGGCCGTGGTCGCCGTGGTCGCCGACGGTGCGGGGCCAGGTCCAGGCGTACCGCAGGATGAGGGCGAGGATGATCGCTTCCAGCGCGATGCCAAGGCCGTAGTAGTACGTCCAGGACTCGCCCACCGCGTTGAATGCGGCGAAGGGGACCTGTACCGAGGCCACGATGAGGTTCGTGATGCGGTTCGCCCGCGCGGGCAGCGTCATCGACAGCACGACCATGAGGATCGGGATCGCCATGAGCGCGAGGAAGACGGTCAACAACGCCTGGCTGATGTCGAACTCCCAGACGACGCCGACCAGGATGCCATCGACGACGCCGGGCTTGAAGAAGGCGAGAATGTCCACGTAGGCGTACAGGAACATGAAGCTCGTCCACGCTGCGGCGAGCTTGGCTCTCACCGGGATCCGCTGGTCATCCAGTGTGGCGGCGGGTTGACGCGTTCTCATCACGGGCTCCGTCATTGTGGTGAGGATCGGTAGGTCCACGATCGCTGAGCCCGACGGCGGACACCTCGGCGTCGAGGCCGGACCCGCCTCGGCCGTCGGGAGGAGCGGCGTCTCGTTCTTTCGACCGATCCCCAACGCCTCGGCGGGTGCCGGCGGACCGCGGCATGGCCGGCTGGACAGGTCCGACGAACCGAACCGGTGACACGACCGAGATCTCGGCGGTGCCGCGCGACTGGGGGACCGCTCCGGGTGCGTCGCCCTCGTGCTCAGCGTCGCCGCCCCACCCGGTGAACGACCACTCGTGGACGTTCTGGTGGGACTGACGTCCCGCGGTTCCCGACCATCTGCGGTGGGCCGGCCGCCGACCGACACGATCACCGGTCGTCACAGCAGGTGCGTGCCGGTGTCCGTGCCGCCGACCTCCACCAGGACCGCGCTCCACGCCGCCGTCGGGCTGGTGTCCAGCAGCACCACCCGGCTGCCGGGTGGCACGTCGGCGGTGTGCAGGTTGTGGAACGTGTCGTTCGGCCCCAGGTGGCCGTAGCGGGCGAGGTTGGCGCCGCACGACGGTGCCAACGGGTGGTCGAGGATGTCGGCGTAGTTGCGGTGCGAGGGCACGGACAGGTTCTGCGCCACGTAGCACGTCACGTCGCCGGGTCTCAGCGAGTTGCGCTCCAGGAGGCGGGCGGTGAGGTCGCGCAGGCGGTTGCGGGTCTCCACCGCGAGGCGGAACGAGTAGGTGGCCGGGTCGGCGCACTCCTCCCGCCACTCGCTGAACGGGCGGTCGCGGTAGGGGACGCGGAAGAGGTCCGCGTAGTCACCGTTGGTCTCCAGGAGCACGTCGCGGACGCGGGTGTCACCGGTCCTGGTCAGCACCAGCGCCCCGCCGCTGTCGCCGTTGATCGTCACGGGGTGGCGGTAGCGGCGCGAGGTGGCGGGTTTGCTGCCGTGCGCCACGAGCACGGTCCGCACCTCGGGGTCGCGCAGCAGGCCCGCGGCGGTGAGCAGGGCCGGGGTGAGCGACGTGCAGCCGAGCCCACCGACGGAGAACGCCATCGCGCGCCGCGCGCCGAGGGCGGCCTGCAGGCGGGTGGCGTCGGAGCTGATCAGCGTTTCGGGCGCCCGGGGCTCCACGGTGATCACCACGTCGACCTCGGCCTCGGACACCGATGCGGACGCCAGCGCACGGCGGGCGGCCACGACGGCCAGGTCCGTCGCACTGGACGACTCGGCCACCGCCACGCTCTCGATGCCCAGCGCCGGCCACACCGCCCGTTCGGCGTCCGCCAGGTCCGCCCACTCCGGCAACTCCGCGACCGGCACGGGCTCGCCCAGGCACCAGCCCGAGCCCGCGAGCGCGATCACGCCAGCTCGCCGTAGGCGGTGGCGATCGCCTCGGCCAGTTCCTCCACTTCGGACTGTCCGAAATCGACCAGGCTGTTGACGGCCAGCCGCATCTGCCCGTCCCGCTCGGCCAACGCGATGATCAACGGGAACCACGAGGTCATGGCGCGCTTGAGGTTCACCGACAGGTCCCATCGCGTCCGCAGCAGGCCGATACCCGAGTCGAAGGCCGCCAGATCGCCCGGCACGTGCGCCAGGAGCACGCGCGGCTCGGGCAGGGCGCGCAGTCGACCGACCTCCGGCCCGTGCGGCGACAGGTGCCGCAGCACGCCGTAGCCCACGCCGTCGTGCGGTGCGGACCGGGCACGGTCGACCGCCGTGGCCAACGTGTCCCGCGCGCTCGCGGCCACGGGCAGTGCCACCGGGTGCAGGCTGGTGAACCACCCGATCGACGGTCCCCGCCCGGCGTGCCGGTACACGTTCGGCGTCGCCTCACCCTCCACCATCAGGTAGGCGCCCTCCGCGTCACGCCAGCGGGCCAGGCCGGTGGCGGCCGCGCACAACGCCACCTCCCGCCCGGACGCGTCCGGTGTGGACACCGGCGGCAGCGAGCGCTGCGCCAGGCCGACCCCACCCGGCCCGGTCAGCGTGCCGTACGACGCGCCCTCGCGCAGGACCGCCGTCCAGTACCCCAACTCTCCCGAGACCTCGTCGGACGCCGCCATGTCGTGCAGCCGCCACGCCCACTCCCGCCACCCGGCCGCCGCCGGGCGGGGCGTCGCGGCACGTCCGGCCGCCGCGTCGGCGAGCAGCGCGTCGAGGTCGTCCATCAGCACGACCGTGGACATGTTGTCGAACACGAAGTGGTGCACCAGGAGCACCAGCAGGCCGCCGCGCCGGTGGCCGCGCTCGTAGTAGCGGGCGCGGGCGAGCGGCCCGCGTTCCAGGTCGAGCTCGTCCTTCAACGCCCGGCAGTCGGCCTCGACCACCTCGCGCTCGTCGCCCGGTGGGAGGAAGACGACGTCGAACGGCACCTCGGCGTCCGGCCGGCACTCCGCCCGCGTCCCGACGGCGTTGCGCCGGAACCGGTAGCGCAGTGGTTCGTGCCGCACGACCAGGTGTCGCACGGCGGTGCGGACGACGTCGGCGGTGATGTCGGCGGAAGTCAGTTCCAGCACGTGCACCTCCACGAAGTCGCCACGCCGGTCGGGCAGGTGCTCCAGGAAGCTGCGCATGATCGGGGTCAGCGGGATCGGCCGCTCGTCGACCCGCTCGACGTCGGGCGCCGGCTCGACCACCGGGGCGTCGGCCCGGCCCGCCGCGGTGGGTGCGGCGGCGGGAGTGCCGTCGACCACGGCCGCCGCCGCCAACCCGCCCAAGGTCTGGTGCTGCAACAACTGCTGCGGCGTGATGTGCACGCCCGCCTTGGCCGCCCGCGCCGCCACCCGCACGCCCAGCACGGAGTCGCCGCCCAGCGCGAAGAAGTTGTCGTCCGCCGAGACGTCGGTCACGCCGAGCAGGTCGGCGCAGATCGCGCCGAGCACCTCCACGGCCTTGGTCGGAGCACTGCTCGTCACACGCACCTCCACATCACCGTGCCCGGTTCCCCCGGCCAGGTCGTCCAGCCGCACGTCCGGGTCCGCCACGACCCGCGCGACCACGGCGGGCAGCCACGACGCCAGCCGATCGGCGGTCCGGCGGTCGTACAGCGCGGTGGCGAACTCCACGTAGCCGCTCATGGCGCCGGTGCCCTGGTCCACGACGCCGAAGGTCAGGTCGAACTTCGCGGTGCCGGGCGCGATGCCGGCGATGGCGCCGTCCAGGTAGCGCGAGCACGGCAGGCCGGCCAGTTCGGCGGTCGCCTGCGGCACGTTCTGGTAGGTGTAGACGACGTCGAACAGCGGGTGCCGCGCCGGGTCGCGTCGGCCGAGCACGTCGGCGACGATCTTCTCCAGCGGCACCTCCTCGTGGTCGAGCACGTCCGCCACGGTGCGGGCGCAACGCTGCACGAGGTCGCTGAACCGCATGTCGCCGCGCACGGGCGTGCGGAACGGCAGGACGTTGTTGAAGTAGCCGATCAGGTCGTGGGAGGCCGGGTCGACCCGGCCGGACGTGGCCACGCCCACCACCACGTCGGTGAGCCGTCCCCAGCGGTGCAGCAGGGCGTCGACCACGGCCAGCATGGTGACGAACGTGGTGACCCCCAGCCGCCTGCTCAGCGCCCGCACCGCGCCGGCGTCCCGCTCACCGACCTCGAACTCCACCATGTCGCCCGCGAACGAGCGCGTGGCGGGCCGCGGCCGGTCCAGCGGCAGTTCGGGCGACCGCAGCCCGGCCAGCTCCGACCGCCAGAACCGCAGGTCGGCTTCCAGCGCGCCGTCGGCGAACCGGCGGCGCTGCTGCTCGGCGAAATCGGCGTACTGCGCGGTCAGCACGGGCAGGTCGGGCTCCCGTCCGTACTGCGCGGCCAGGTACAGCTCGGTGAAGTCGCGGAAGAACACCGTGGGAGACCAGCCGTCGAAGACGATGTGGTGGTAGCTCCACATCAGCACGTGGTCCTCTTCGGCCAGGCGCACCAGCGTGGTGCGCACCAGGGGCCCGGTGGCGAGGTCGAACGGCCGCTGGGCCTCCTCGTCCACCAGCCGCCGTGCCTCGCGGTGGCGTTCGGCTTCGGGCAGCCCGCTCAGGTCGATCTCCACGACCTCGGGTTCCTCCTCGCGCACGTACGCCCGCGGCACGCCGTCGTCGTCGGCCGCGATGCGGGTGCGCAGCACTTCGTGCCTGGCCGGCAGGCCGCGCACGGCCGCGACGACCGCGTCGCGGTCCAGCGGGCCGGTCAGCCGCAGGTCGTGTGGGATGTTGTAGAGCGCGGTGCCGGGCTCCAGGTGGTCGAGGTACCACAGCTGCTCCTGGCCGAACGACACCGGCAGCGCACCACCGCGCGGCACCAGCGCCATCGACGCGGGGCCGGCCCCGCCCGTCCGGCCCGCGTCACGCAGTTCGGCCACCCTGGCGGCGAACCCGCGCACGGTCGGGTATGCGTAGAGGTCGGCGAAGGTGAGCCGGATGTCGAAGTCCCGCTCCAGCGTGCGCAGCACGCTGATCCCCGCGAGGGACGTGCCGCCGAGGGCGAAGTAGTCCGAGTCCGGGGTGAGCCCTTCCGCGCCCAGCACGTCCTGCCACACCCGGGCCACCCGGTCCTCGGGGGCGGCGTCGGTGGTCGGGCGCACGGGTTCGGCCGCCGGCCGGGTGACCTGGACCGGGCCGAGGGGACGGCACCAGCAGCGCACCGGCTCGAACGGGTAGGTCGGCGCCTCGATGCGCGGGATGGCGGCGTCGGCGTAGTGCGCGTCCCAGTCGATCCGCGCGCCGAGCCGGTACAGGGCACCGAGCTGGCGCAGCACGCCCCGCCGCCCCGGCACGGAGAACAGCTCAACGCACGGCAGGTCCGGGCGCAGCCCGCGGATCTCGCGGACGAGCACGCCGTTGCCGCCCAGGTCCACCAGCACCGCTTGATCGGCGGCGAACCGCTCGACCACCTGCCCGAGCCGGGCGCGGTCCAGGTCGGCGGTCAGCCCCAGCTCCGCGGCGGCGGTGACGGCGTCCGGCACGGACAGCTTACCCCGGGCCACCAGCACCGCGAGGTTGCCCGCGCCGGAGCCGACCAGGTGCGCGTCCCGCACGCCGAGCGCCCGGGCCAGGTCGAGCAACGCGGTCTGCGCCACCACCAGCCGGGCCGCGGGCGCCTCGGGCAGCGTCACGTCGGCCAGCGCGGGGAACGACGTCGCCAGCCGCGCCCACGTGGCGTCGTCGGGCGCGGCGTCACCGGGCAGCAGCACCACGACCGGCCGGTCGTCGGGCGCGGCGGCGTCCGGCGGCACGGCCGATCGCAGCGCCTTGACCAGCTCCTCCTCGCTCTCCACCGCGAACGCGCCGCGGAACGGGTGGTCGTCGCGGCCCCGGTTCATCGCATGCGCCACGGTCCGCAGGCCGTGCCCCGTGCGTTCGACGAAGTCGGCGAGCCGGTCGCAGTAGGTCTGGAACGCGGCCGCGGATTTCGCCGACACGGTCACCAGCTCCGCGCCGGACCCCGGCTCCGGCACCGCCCGCGCGGGCGGCTGCTCCAGCACCGCGTGCACGTTCGTGCCGGTCATGCCCAGCGCGGTCACACCGGCCCGCCGCGGCACGCCGTCGCGTTCGGGCCACTGCCGGTGCCCGGGGTTGACGTGCACCGGTCCGGACAGGTCGAGCATCGGGTTGGGCGAGGTGAAGTTGGCGGTCGGGTACAGCTCGCCGCGCCCCACCGACAGCAGCGCCTTGAGCAGCCCGACCATGCCCGCGGCGCCGTCGAGGTGGCCGACGTTGCCCTTGACCGAGCCGATCGCGGCGCCCGGCGCGGGCACACCGGCCTCGGTGAACGCCTCGCGCAGCGCGTCCACCTCGATCACGTCGCCCAGGGGCGTGGCCGAGCCGTGGCACTCGACGTAGGCGATGGTGGCCGGGTCGACGTCGGCGTCACGCCAGGCCTGGTGCAGCACCTCGGTCTGCGCGGCCCGGCTGGGCGCACTGAGCCCGACCGCCCGCCTGCCGTTGTGGTTGACCGCGATGCCCTTGACCACGGCCCGGATCGGGTCGCCCGCCGCGACGGCGGCCCGCAGCCTGCGCAGCAGCACGACCGCCCCGCCCTCGCCCGCCAGGGCGCCGGTGGACTTCTCGTCGAACGGCCGGCACCGGCCGTCGGTGGACTCCACGCCCCGGACCGGGTTGTGGCTCTGCTCGGCGAGCAGCACCGGCCGCAGGCTCACACCGCCTGCCAGTGCCAGCTCCGCGGTGCCGTGGCGCAGCGCGTCGACCGCGCCGGCCAACGCGGTGAGGCTGCTGCTGCACGCCGTGTCGACCACGTACGCCGGTCCGATGAGGTCCAGGTGGTAGGAGACGCGCGCGGCGGTGGACGCCGACAGCGCGCCGAGCGTCTGGTGCGGGTCATCGCCCTGGTAGAGGGATTCGTACTCGGACTGCGAGTGCCCGAGCACGACGGCGGTGCGCGACCCGCGCAGCGAACCCGGCGCCAGGCAGGCGTTCTCGATCGCCTCGTGCGCGAGCTGGAGCAGCACCCGCTGGTGCGGGTCCATCATCTCGGCCTCGCGGCGGGAGATGCCGAAGAACCGGTGGTCGAACAGGTCGATCCGGTCCAGGTAGGCCATGGGCACGTACTCGGTGCCCGCGGTGCCGCCGGTGTGCCGCACGCGGGTCGGCGACGGCTGCCCGACCAGGTCGGCGCCCTCGGCCAGCAGCCGGTGCAGGTCGTCCAGCCCGGCCGGGCTGTCGAGGCCGGGCAGCAGGGCCGCGACCCCGATGATGGCGATGTCCTCGTCCCGCACGGCTGCCTCCGTCGTCACAGCTGGTAGTCCCTGGGGTGGGGGTCCTCGACCGCGGCGCCGCCGAGCGCCGCGGCCAACGCGCCCACCGTCGGGTGGTCGAACAGGGCCCGGGGTGCCACGACCCGCCCGAACACCGGCCGGAGCCGGGCGGCGACCCGGATGGCGAGCAGGGAATCGCCGCCGAGCGCGAAGAAGTCGTCACCGCGGCCGACGCGGTCCGCCCCGAGCACGTCGGCCCAGGCCCGGGCGACCGCGCGCTCGTCCGGCGTCGCCGGCGGCACGAACCGCGCCGCACCGGCGGGGAGCCTGTCCTGGTGCGCGGCGGGCGGTGTGGCGCGGTCGGACAGGACCAGGGAGGCGGCGTTGCCCGCCAGGTCCGCCAGCAGGCCCGTGAACTCGTCGAGCAGGGCGGCGGCGGTGGCCGCGTCGAACAGGTCCGGGTCGTAGCCCAACTGGGCGGTCAGCGGTTCGGCGTCGTGCACGACGAGGTGCAGCGGGTAGTTCGTGTTCTCCACCGCTTGGACGTCGACCGCCGCGATGTCGTGGTCCAGCGGGTAGTTCTCGACCACCACCACGCTGTCGAACAGCGCTGTCCCGGCCGGCAGCCCGGCCCACCTCCGCACGTCGGTCAGCGCGGCGTGGTCGGCCGGTCGGCCCTCGGCCTGCAACCGGGCCAGCCAGCCGGGCACGTCGTCGGTCTCCACCCGCACCCGCACCGGCACGGTGTTGACCAGCATCCCGACCACGGTGTCCGCACCGGGCAGGTCCGGGGTCCGCCCGGAGACCACCAGGCCGAAGCACACGTCACGCGTGCCGCCGTGCCGGGCCAGCAGCAGCGCCCACGCGCCCTGCACCACCGTGCCGAGCGTGAGCCGGTTGCGCCGCGCGAACCCCCGCACGCCGGCGGGCAGCTCGGCCACGTGGACGGCAGAGGAGCACGACAGGTGCGCGCGGTCCGGCGGCCGGTCGTAGGGCAACGCGGTCGGCCCGCGGAACCCCTCGAACAGCGCCCGCCAGCGCTCCTTCCCCGGGTCCCGGCGCAGCACCCGCGCCACGTGGTCGCGGAACGGCCGTCGCGACCGTGGCCCGCCAAGCACCTCCGACAGCACCAGGAACGCGCTCCAGCCGTCCAGCAGCAGGTGGTGGAACGTCCACAGCAGACGGATCTCGCGGTCGCCGGTGCGGACGAGGGCCAGGCGGGTCAACGTGTCCGCCGCCAGGTCGAACCCGGCCGCCCGGTCCTCGGCCAGCAGCCGCCGCCACCGCTCGTCGTCGGCCGCGCCGCGCCAGTCGTGGTGGGTGATCGGCACGTCGACCGACCGCCGCACCACCTGCACCGGCTCGTGCACCCCCACCCACACCACGGACGTGCGCAGCGCCGGGTTCGCGTCGACCACCCGCCGCCACGCCCGGGCCAAGCCGTCCGGGTCGGCGTCGGTGAGGGTCAGGTGCAGCTGCTCCACGTAGGCGTCGGGCCGGGAGAGGCTGTGGAACAGCATCCCGCTCTGCGCGGGCGTGAGCGGGTAGACGTCCTCGATCGACCGCCCGTCACCGGCGATCAGGTCCAGCTCGTCGGGCGCCAGCCGGGCCAGCGGGAAGTCCGACGGCGTGACGCCGCCCGCACCCGGTCCGGCGCAGTGCGCGGCGATCTCCCGCAACGCGGCCAGCACGTCCTCGGCGATCCGCTCGACCTCCGGCGTCGGGTGGGCGTCCGGCGCGTGCAGCCACTCGACCTCCAGCTCACCACCGGCCGTGACGGAGGCCGTGACGTCCAGGCGTGGCGTGGTCGTCGGCGGCTTGGCCAACCGGATGCCGCCCCGCACGCGGGCGAACGCGGCGTCGTAGCGCCCGAGGTAGTTGACCCGCGCCAGCGGCCGGTGGTCGGCCGGGTGCGTGGTCGTCAGCCACCGCAGGACACCGTGGCTCAGCGCGTGCCGGTGCGCGGTGCGCAGTCGCTCCTTCACCGCCTTGACCACCGTGCCCCAGTCCGAGTCGGGCAGCTCGGCGGTGAACGGGAACAGGGTGGTGAACCAACCGACCGTGCGGGACAGGTCGACCCCGTCGAACAGGTCCTCCCGCCCGTGGCCCTCCAGCTCCAGCGGCACCCGCGCCTGCCCGCTCCACCGGGCCAGCACCCGGCCCACCGCGGCGACCAGCACGTCCTCGGCGCCGGCGCGGTAGGCGGTGGACGCGTCGCGCAGCAACGCGGCCGTCTCCTCCGCGGACAGCCGCACGGTGACGGCGTGCTCGGGCAGCTCGGCCTCGGCCCGCCGCGCCGTCGCGGCGACCGCGCGTTCCCAGTACTCCAGGTGGTCGGTGAACTTCTCGGCCCCGGCGTGCAACCGCCGCGCCCACTCCCGGAACGACGTGGTCCGCGGCCCGAGGTCGACGGGGCGGCCGGCGGCGGCCTGGTCGTAGCCGGTGGCCAGGTCTTCCAGCAGGATCCGCCACGACACCCCGTCCACGACGAGGTGGTGCGCCAGCAGCACCAACCGCGACGCGTCGGGCGACAGGACGGCCCGGAACAGCGGTCCGGTGGCCAGCGGGGCCCGCCACTCGTCCGGCGGGAGCGGCCCGGTGGTGAAGACCTCGCCGCACTCGGCCGGCACGTGCTGCCGCCACTGCCCGTCGACCCGCTCGAACCGGGCGCGCAGCAGGTCGTGCCGGACCGGCAGCGCTTCGACCGCGGTCCGCAGCGCGGCCACGTCCACGTCGGGGTCCAGCTCCACCTCGACCCACTGCGCGAAGTGCTCCGGAGTGGGCGAGGTCGCCAGGAACCAGTGCTGGACCGGGGTCAACGGCACCGGGCCGGTCGCGGGCTCCCGTTCGGCGGACAGGGGCCGGGCGGCTGTGGCGTGTGCCGCGACCCCGCTGAGCGTCTGGTGCAGGAACACGTCCCGGGGCGTCACCGACACCCCGAGCTCACGGGCCCGCGACACCACCTGGATGCTGAGGATGGAGTCGCCGCCGAGGGCGAAGAAGTTGTCGTCCGCGCCGACCCGTTCCACGCCCAGCACTTCCGCCCAGACGCGCGCCAGCACCTCCTCGTGCGGCCCGCTCGGCGGCACGTGGGCGCGTCCGGTCCGGGCGCGCGGCGGCGGCAGGGCCTTGCGGTCGACCTTGCCGTTGACCATGAGCGGCAGCGCGGTGAGCGGCACGATCACGGCGGGCACCAGATGGGCGGGCACCCGGTCGGCCAGGAACCGGCGCAGCTCGTCGGCGCCGGGGCCCCCGACGACGTAGGCGACGAGCTGCTTGTGGCCGGGCACGTGCTCGTGCGGCACGACGACCACCTCGGTCACGCCGGGGTGGCGGCGCAGCGCCGCTTCCACCTCGCCCGGTTCCACCCGGAACCCGCGGATCTTGACCTGGTCGTCGGTGCGGCCCAGGAACTCCAGCAGCCCGTCGGCGGTCCAGCGCACCAGGTCGCCGGTGCGGTAGAGCCGGTCCCCGTGCCCGAACGGGTCGGCGACGAACCGGCGCGCGGTCAGCCCGGGGTGGCCGAGGTAGCCGCGAGCCAGGCCGGTGCCGCCGATGTGCAGCTCACCGGGCACGCCGACCGGCACCGGGTCCAGGTTCTCGTCCAGCACGTAGCACCGCGTGCCCGTGACCGGCCGCCCGATCGGCAGGGACGCGGCGCCGAGGTCGACCGGGCGCACCGCGTGCGCCGCCGCGAACGTGGTGCCCTCGGTGGGGCCGTAGCCGTCCACGATCCGCAGGCCCGGCACGTGCCGCAGCACCGCGGCGCAGTGGCCCGGCGAGATCACGTCACCACCGCTGCCCAGGTGGCGCAGCCCGGCGAACGCGGTCGGGTCGGCGGCGGCGACCTCGTGGAACAGGCCTGCGGTCAACCACAGCACGGTGACGCCGTGCGCGGCGGTGAACGCGCGCAGGTCGTCCGGCGACAGCAGCGTCCCGGAGGACACCACCAGCCGGGCGCCGGACAGCAGCGTCGCCCAGATCTCGAACGTGGAGGCGTCGAACGACAGCGTGGAGCACTGCGCCACCACGTCGTGCGGGCCGATCGGGAACGGGTCGCCCTCGGCGAGCCGGGCCACCGAGCGGTGCTCGACCAGCACGCCCTTGGGACGACCGGTGGATCCGGAGGTGAACATCACGTACGCGGCGTTGCGCGGCCGGACCACGACCGGCGGCGCGTGGTCGGGCTGCCGGTCGTCCGGCGCCGGGTCCACGACGTCGATCCCGGCGGGCAGCCGTTCCCGCGCGTCGGCGGGCGCGAGCACCAGGCGTGCGCCGGAGTCGGCGATCATGTCGGCGAGCCGACCGGCCGGGTAGCCGGGGTCCAGCGGCACGAACGCGGCGCCGGCCTTGAGGATGCCCAGCAGCGCGACGGTGGCGGGCAGGCCGCGCGACGCGCACAGGCCGACGCGGTCTTCCGGCCGCACGCCCCGGGCCAGCAGGCCGTGGGCGAGCCGGTTGGCCGCCGCGTCCAGCTCCCGGTAGGTCAGCGAGGTGCCGTCGCAGGTCACCGCGACGGCGTCGGGGCGTCGGGCGACGTGGTCGGCGAACCGGCCGGTGATCGTGCGATCCGGGCTCGGCGCACCGGAGGTCCAGTCGTGCAGGACTTGCCGCCGTTCGCCGGGGGTGAGCAGGCGCAGCCGGGACAGTGGTCGGTGCGGGTCGGCGGTGAGGTCGTCGAGCAGCACCAGAAAGCGGTCGACCAGCCGGGTGATGGTGGTGTCGTCGAACAGGTCGGTGCTGTACTCCACGACCAGGTGCAGGCCGTGGTCGTCGCGGGTGAACTCCAAGGTCAGGTCGAACACGGCGGCTTGGCGCGGCGGGTCGAACTCCACCACGTGCAGGCCGGCCAGCTCGGGCGGCGCGGCCGGCGCGTTCTGCAGCGCCACCACCACGTTCACCAGCGGTGAGCGGCCGGCGTCACGTTCGGGTTGCAGCAGTTCGACCAGGCGGTGGAACGGGACCTCGTCGTGGTCGAGCGCGTCGCGGACGGTGTCGTTCACGCGCCGCAGGAAGTCCACGAAGGACAGTTCGGGGTCGACGTGCGACCGGATCACCACGGTGTTGACGAAGAACCCGACCAGACCGGCCAGGTCGGGGTGGTCGCGGCCGGAGGTCACCGTGCCGACGGCGATGTCGCGCTGACCGCTCACCCGCGCCAGGAACGCCTGCGTGCCCGCCATGAGCGCGGTGAACAGCGTCGCGCCGTGGGCGCGGCCCAGCTCGACCAGGCCCGCGGCGACGTCGGGCGGCACCGTGCGGCGGTGGGTCGAGCCGGCCGCGGTGCGCACCGCCGGACGCGGCCGGTCCGCGGGCAGGTCCAGCACCGCCATCCCGGCCAGCCGCCGTTCCCAGTGCACGAGGTGCGCGTCCAGCACGGCCCCGGTGAGGCCGGCACGTTGCCGGCGCGCGAAGTCGGTGTAGCGCAGGGGCAGCGGCGCGAGGTCGGCTTCCTGCCCGCGCACGGCGGCCGAGTAGCACAGGCCCAGCTCGTGCGCGAGCACGCCCATCGACCAGCCGTCGGTGACGATGTGGTGCAGGCACAGCACGAGCAGGTGCTCGCCGTCCTCGTCCGCCGCCAGCACGGCCGCGCGCAGCAGCGGTCCGGTCCGCAGGTCGAACGGCCGGGCCACGAAGTCGGCCAGCCCGGCCTGTGCCCCCGTCTCCACCTGCACCTCGTAGGGCGGTCCCACCACCTGGGTGCCGCGGCCGTCGACGGTGTGGAAGGTGGTGCGCAACTGCTCGTGCCGGGCGACGAGCCGGGTCAGGGCGGCGCCCAAGGCGTCCAGGTCCGGCTCACCGCGCAGCCGGAACCCCGCCGTGGTGGTGTACTCGGTGCCGCCGGGCGCGAACTCGTCCAGGAACCACAGGCGTTCCTGGGCGTACGACAGGGGCGCCGAGGTCTCCGGCGACGTGGTCCCGCCACCTGGTCGGTGGTGGTCGTCGGACGACAGCGCCGCGGCCAGCGCCTCGACCGTCCGCAACGCGAACACCTGGCGCGCGGGCAGGTTCCGGTCCAGCGCGGCGACGACCCGCATCGCCAGGATCGAGTCACCGCCCAGCGCCACGAAGTCGTCGTGCGCGCCGACCCGCTCGACGCCGAGCACGTCGCGCCACACAGCGGCGACCCGTTCCTCGGCGGGGGTCCGCGGTGGCGTCACGGGGCCGGTGGACCGGGCCCGGGGCAGGTTGCGCCGGTCGAGCTTGCCGTTGGCGGTCAGCGGGAGCGCGGCGAGCGGCACCACCAGCGACGGCACCGCCTGGGCGGGCAGGAGGCGGGCGACGTACGACCGCAACGCGTCCGGCGTCCCGTCGGCCACGACGTAGGCGACGAGCCGGTCGTCCCGCAGGACCACGGCCGCGGCGGACACGTCGGGCCGCCGCAGCAGCGTCGCCTCGACCTCGCCCGGGTCGACCCGGGCGCCGCGCACCTTCACGTGCCCGCCGACGCGGCCCAGGTGGTCGAGCAGGCCGTCCGGCCGGCGGCGCACCAGGTCGCCGGTGCGGTACATGCGGCTGCCGGGCGGGCCGTGCGGGTCGGCGACGAACGACGCGGCGGTCAGGCCCGGCCGGTCGAGGTAGCCGCGGGCCACGCCGGGACCGGCCAGGTACAGCTCGCCCTCGTCGGCCGGCCGCAGGTCGGCGTCCAGCACGTGCGCGCGGGCGCCCGCGATCGGGCGGCCCAGCACCGCGTGGTCGACCTCGGTCACCGGGCACAGCAGGCTCTCCACCGCGACCTCGGTGGTGCCGTAGGCGTTGTGCGCGGCGACACCCGCCGCGACCAGGCTCGCGCACAGGTCAGGGTCGACCGGTTCTCCCCCCGTGACCACGACCCGCGGTCGGTGCTCGCCGTCGAGCAGGCCGGCGCGCAGGAGTTCGCGCAGCCGTGACGGCGTCTCGTCCAGCACGTCGATCCCGGCGGCCACCACGTGGTCGACCAGCGCCCCCGGGTCGGCGAGCGTGTCCTCGGCGATCACGTGCAGCTCGTGCCCGGCCAGCATCCACAGCAGCGGCAGCCACATCGCGTCGAAGCCGAGCCCCGCGGTGTGGGCGACCTTGAGCCGTGACGCCGAGGCGAACAGGCCGCGGCGGTGGTGGTCGTGCAGCGCGATCAGACCGCGGTGGGTGGCGAGTACGCCGTTCGGGCGACCGGTGGAGCCGGACGTGTGCAGGACGTAGGCGAGGTGGTCGGGCGTGAGCCGGGGCGGGGGCGTGCTGCTCGGCGGGTGGTCGTCGTCGATGAGGGCGGTCGGGATGTCGGGCAGCCGGTGCGCGAGCCGCCCTCGGGTGAGCACGAGTGCCGGTCGGGCGTCGGCGACCAGTTCGGCCAGGCGCGCGTCGGGCAGGTCGACGGCCAGCGGCACGACCGCGCCGCCGGCCCGCAGGACCGCGAGCAGCGCCACCACCGCGTCCACGCCGCGTTCGAGGAGCAGTCCGACCGGCTCCTCCACCCGCACACCACGGGCGAGCAGTCCGCCGGCCACCAGGTCGACCCTGGCGGCCAGTTGCCGGAAGGTCAGCCGCTGCCCGCCGCACACCACCGCGATCAGGTCCGGCTCGACGGCGGCACGGGCCGCGAAGAGGTCTGGCACGCTTCCCACCGACAAGTGATCGACATCCATGCGCAATTCCGCCAGTCGACTCCGGATATCGTCATCGAACGCAACAACGGGAGCACCGACGTTTCCAGCGCTATCCGACAGGGGCAACCGCCGATCGGTGGAATACCATTCGGTAAGCCGAACCACGCCTCGGAGCGGGTCGTATCCCGAATGTCGAAACGGTGGTCGCCACGGCTGCCGGACCGTGTTACGTTGCCTTGGACTTCACCGGAGGAGGTCATGTGGCCAGCGACTTCGGCGTGGACGACGACCTCGGCCCGATCGTCGAGCGGATACGTGCGTTCTTCGTCTCGGCACTGCCGGAAAGTCAGTTGGAACCAGATCAAGACTATTTCGCGCTCGGTCTGGTGAACTCACTGCTCGCCCTCGAACTGGTGACCTACGTGGAAAAGAGCTTCGCCATCCAGGTGGACGTCGAAGATCTCGACCTGGACCACTTCCGGACCATGAACCGAATAGCCGCGTTCGTCCGCGGCAAACTCGCGGCGGCCCGGTGATCCGTGGACCACGTGGCTTTCGCCGAGTCGGTGCGCGCGGACGCGGCCGAGTGGGACCGGGCGGGCGGTGTGCCCGCCGAGGTCGTGCGGGCGGTGGCGGAGGCCGGGTTCCTGGCCGCCGACGTGCCCGTGCGGTACGGGGGCCAGGGCTGGTCGCCGACCGAGGTGGGACGGCTGTGCGCGGACTTCGGTGGCGTGTGCAGCGCGCTGCGCGGCCTGGTCACCGTGCAGGGCATGGTGGCCGCCGCGGTGCTGCGCTGGGGTGACGCCGGGCAACGCGACCGCTGGCTGCCCGCGTTGACCTCCGGTGAGGTGCTGGCCGGGTTCGCGGCCACCGAGGCGAGCGCGGGCAGCGACCTGGCCGCGGTGAGCACGGTGCTCGACGCCGGCCGGGTGCGCGGGCAGAAGCTGTGGGTGACCTTCGGTGCGGTGGCGGACGTGCTCTTGGTGCTGGCCACGCAAAACGGCCGGCCGGTGGTGGTGCTCGTGGACGCCCGGCAGCCGGGGGTGTCGGCGCAACCGGTGACCGGGCAGTTGGGGATGCGCGCGGCGCGTATCGCGCACGTGCGCTTCGACGACGTGCCGGTGGCGGAAGTGCTGGCGCCACCCGGTTTCGGCCTGTCGCACGTGGTCGGCACGGCGCTGGACCACGGGCGGTTCACCGTGGCATGGGGATGCGCGGGCCTGGCCCGTGCCTGCCTGGACCTCACGGTCGCCCACGTCGCGGCCAGGACGCAGGGCGGCACGGCGCTGTCCACGCACCAGTCCGTGCGCGCGGTGCTGGGTCGGTGCCTGGTGGAGACGCGGGCCGCCTGGCAGCTCTGCGCGCACGCCACGGCGCTGCGCGAGAGCGGCGCCGCGGAGGCGTTGGTGGAGACCGTGCTGGCCAAGTACGGCGCGGCACGGGCCGCTTCGGTGGTCGCCGAGCACGCCGTGCGGCTGCACGGCGCGGCGGGGATCGCGCCGGACAGCGCGGTGGGCCGGTTCCACCGGGACGCGGCGGTCATGCGGATCATCGAAGGCGCCGACGAGGTGGCCGAGCAGCACCTGGGCGGCTATGCGTTGCGGGGTGGGTCGTGACGGTGGTGAAGGTCCTGGTCTGGGACTTGGACGACACGTTGTGGGACGGCGTGGTGCTCGAAGGCGACCGTCCCGTGCCACGACCGGAGGCGGTGGCGGCGCTCAAGGCGTTGGACGAGCGGGGAATCCTGCACGCGGTGGCCAGCCGCGGTGACCGCGACGTGGCGTTGGCGCACCTCGCCGAGCACGGCCTGGACCGGATGTTCTGCGCGCTGGAGGTCGGCTGGGGTCCGAAGTCCGAGGCGGTGCGGCGGATCGCGCACGGGCTCAACCTCGGGCTGGACACCATCGCGTTCACCGACAACGACGCGGTGGAACGGGCGGAGGTCGCCGCGGCGCTGCCGCAGGTGCGCTGCTACCCGGCCGAGCAGGTGGGCGCGTTGGCGTCGCTGCCGGAGTTCCACCCTGGCACGGTGACGGCCGAGTCACGTCGGCGGCGCGAGTCCTACCTGACCGAACGGGACCGCGCGGAGGCGGAGCAGCGGTTCGACGGGTCGGCGGCGGAGTTCTTGGCCTCGCTCGACCTGGAGCTGACCGTCGTGCCCGCCACCGACGCCGACCTCGATCGCGCGCGGGAGCTGACCGTGCGCACGCACCAGCTCAACACCACGGGGATCACCTACGACGTGGACGAGCTGCGGGCGTTGTGCGCCTCACCGGAGCACGAAGTGCTCGTCGCACGGCTGCGGGACCGGTTCGGCGACTACGGCACGATCGGGCTCGCGGTCGTGGCGCACGTCGGGGGCGACTCGGTGCTGGAACTGCTGCTCATGTCGTGCCGGGTGATGTCGCGCGGTGTGGGTTCGGTGCTGCTGGGCGACATCGTGCGCGACGCGGTGGAGCGGGGACGGCGGCCGGTGGCGCGCTTCCTGCGCACGCCGGTCAACCAGGTGATGCTGGTGACGCTGCGGTTCGCCGGGTTCGAGGTGGTGGAGCGGGACGGCGACCGGATGCTGCTGGCGCGGACGTCGCCCGAGCCGTTGCCCGTTCCCGCGCACGTGCGGCTGGTCGACGGGAGGCGGCGGTGAAGGTCGGTGTGGTGGGCGCCGGGGTGATGGGCACCGGTGTGGCGCAGTGCTTCGCCGCGGCCGGGCACGAGGTGGTCGTGGTCGACCCGGACCCGGCGGCACTGGCCGCCGGACCGGGCCGGGTGCGCGACGGCCTGCGGCTCCAGGTGCTGTTCGGACCGGCGCCGGGCGATCCGGCCGGGGTGCCGGACAGGGTGGGCTGGACCGCCGACCTCGACGCGCTCGCCGGGAGCGGGTTCGTCGTGGAGTGCGGCCCGGAGCGGATCGCGGTGAAGGAGGAGCTGTTCGCGGCGCTGGACCGCCTGTGCGGGCCGGACACCGTGCTGGCGTCGTGCACGTCGGCGATCCCGGTCGGTGTGCTGGCGGCCGCCACGACCCGACCGGACCGCGTGCTGGCCACCCACTTCATGAACCCGGCGCCGCTGAAGGAGTCCGTCGAGGTCGTGCGCGGCCCGAAGACCTCGGACGCGGCGATGGCGCGCACGGCCGAGGTGCTGTCGTCGCTGGGCAAGAAGGCGATCGTGGTGGCGGACGCGCCGGGGTTCGTGACCAACCGGGTGCTGATGCTGGCCATCAACGAGGCGGTGAAGGTGGTGGCGGAGGGCACCGCCCCCGCGGCCACCGTGGACGAGGTCTTCGTATCCTGCTTCGCCCACCAGATGGGTCCCCTGCGCACCGCCGACCTCATCGGCCTGGACACCATCCGGGACACCCTGCTGGTGCTGCGCGAGCTGTTGGACGACCCGGTCTACACCCCGTGCCCGCTGCTGACGGAAATGGTCGAGTCCGGTCGGCTGGGCAAGAAGTCGGGCCGGGGTTTTCACGCCTGGCGGCTCTGATCAGGTCAGGGGTGCTCGCTGCGTGCTTCGAGCGAGGCCGCGGCGTCCAGGACGTCGTCCGCCGGGCCGTCGGGTGGTGCTGCGGGCACCAGCCCGACGGCATCCCGGTGGTGGTCGGTTCACACGGTCGTGGCGGCGACGCGCAGCGGCGCCTGCGCGTCGAGGGCTGCACGGGCATCGGCCGGGAGGTCGAATTCGAGGCCGTCCAGTGCCTCGTCGAGCTGCGCCACGCTGCTCACGCCCAGCACCGGCACCACCGGGGTCTCGTCACCCGCCATCCAGGCCAGCACGAGCTGGTTGGCGGTGATGCCGAGCCGCTCGGCCTGCTCGCGCAGGGTCGCGAGGCGGCGCTCGTTCTCCTCACCGAGGTACTCCCGCGCCAACGGCTTGTCGGGCCGGGTCAGGGCACCCTGCAACAGCGGCGAGTAGCCCTGCACGACGATGCCGTGCTCGCGCGCGTGCGCCAGCATCTCCAGGTCGAGCGGACGCTGCGGGCGGATGTCGGCCGCCGGGTCCGACCACAGGTAGGAGTGCCGGACCTGGATCACCCGCGGTGCGGCGATCGCGTCGTCCGCGGCCAGGTCGGTGGCCTCGCGCAGCCGGTCGGGCGCCGAGTTGCTCGCACCGACCACGCCGACGCGGCCGTCCCGGACCAGCTCGGACAGTGCCTGGGCGGTCTCGGACAGCGGGGTCTTCGGGTCGTCGGCGTGGGTGAGGTAGACGTCGACGCGGTCCGTGCCGAGCCGTTCCGCGCTCAGCTCGAACTGCCGGTGGATGACGGCCGGGGCGAGCCCTTCGGCGGACTCCGGGAACGGCCCGTCGAGCGGGTCGGGCAGGCAGCCGACCTTCGTGGTCAGCAGCACCTCGTCGCGCGAACCCGTGTCCGAGAGCCAGCGGCCGATGACCCGCTCGGACTCCTCGCCGGTGCCGCCGGGTACCCAGAACGCGTAGCAGTTGGCGGTGTCGATCAACCGACCGCCGCGCTCGACGAAGCGGTCCAGGATGGCGCGCGAGGTGGCCTCGTCCACGGTCGTGCCGAAGTACATGGTGCCGAGCGCGACCCTGGTCTCGCGCAGCCGGGTCAGTACCTTCTCGCCGTAGGCGCTGGTGAGCATGTGCATCCTTTCCGGTTACTGGAATCGAGCGGTCCGGTCACGCCGGGTCGAGGTTACGGGCGCGGCGGGTGGTGAGGCTGCCGTAGCCGAAGGCGAGCACGTCCGCGGCGGCGAGCACGAGCCGGCTGGCCGCCGCCGCGGCCACCGCTTCCGGCGCCGGCAGCAGGGAGGCCAGCGAGACGGCGAGCAGCGCCTCGCGCACCCCGATGCCGTCCGGCACCACCACGACCAGGCTGGCCACCGACGTCGCCAGCGCGAAACCACCCACGCACGGCAGCAGCGCGGCCACCGGATCCGCGCCCAGGGCGACGACCAGCAGCCACAGGTGCAGCCCGGTCACCACCCACGACACCGCGCAGAGCCACACCGCGCGGCGCAGCACGTCCGCCGGGACCACGGCCAGCCGCCGGGCCAGCGCGGGCACCGATCGCAGCAGGCGCACCGCGGCCGCCAGCAGCCACGGCATCACCAGCAGCCCCACCAGGGCCGGCACGGCCGCGGCCAGCGCCGTGGCGCCGCCGTGGGCGTAGCGCAGCAGCGTGGGCAACCCCAGCGCACCGCCGGTGGCCAACGAGACAGCGGCGTACAGCCCGAAGGCCGCGGTGAAGTGGAAGACCGTGATTCCCCTGGCCGCCGCCAGCCGGGCCTGCAGGACGATCGACCACATCACGCCCGGCACGTACTTGCCCAGGCTGCCGGCCGCGAACAGCTGCACGGCCGCCACCCGGCCCAACGGCCGGGACAGCGCCTGCACCGGTTCCCGCCAGGACAGCGCGGTGATCCACAGCCCGACCACCGCCACGGCGAGCGCCGGCAGCAGCCACGGGCCGAGGCGCTCCAGCGCGGCACCCGCGGCCTCGCGGTCGGCGGCCAGGGAACGCACCAGGAACGCCGCGCACAGCAGCACGACCAGCGCGGTGGTGGCCCGGCGCACCCACGGGCGGCGGAAGAACGCGCCGAGGGCCGACACGGCGGCCAGGGCTCGCGGTCGTGGGGGATCGGCGGTCAGGCCGGTTGTGCCGTTCACGCCCCACCCCCGTTCGCGTAGAGCCGCCGGAACGTCGGTGAGCACGCCCAACGGGCGGCGCCGAGCAGGGCGGCGAAGCCGGTGGCGGCGTTCATCAGCAGGTGCAGACCCGCCATCACCGGGAACTGCCGCAGCCCGGCCGAGGCACGCAGGAAGCGCAGCAACCGCCGTTCCTCCACGACGAACAGCGCCGCCCCGACCACCGCCGTCACCGCGCCCGCCACCGGCCACGGCGCCGCCCCGGCCAGACCGGCCAGGACCAGGCCGGTGCCGGCGACCGCGCGCGGCCGGTAGGCGGTGTCGGTGAGCTTGGGCCTGGCCCGCCGCCGGTCGGCGAACAGCGCCACCAGCGGCACCGACCGGCGGTACTGCTTGCCCAGCAGCACCCGCAGCCGGTCGTCGTCGTCATGGCGACCCAGGATGGTCGCGTCGATCAACACGGTCGACATCGCCGCCAGCCGCGCCCCGTACTCCACGTCCTCGGTGGCCCTCAGACTGGTGTCCAGCGGCCCGGCCAGCTCGAAGGTCTCCCGGCGCATCGCGCCGAGCGAGAAGTTGCACACCCGTGCCTCACCGGCGTTGCGCACCCGCCAGAAGTGGCCGTGCAGCACCTTGTACCGCTCCACCGCGCCGTCGTCGATCAGTGGTTCCTTGTCGTAGATGCCGCCGACGAAGCCGATCCGGGGATCGGCCGCGATCAGCCGGACGGCCCGTTCCACCGCCTCCGGCGCGAGGGCGATGTCGGAGTCGAGGAAGAACAGGATCTCGCCGGTGCTGTGCCGCACCCCGGTGTTGCGGGCCGCCGAGACCCCGGCGTTGGCGGTGCGCACCAGCGTGCAGGGGAACTCCGCGGCGATGCGGGGCGAGTCGTCGGTGCTGCCGTCGTCCACGACCACGACCTCGATCTTCGGGTAGGTCTGGTCGAACACGGCCCGCAGGCACTGGCGCAGCGTCCGCGCGTAGTTGTAGTTGGGGATGATGACCGAGACGGTCGGTGACATGGCGGCACCACCTCAGAACAGTCGGCCGGCGGCCAGGCCCAGCAGCCACAGCGCGGCGGTGATCAGCAGCGGCCGGTCCCGCAGCAGGTCCCGTCCCGGTTCGCCACCGCCGCGGCCCACCGTGACCAGCTGGAGGTAGCGGGCCAGCGCGTACACCGCGAAGGGCAGGGTCAGCACGGCGAGCGCGGCACTCTCGTGACGGACGGATTCCAGCAGCCACAGCAGGTAGCTGATCAGCGTGGACGCGACCAGCACGGCCATCAGCTGGTCCAGCAGCGGCACGGAGTAGCCCGCCAGCGCGGGACGGGTTGCCGTGGCCTCACCGGCCCGCGTGACCGCCACCAGCTCGTGCCGGCGCTTGCCCAGCGACAGCAGCAGGCAGACGCAGTAGACGCAGACGATCAACGTCGGGCTGAGCGGCGCGTCCACGGCCAGGCAGCCGGCCACCGCGCGCAGCACGAACCCCAGGGCCACCGAGCTGATGTCCACCAACGCGTGGTGCTTGAGCGCCAGGCAGTACAGCAGGTTCAGCACGAGGTAGGCGGCCACGGCCAGGCGCGCCGCCGGTGGCAGGACCAGGGCTGCCGCGCCGAGCACGGCCAGGCACCCGGAGCCCAGCAGCAGCGCTCCGACCGGTCCGATCCGGCCGCTGGCGATGGGCCGGTGCCGCTTGGTGGCGTGCAGCCGGTCCCGGCCCCGGTCCAGCCAGTCGTTGAGCACGTAGACCGTGCTCGACGCGGCGATGAACGCCACCAGCGCGACCGTCAGCAGCCACGGGTGCCGGGTGATCGCCGCCGGGTCGACGGCGAGCGGCGCGATCAGCACGAAGACGTTCTTGACCCACTGGCGTGGCCGCAGGAGCGCGAGCCCGGCCCGCAGCCGCGACCGGGGGGCGTCGGTGACGGCGATGACCGGCTCGTCCCGCCGCGGCCGGTGCTCCTGACCACCGATGCGGTAGGGCGTGAGCAGGGGCGGGGGTGTGGTGGTCATGACCGGGCTCCCAGCAGGACGGCGCGGTACGCCTCTTCGTGGGCGTCGAGGAACGCCTCGCCGCCGAACAGCTTCGTGGCCGCCTCCTGCCCGGCCTGCCGGTCCTCGGCCGGCAGCGCCGCCATCTCCAGCAGCGACTCCCGCAGCGCCGCCGGGTCGCGGGGCGGCACCAGGCGACCGAAACCGGTCACCTCGACCGGGTAGCGGGAGCCGGGCAGGTTGGTGGTGACCGACGGCTTGCCCGCCATCATCGCCTCGACCTGCACGATGCCGAAGGACTCGGAGATCGAGGGCAGGGCGAAGACGTCGATCGAGGCGTAGAAGTCGCGGACCTGCTCGCCGCGCAGCAGCCCGGTGAAGCGGATGCGCGGATCGCCACCGGCCTCTTCGCGCAGCTGCGCGATGTTGCTGCCGCCGGCGACGGTGGTGTGGTCGCCCGCGATCAGCAGTCGGGCGGCGGGGTCGTCGATGCCGCGGAACGCGCGGATCAGGTATTCGATGCCCTTGTCGACGGTGATGCGGCCCATGAAGCCGATGTGCAGGCCGTCGCCGTCGCGCATCCGCGGGCTGCCGCCGTTGCGGTCCACGCACGGCGACGGGATGGGGCGCAGCGCTCGGCGCTGGATCACCGGCCAGATCCGGGAACCGCGCGCCTGGTCCTCGCTGTTGGTGATGACCAGGTCGGCACGGCGGATCGCGGCGGCGCAGGAGGCGTCGACCACGCGCATCCCGAACCGGTTGATCGGGCTGTCCGGCAGGAACGTGTCGATGTGGTAGGTGACCACCAGTGGTGTCCCGCGCCGCAGCCCGGCGACGAACGCGGCCTCCGGATTGGGCAGGTGCATGTGGAGCAGGTCGGAGCGGGCGGCCAGGCGGGACGCGAGCAGCGGCAGGTGGGGTGCGAGGAAGCCGCGGCTGACGCGGGCCAGGACGGGCGCCCGGAACACGTGGACGCCGTTGATCACCTCGTGGGTCGGCAGGGAGCGGTGGTGCCGGGCGCAGGCCACGGCGACCTTCCAGCCGCGCGCGGCGAGGCCTTCAGCGGTGAGCCGGGCCGCCTCGGTGAGCCCGGAGACGTAAGGCGCGTAGTAGTCCAACATCACCGTGACGTCGAACCTGTCGGGTAGCCGCATGGGGAGGTCCCTCTCTCGGTACGTCGGGTGTGTGCACGGGTGGATGGGCGTTCGGGTTGGGTGCGGTGGTCCGTCAGCCGCCGTGGGGTGCCTGCTCGGCGCCGGGGACGACGACGGTGAACTCCTGGGCGGCGTGGTCGGAGAAGCCCGCGCTGTCGGTGAACCGGTACCGCGGCACGGACAGCCCGCCGGTGGTGAACAGCCAGTCCAGCCGCCACACGCGGGGCACGGCGTAGTCGGCGAGGGGCCAGGAGAAGGAGGGCAGCGGGCCCTCGCCGGGTGAGTGCGCCGTGGTGTCACCGATCCGGATCAGGCTGCCCAGCCACGGCGAGTTGAAGTCCCCGGCCACGACGACGGGGTTCGGGTTGGCCGCGACGTCCGACCGCAGCTCGTCCAGCTCGCGGGTCCACCAGTCGTGCTGGCCGGCCAGGAAGGTCCAGAACCGGCTCGACAGCGGGTTGTCGCCGACCCGGAACGGCACGGGCAGGTGGACGTTGTAGACCGACAGGACCCGGTCGGGGCCGACCCGCAGGTCGGTGCGCTGCGCCTTGGCGCCCTGCCAGTACCAGCCGTTGTCGGTCGCAGGCGTGGGACGGGAGTGGACGGCCACCACCGGAAGCCGGGAGAGCGTGATCAGTTCCCCCTCGACCACGACCTCGTAGCCGGGGAACTCCTCGCGCAGCCGTGCCAGCCGGTCGATGTGGATCGGGCCCTCGCCCTCCCAGTGCAGGTATTCCTGCAGGAGGTAGACGTCGGCGTCCTTGCCGCGCAGGTACGCGTAGAAGGCCGTCGGATCGTCGTCCATCTCCCAGTAGTCGGTGTTCCACGAGACGACCGACACCTCGGCGTCACCCGGCCCGGCGGGTGCCGCGGCGCCCCGCCAGCCGGGGCCGACGCCGGCCAGGTACCCGCCTGCCACCAGCAGCACCACGAGCAGGGGTGCGAGCCACCGGCGGACCGGGCGCGCCAGTGGCACGACGAGCAGGAGCAGGGCGGGCACCGCGGGGAACACCACCGGCGGCACGGCCTCGACCAGGAACCACACCCACCAGCGGCCGGTCAGCACCACGTGCAGGACCAGGAACGCGGACCAGACAGCGGCGGCCGCCACGACCAACCTGGTGCCCATGCACCAACGCCGCCCTCCCGCCGCCTCGGCGGTCGTCGCGGTGCCGTCGGCGTTCCCGGTCCCGTCCGACCGGCCTCGTTCACCGACGACCTCCGGTCCCGCGCGCTCATCGGTTTCCGGTTCCCCGGTCGGTGACGGCCGTCCGAACACGGCCGGGTTGGTCGTGGGCATGCCTGTATCGCCTCCTTCGGCGGAGTGGTGAGGGCCGTCGAGCCCGCGAGGGTCGGACGATCAGAAGAAGACCTTGGCCAGCTTCAGCGCACCCTGCCGCCAGGGTTCCTGGCTGGTCCGGCCGGTGCCGCGACCGGCGGCCGGCGCACCCGCCGTCCTGGCCCGCGCCTCGCGCCACCACGCGTAGGTCTGCAGGATCGCGTCCTGGTTGGACAGCTTCGGGACGAAGCCGAGCCGCTCGCGGATCTTGTCCACGCTGACGTAGGAGTCGGCGAGCAGCTTGAACAGCAACCGGCCGTAGACGGGTGACATGCCGGTGCGCTCCAGCGCGCGCAGCACCGCCACCGCCGGACGGCCCGGGATGGACTTGACGCGCTTGCCGTGCCCGGCCGCGTCCAGCACGACCTGGAAGTCCTCGCGCAGCGTGCCGAACTCGGCGGCGCCCACGTTGAACGTGTCGTTGACCTGTTCGGCGGGCGCCACCAGCACGGTGCGCACCGCTTCCACCAGGTCCGACAGCGCCAGCATCTGGATGCGCACGTCACCGCGGCCCAGGACCGGGAAGTTGCGGCCCTCCTCGGCCCACTGGTAGAGCATGTCGAACAGGCCCATCCGGCCCGGTCCGAGGAACGTCTTGGGCCGCAGCACCGGCAGCAGCATCCCCGCGGCCCGGTGCCGTTCCGCGATCACCTCGGCTTCGGCCTTGCTGCGGCTGTAGGTGTCCACCGGCTCCCGCGGGTGGTCCTCGGGGGTGGGCACCAGCTTCGGCAGGCCGTAGACGGCGGTGGACGACACGTGCAGCACCCGCGGTACCCGCGCGGCGTGGGCGGCCTCCAGCACCGTGCCGGTGCCCTCCACGACGATCGAGCGGATGTCGGCCGCCGGGTAGCTGGGCAGCGCGGACGCGCAGTGCACCAGGGCGTCCGCGCCGGCCACCGCCTCGGCCACGGCCCGCGGGTCGCGGATGTCGCCCGTGAACGGCATGAGACCCGGGGCCGGCTCGATCGGCCTGAGGTCGAAGGCGCGCACCTCCACGCCCTCCGCGCGCAGCCGGCTCACCAGGTGCGAGCCCAGGACACCGGCCGCACCGGTGACCGCGATCCGGGCGGGCAGCGCCGCCGTGCCGTCGTCGTGCCCGTTCACCACAGCGAGCTCACCCGCTCCCGCACGAAGCGCCGCACCAGCCGGCCCATGCCCTGCTCCAACGTGGCCTCGAAGGCGTCGAGGAAACGCTCGCACTCCTCGGCGCCCGCCACCAACGGCGGCGCGACGACCAGGGGGCTGCGTCCGTTGAGCGTGTTGTAGGTGTAGATGTCGTGCTCGCGGTAGAGGGCGTCGATCACCGCCGCGGTGATGATCTTCGTGCGGATCAGGGGGTCCTTCGCCGGTCCGCCGACCGGCAGCTTGCCCACCAGGTCGAGCACCTTCGGCCCGCCGGAGAGGAACACCCCGTGCAGCGCACCGGCGCCCGCCACCTCCGTGATGAGGTCGGGGTAGGTCTTGTGGATGCGCTCCAGGCCGGGCCGCAGCACCTCCTCGATCGCCCGCGCCCGGGCCGGGAAGTCCTCGTCCACGGCGACCGCGACCGCCTCCAGTGCGGTCGCCGCCTCCTCGCCGAAGCCGTAGTAGGTGGTCGAGGTGGACTGCATCATCGCGTCGGTCATGTTGTCGTAGGCGCGCGCGAAGATCGGGTCCCGCGCCACGTACGCCGAGATGGACGACTTGCCGCCGCCGAACGACTTCGACGTCGTCACCACGTCGGGGACGAGGCCCTCGTAGCGGGTGAAGTAGAACAGGCTCCCGGTCTTGCCCCACCCGGTGTAGATCTCGTCGAAGATCAGCACGATGTCCTCGGCCGTGCACAGCTCCCGCAGCCCCCGCAGGAACTCCTCCGAGCACCAGCGGATGGTGGAGGCGCTGAACGGCTCGATCAGCAGCGCGTACACGTCGCTGCGCCCGTTGGCGTCACGCGCCTCGGCCAGCGCCTGCCGCACCGAGTCCAGGTCGCCGTAGGCGAAGGTGCGGATGCCCGGGATCGTCGGGAAGGCGAAGTGGTTCTGCGTGCTGCCGGTCAGGCCGCCGGAACCGAGCAGCTTGCCGTGGAAGCTGATGTCGGAGCGCAGGATCGTGTTGCGCCGCCCCTGGTGGTACTTGTAGGCGAGCTTGACCGCGCCTTCCACCGCCTCCGCGCCGGAGTTGGGCAGGAACGACCGGTTCAGGTCACCCGGCAGCAGCTGGGCCAGGTTGTGGCCCAGTGCGGCGAGGTAGGGGGAGAAGTAGGTCTTGTGCACCTCCATCCGCTGCTGCTCCTGGAAGCGACGGCGGGCGGCGAGGATGCGGGGGTGGTTGTGGCCGTGGTTGAGCACCCCGACGCCGCCGGTGAAGTCCAGGATGCGACGCCCGTCCTTGGTCCACACGTACGCGCCCTCGGCGCGGTCGACCAGCTCCCGGCCGAAGCCGAAGGAGGTCATCAGCCGGACCTGGCTCTTGTTGATGTACCGGCGGTAGAGGTCGTGGACGGCGTCGACGCCCAGGCGCTCGGCCTCGTCCAGGCCGATCAGGTCTGCCATCGGTTCTCTCCTCGGGGACGGATGGGCACCTGCGCCCGGTGAGGGCAGCAGGGCACCGTGTGGGACCGCTCCCAGTAGCCGGGACGCTCACCGGCTCGGCGATCTCGCGACACAAGCTCGCACGGGCGTGCCGGCATTTCGAGGGGCGGCGGACGTCAGCAGGTGGTCCGGCCGGAAGTGGACAGCGCGCGACCAGGCTGTCGAAGGGGTGCGTGAACCGCTCGGACATTCGCTTTTCCGCGGCGGTCCGGCGGTGGATGACGACGGATCAGGGACCGGACGGCGTGTCGTCCCGGTTGGCCGCCGCCTCCCGGCGACCCACCAGCAGCCCGGCCTGGAACCGGCTGCTGGCACCGAGCTCGTCCATCAAGGTCGAGATGTAACGGCGGCAGGTGCGCGTGGCCATGCCCAGCCGGCGCGCGATCACCTCGTCCTTGAGGCCCATGCCCATCAACCGCAGGATCGAGGCGCGCAGCTCGGAGCCGACCTGTTGGCTGTCCTCGACCGGGTCCGCCTCGGGGAAGGGCTGGCCGACCTGCCAGGCGGCCTCGAAGGAGCGGCACAGGTAGGCCACGAGCGTCGGGTCGGTGACCACCGCCGCACCCGGTGCCTCCTGCCCGCGGCGTTCCTTGGGCACGAACGCGATGCGCCGGTCGTAGATGATCAGCCGCTCGGTCAGCTCCTCCGCGGTGCGCACCTCGCCACCTGCGTCGTTGACCCGCTTCGCGTAGGCCCGGGTGGCCATGCTGGCCCGGGCCGTGTGCTGGTAGAGCGTCCGGATCCGCACGCCGCGGCGCAGCAGCTCCTGGGTGTGGATGAGGTCTTCCTGGAGCAGGTGGGCCGCGCGGCCACCGCCGGGCTGCAACGCCATCCGCTCCTGCGTGCAGCGGTGCCGGGCGAGGTCGAGCTCGCGTTGCACGTCCGCCGCGCTGTCCAGCACGCGGATCGGGACGTTCTGCTGCGGGTGGCGCTCGGTCGAGCGGTACACGCCGGACAGCGAGCGCAGCTGGCGGTGTATCCGGGAGACCTGGCGGCGCTGCCTGGAGATCGACACCTCCAGCCGGGACACGAGTTCGGCCTCGACGATCTCCGGGTCCAAGGGCACCGCCGGGTGGCCCACCGCCGGCTCGCTGAGCAGGCACAACTCCTGGAGCCGCTCGCGGGCCTTGGTCACCATCGCCGGTTCCGCGCCGAGCTCGGCCGCGATCTGTTCATCGACGAAGACACCGGCCCGCACACCGGCCCGGTAGGCGTCCATCGCGAGATCGTCCAGCAACGACTGCTCGTCCGACCACGGCTGCTCGTCCAAACGGCTCGGTCTCCTGACGCGACACGGCGGATCACGCGGTTTCCACTTGTTGCCACTCCAGCATAGGCCACCGGTGATCACTCGGACTCGCGCGAAATCGCTGCCAGGCTTGGACGTGTGCCGGGTATCCCGGCACCGCGGGACATCCGGTATCACTGGAGATGAGATGACACACCTGGGGTATCTGCCGTTCGGTCGGTTCGCTGGTCTCATCCTCGCCACCGCAATCGTTGCCCTGGCACCGGTTCTGGCTCTCGGCACCGCGGCGGCCGGCGCCGGTCCGTTGACCGTGCTGGGCGACGACAGGTGGGACAGCAGCGTCCTGGACCTCGACCTGGTCCTGCGCTGAGGGGGCGGGTCCCACCCGCAGAGCCTTCGCCTTTCCGCACCCGTCGCTGCTCGTACCCTGGTACGAGAGCGGCGGGTGCGGGCCGTTCGGGGGAGTGTCGAGCAGCCGGAAGGCGGTGTTCGGATCACCCCTTCCCGAGGGTGCGGTTCACCGAAGTCCGATCCGCCGATGTGCTTGCGCGCGGGGCGGCCGCGAGTCCTGTCGGTCGAGTCGTTTGTGGATGGTCGGTCGACCGACCGCTCGTGGTCGAGCCTCGGCGGACTACCGAACCCGGCCGGTCCGCGCCCTGCCGACGGCGAGCGCCAGCCGGGCGATGTGCAGCGCGTTGAACGCCCCCGTCGCACGGAGGCTGTCGAACGTGAGCCACAGCCACACGGCGCGCGGGTCGTGCGGCGTGACCCGGACCCGACCGACGTGCACCACGTCGGGGTCGACCGCGGTCAACGGCGTCGGCCCGGCGGCCTGCGGCGGTTCGGTGTCGTGCACCCGCACCCGCGGCACGGACGCGAGCAGCGACACCAGCTCCGCTCGCCGCACGGGGACCTCCGCCTCCACGAGCACCGCGGCGGAGTGGCCGCTGACCACCGGCACGTGGACGCAGGTGGCCGTGACGTTCAACCGCGGCCGGCCCAGCAACCGCCGGGTCTCGCCGACCAGCCGCTGTTCCTCCGTGGTGAAGTGGTCGTGCAGCAGCCCGCCGACCGCCGGCACCACGTTGAAGGCCAGCGGGGAGGACGTGCGGTGGGCGGGCAACTCGGCGTCCGGGTCCCGCAGTGCCAGCTCCGAGCCCTCCAGCAGCTCCTCGACGCCCTGCCAGCCCAGGCACGTGGCGGCTTGGAGGGTGCTCAACACCACTTGGCGCAGGCCATAGGACTCCTGCACGCGGTGCAGCAGCCGCACCAGCGCGGTCGCCATGGGAGTGGGACTGGCGATCAGGCCGTCGACGAGGTCGCGGTCGAGCAGGTGGCCGTTGACCTCCGGCACGATCAGCGGGATGTGCGGGTCGCGGTGGAAAGCTCCGCTGAGGTCGATCACCAGCGCGCCCGCCGCGCCCGCCGCGCGCCCCCAGCGGCGGCTGACGTCCTCGTCGGCGCAGAGGAAGACCAGGTCCCCGCCGGTGACCCCGACCTGACCCGCCGTGGCGTGGCGCACCTCGTGCGGCTCATCCCCGACCACGACCCGGCGACCGGCCGAGCGGGACGAGGCGCACAGCACCAGGTCCCGGTGGCCGAGAGGGCTCTGGCCGAGCAGCTCCAGCAGGGCGGAGCCGAGGGCACCGGTGGCGCCGACCACCACCAGACGAGGGGACAAGGACTCAGCGGAACGCACCATGGGCTCTCTTCTCGATCCGAGTGACTCCCGGTGCGAACGTGCCCCAGCCGGGACCACTCCCCGTGACTGACGATCATGTAACCGCCACCGAGCCGCCCGGGAAAGCCGTCCTCGTTGTCCATTACCGGTCCGACCAGCACCTGACACCGCACCGGCGCGCCCGACCGGACCGACCGCGGAGGCCGAGCCGCGCGGTCCAGCCGATCGTCGCGTCCATCTACAGGACAGTTGCGACCGGATGGCTCGGACAGCCGGAATTCCAGGCACGGTCGAATAGCCGTGGTCCCACGGACGGTGTCGACAGCCCGCCGGACCGCAATGCCAACCCCGTTGTTCCGGCTACTCGGACTCGACGCGTCCCATCGGCGGAAACGCGACCCGCGGGCCGACGCGTTGCGCGAGCACGAGGCGGCCCGTGAGGTGATGGCGACGGTGGACGCGGTCACGCCCGGCGCGGGCACGTTCCCGAACGTCGACCTGGCGCCGGCGGCGCTCGTGCACGCGATCGAGGAGTACCGCGAGCCCGGACTGAGGTTCCGCCCGGTCGACGTCTGCACCGGCCCGCTCCCACAGCGTTGACCGGGTCCGATGTCCTGCCGGAAGCGGCGTGCCGTAGTGAGCGCTCGTCACGATCCCGCGGATCTGGCTATGGTCGATAGCAGACGGTAGTCACTCGGTCGCTGAGCGAAGTAAGGACGTGGGATGCGCACCGAAGACCAGTGGGAGTCTGACCGGCTCGACGTCGACAAGTACCTCTACCGGCTCGGTATCACCGGGCCGCTCACCCCGACAGCGGACACCTTGCGTCGGTTGCACCGCGCCCAGGTGCTGACCATCCCGTTCGAGAACCTGGACGTGGTGCTCGGGCGCGGCGTCGACCTCGACCTGGACGCGCTGCAGGCGAAGTTGCTCGAGAACCGGCGCGGCGGCTACTGCTACGAGCAGAACCTGCTGTTCGCCACCCTGCTGGAACGGCTCGGCTACCGCGTCACGCGGCTGTTCGCCCGGCCGGACCTGGAATACCCCAAGCCGTTGCCGCGCACCCACGTGGCGTTGCGCGTGGAGCTGGACGACGGCTCGGCCTACCTCGCCGACGTCGGCTTCGGCGACAGCGGCCCGCTGGACCCGGTGCCGTTGGTCGACGGCGTCGTGTCCGAGCAGGCCGGCTGGACCTACCGGCTGTCCGAGCACCGCGACCGCGCGCAGCCGTGGTGCCTGTCCCTGCGGCGCGGCGACGGCTGGTTCCCGGTCTACCGGTTCGCGCTGGAGGCCCACCACCGCATCGACTACGTGGTGGCCAACCACTTCATCTCGACCCATGAGCGCTCGCCGTTCGTGGGCCGGGTGTTCCTGGAGCGGATCGCCGAGCACTGGCGGCTCAACCTGAACGACCGCGCGTTGACCCTGCGCCACGCCGACGGCCGCCGCGAGGAGTCCCGGGTCGAGGACGACCGGTTCGGCGACGTGCTGGCCGACCGGTTCGGCGTCGTGCTGACCGGCGCGGAGCTGAAGACGGTGCTCGCCTCGCTGCCGGACTGACGCGGCACCACGACTCGACCAGCCTGCCCGGGGGGCACCGCCGCCTCCTCGGGCGGAACCGCGTCAGGACCCGGAGCGCGATCGTCCCTCGTGCTCCGCGATCGCGGCGGCCAGGTCGTCCAGCGGGCCGCGGCCCTCCTCGACCTCGGCCGAGCCCACCTCGTAGAGGCCGCGAGCGGCGGCCAACGCCACCGCGCCGATGTCGTCCACTGTGGACACGTCGATGGTCTGCCCGCCGTGCCGCGTCTCGCTCCCAGGGAGAAGCCGCTGTGGTGCGGGTCGTCGTCGACGATGGAAATCTGGAGGTGGGCGCCTGCTTCCCCGGGCCGTCATTCCGATCGGCTCGTGAGGTCGGAGTCCTTCGGCTGCCCGTGTCGAGCACCAACGGCTACGCGCCATCACAGCAACGCGAGCGCCTTCTTCGCGAGAGAGCGCAGCGTCCTCCACTCGGGTGCATCGCGCACGGAGCGCTCGGACCACACGTCACCGTTGCTCATCGCGGACAGCTGCACCTCGACCGCCGCCAGAGCTTCCTCGGCTTGTTCGGACACGAGGTCGTTCCGCCGCAATTCCGCCAGCACGCGGAACGAGTCGTCGAACTGGAGCGCGAGCTCTGCCGCAGGCATCGACCGTGATGGTGACCAACCCGTCATCGGAATCCGCCGTGCCTCGCGTCTCCAGCATCACCGCGCGCTGCGCCTCGACGTCACGGCGTTCAGCCTCGTAGTCGATGCCGGTGTCGAGGACCGGCCGTGAATCCGACGGCACGGTGACACGTTCACGTGCGGTTGCGACGAGCTCGTCCAGTTCTCGCAGCACGGGACCGAGGACCAGATCGGCACCGGTCGGCTCCGCGTCCTCGGGCAGGAGCACCCTGGCGGCGTCGAACGCCGCACGACAGGCGCGGTCCGCGGCGGCGCGACTGGCCTCCAGGACGTCCTCGGACAGCCGGCGGGCGTCCTGAACGCGATAGACGCGCGGGTCTATGCGCAGTTCGCGCAGTTCGCCGAACGGACCTGCGACGGCGACGACCGTGCGGTTGGCCGATTCGGCGGTCATGCGCACCGCAGCGACATCCCGGTACACCGCGGCCACTTGATCGAGGTGGATCAGGGGCATGCGGCACAGCATGCGGTCCACCGCGGCGACCACGAGCGAGCGTGGCACCTTCCGGTCACGCCCGCCTGTACGTGCGAGCACCGTCGGTGGTCACCACGCCGCCGCGGGCGGTCTTCGATCGCGACGAACGTGGTCCGGCGGGTGGCCGACGCGGTGATGTCCCGGACCGCCTGGCCCTGGCCGGACATCAGCATCACGATCGCCCGCCGCAGCCGCACCGGATCCTTACGCGGTCCTGGCTCACCAGGCATGAAGTCTTGACCGGAGGTGCCACCCGCGCCGTCAGAAGCAACGGACAGCTGCGCCACCGGCTGCGGCTCACGACCTCGCCGAGACCGCCTGGTCCCTGTACACCGAACGGGACCGCGCGGAAGCGGTGATCAGAGTTTTCGGCTGAGCGGAACCGAACACCGGCCGATCACGTCGACCCGGTGTGAAACGGGTCTGGTTGTCGTCGGGCGCCGGGCGCGCCTGGACCGTGGTCGTGGTGGCGTCCGCCTTGACGGGGTGGCACGGCTGGGGTGTCACGGTGACGCCGGAACGGCCGTTCTTCTGGATCATGGCCATCGCGGACCTCGTGGTCGCGGCGGTCGCGGCCCGGTTGGCGGTGCGGTGGCCCGGCTACGCGATGTTCGGGGACGACGCGGTGGTGCTGGGGCGTGAGCGGGTCCGGTACGACTCGATCACCGCGGTGCGCACCGGTCACGTGTCGGTCAAGGGGTTCTGGTTGGCGTTCTGGCTGCCGCTGTCCCTGCTGGGCGGGGTGGTCGTCGCCCTCCGCCGGGCCGATGCCTTCGATCGGCAGGTGGTGGAACTCGACACGCCGGACGACCGGCTCCGGATGCGGTGGAAGGACGTCGACTCGCACGGCGCGTTCCTGGACGCCGTCCGGACGGCCCGACCCGACCTGGCGCCGACGTCCGGCCTCGACGGGCCGGACTATGCGCGCGACTTCACACCCAAGCTGTCCGTGGGTGGCGGGCTCCTCGCGGTGGGGCTCGTGGTGTGGCTGTTCTTCGCCGGCCTGCTCGGCATCCAGCTGCTCGACAGGTCCACTGTGGACGGTCCATACTCGGTCGACGCCACCTCCTACGCGATCCGTTCGGTGACCGAGCGGCTGACCGGGAACCCGGACACGCGCAACCCCGACCTGCCAGGTGTTCCGGTCGACCTGTCGGTCGAGCCGTGCGCGCGCACCAACGAAACCCTGCTCGGCCGCTCCCCCGACGTGGTCGACCTGCGCCTGCGGCTGCTCAGCCGCGACGTGCCGGAACCCGTGGCCGAAGCCCTGGAGGACGAGCTGCGCAAACACGCCGGCATGGCGCCCGGCGACTACCGGGACCGGCTCGACATCGCCGACTCGGCTGTCCGGATCAACATTCCCGAGGTGACTACGTTGTACATCGACATCAGGACCGGCTGCGTGGACGACGGGGGCGAGGTCCGGCTGCGCGAGGATCTCCGCGCCTTGGCCGCCGCTCTCGGCGTGGAGCGCTGAGGGCGGTCGGGCAGGAAGGCGAGCGCGTCACGCAAGGTCATCAGGTCTTGAGGAGCCGGCCACCGGCCGATTCTGCCAGACCGACATCCCGATCCCAGGCAGTAGCAGGGCTCGACCACCGGTTCCTCGGCCTGCTCGCCGGGACCGACAAGGTGTTCTTCGGCTTGGACGTGCTGCGCGGCCTGGTCGACGGCATCGACAACCACCGCCGCGAGCACGACACCGACAAGCCCCTCCGCACCTTGGGTCCGGCGCTACTGGGCGGATCTGCGGTGCGGGTTGTCGGGCTGACGCGGGGTAGGCGGTGGCACGTCAGGTAGAGCGGCAACCGCGCCGGGTCAGGCCAGCCGGATGCGGAAGATCGCGACCCGCGCGTCGTGGCCGTCCACGTACATCCGCACCGTCTTGGTGTTGAGCAGCTGGAGCTGCACCTGGGGGGTGTCGTTGCCGGGCATCCAGCCGATCCGGTCGATGCCGTCGGTGAACGCGCTCCGCTCGACCTGCCAGCCGGTGGCCGTGCCGTAGTCGCGGCGGTTGGTGTCGGCGGTCCAGATGACCGGGCGGCCCTGCTGGTGGTGGGCGAGCACGCGCTCCTTGTGCTTGCTCTTGTGCAGGTCCCACTCGTCCTGCAGGCCGGGCCTGCGGTCGCCGTTGTAGGCGTTGGCGATGTAGTGGGTGTTGACCAGCGCGAAGCGCAGGGCGGTGTGGGTCTCGTGGCCGATCACGACCTCGTTGATCCAGCGCGGCGGGCTGACCTGCTCGATCCCACCGTGCACGAAGGTGGCCCGCGAGTTGATCACCTGCCACGGCCTCGGCACCGAGATCGGCACCCGGTAGGACTGGTCGTCCCACAGGAAGGCGTTCTGGTAGAAGTCGCCGAAGTGCTTGGTGATCATCGGGCGTTCACCGGTGTCGCCCTCGACGATCTCCTGCCAGCCGACCAGCGGTCGGGTCCCGGGGTCGGCGTCGCGCACCGCGCGGATCGCGTTCTCACGCGCGCCGAGGTTGTCGCGCCCGATGTTGGCGGTCACCACGGGCAGGCGGATCCAGTCGGTGGCGGCTGAGGCGGTACCGGTGCCGACGGCGGCGCCCAGGACGGCACCACCACCGAGCACGAGGGCCTTGCGCCTGCTGAAAGTGCCGGACATCCGCCCGCCTTCCGTGATGGGATCGGCCGGCAGAACATAACCCGCGATCGTCCGGGAGTGGAACCGGGAACCCGAATTCGCAGTCCGACCACCTGCCAGGAGCACCAGGAAGACGACCTGTCGACCTGGCAGGATCAGGAGGACGTCCATGCGCTGGAAACCCAAGGCCGGTGCGGTACTGCTCGCGGCCGTGAGCGCGGCAGTGCTCGCCGCGGCCCCCGCGACGGCGGCCGGACCAGCACCCGTCTACGCGCCGGAGGCTTCCATCGCCGACCCCGGCGTGGTGCGGGTCAACGGTGAGTTCTACGTGTTCAGCACCGGAGGGAACGGCCGGGTCAGCCGCGGTGACACGGCGAACGGCCCGTGGCGGCACGTCGGCCCGGCGCTCGACCTGTCCAGGCCGCCGTCCTGGGTGGACGTCGGGCAGGCGATCTGGGCACCGGACGCGTGGCACACCTCGGCGGGCTGGGTGCTGTACTACTCGGCGGCCGCGAGGGGGTTCGGCGGGCAGCGGTGCATCGGTGCCGCCACGGCGACCCAGCCGGGTGGTCCGTACACACCGGTCGGTGACAACCCGCTGGTCTGCCCGGGCGGCAGGCACGGTGGTGAGGACACCGTGCCCGGCCGCCCGGTCGCGGGTGCCGGCGTGATCGACCCCTCGCCGTTCGTGGACGCCGAGGGGCGGCGCTTCCTGCTCTACAAGACCCAGCAGACGCCGTCGTCGTTGCGCATGCTGCGGCTCGGTGACGGGGGGCGGCACTGGGTGGGCAACCCCAGCGGTGAGCTCGTGCAGCGCGACGGCATCATCGAGAACCCGGTCATGGTGCAGCGCGGGTCGGAGTACGTCCTGTTCGCCTCCCGGTACGGCTACAACAACTGCAGCTACGCGACCGTCTGGCTGCGGTCGCGCGACAAGTGGAACTTCGCGGGCGCGACCGAGCACCCGCTGACGTCCACCGCGGGCACCAGGATCTGCGGGCCGGGCGGCGCGGACGTCACCCCGGCCCTGGACGGCGGGTGGCGGATCTTCCTGCACGGCTGGGTGTGCGGCGCGGGAACGAACCCGTGCACCACGGCGCAGATCGAGAACGGCGCCGCGCACCGGCGGGCGCTCTACGCGGCGATCCTGCACTGGGGCAGCGGCGCCACGCCCTCGGTCGGCGCGTTCTTCTGATCCCGGCTTCCCCTACCCGTGCGGCGGTGGCGGGTAGGGGAGGGGGCGTTCTCGTAGTCGATGAGGGACTTCTGGGCGAGGTGGGAGTGGCGTCGTCGGGTGTTGTAGCGGTGCGCCCAGCCGAACACGGCCAGCCGCGCTTGCCCCGATCGCTTCGAGGTCTCGGGCTTTGCGCGCCCTGTACCTGCGTGGATGGAGTTCTCGACAGGTACGACGGGCAACACGGGCGCACAGCGGTCGCGCACGGCCGGTCGGGACGTCACCGCGCCCCCCGGCGCCGGGCCCGCGCCGGCGCCGGGGGGGTTCGGGTCAGAACGAGTAGCCGAGGACGCCCTCGACGGTGTAGCCCTCGCAGTTGGCGGCGGACGAGTCGAAGTGGTTGCCGTTGCTCGCGACGCGGCAGCGGTAGATCGGGTGGTTGGCGCCGGAGGCCGGGGCGTCCAGCAGGTAGCCGATCACCCCGACGACCGCGGTGCCCTCGCAGTTGGCGGCCGGCGAGGTCATGTAGTCCCAGCCGTTGACCAGGCACTGGTAGATCGGGTGGGTGCCGGCGCCGGCGGCGGTGTTGACCGTGCCGATCGGGCCCTCCAGGGTGTGGCCGGCGGGCGCGGACGTGGCGCTGGCGTGGTCGTTGCCCCTGCGGTAGCGGTTGAGGGTGGCCTTGGCCGGGGGTTGGGTGCCGCCGTTCTCGACGTGGAGCAGGCGGTTCGGCGAGCCCGTGCCCGGGTTCTGGATCACGTTCGGCGTGGCCGAGTTGGTGATCGCCGCGTCGACCTGAGCCGGGGTGGCGCCCGGGTTGGCCGACAGGTGCAGGGCCGCGACGCCGGCGACGTGCGGCGCGGCCATCGACGTGCCGCTGATCGTGTTGGTCGCGGTGTCACCGGTGGACCAGGCGCTGGTGATGCCGACGCCGGGGGCGTACAGGTCGGTGCAGGCGCCCCAGTTGGAGAAGGTGGCGCGGGCGTCGTTGCGGTCCGAGGCGTTGACGGTGAGCGCCGTCGGGACGCGGGCCGGGGAGAAGCCGCACGCGTCGGCGTTGGAGTTGCCCGAGGCCACCGCGTAGGTGATGCCCGAGGCGATGGAGTTGGCGACCGCGGTGTCCAGCGCGGCCTGCGCGCCGCCGCCGAGGCTCATGTTGGCCACCGCAGGCCCGGTGCGGTTGGCGGTCACCCAGTCGACGCCCGCGATGACGCCGGCCGTGGTGCCGGAGCCGGCGCAGTTGAGGACCTTGACCGCCACCAGCCGGACGCCCTTGGCCACGCCGTGGGCCGCGCCGCCGACGGTGCCCGCGACGTGCGTGCCGTGGCCGTTGCAGTCGGAGTTGTTGCCGTCGCCGCTGGTGTTGGTGCCCCAGACGGCCCGGCCCCCGAAGTCCTGGTGGGTGGTGCGGATGCCGGTGTCGATGATGTAGGCGGTGACGTTCCCGGCGGTGTTGGGGTAGGTGTAGGAGTTGTCCAGCGGCAGGTTCCGCTGGTCGACGCGGTCCAGGCCCCAGGAGGGCGTGGGACTCTGCGTGGCGGTGGCGGTGACCTCGACGTCCTGCTGCACGAACGCGACGCGGGGGTCGCCCGCGATCTTCGCGGCCTGCTCGGGCGTCGCGGTGACGGCGAAGCCGTTGAGCGCGTGGCGCCACACGTCGTCGATCCGGCCGCCGTGCGCGTCGACCACCGACGTGGCGGCGACGCCGTCGTTCAGCACGACGACGTAGCTGTTCGGGACGGCCTCGGCCCCGGCGACGGTGAGGACGTCACCGGTCGCCGGGGCGGCCGCGGCGGTCGGGGTGAAGGCGGTCACGGCCGCGATGACGAGGGTTCCGGTGGCTAACGCCGCCGCGGAGGTCTTGCTGGGACGTGATCTCAACGCTGCCCTCCTGAGGCATCGGGGAGTGGATCACGGACCGGCCCGACGGTACGGAGGAACCTCGCCCGAGCGCACCGGTCGGGCGCGTGGATCGGCTGAACAGCACGCGAATTGGCCTGAGCAGCCGCACCGACCGCCATCCTGCGGTCGCAGGGCCACGCCGACCTCGCGCCCGTCTTCCGCAGAAACCGTATGTCTTCGGCGTCACGGCGCACCCGGTTCACCGACGGTGACCGTTGTGGGGCGGACGTTCGGAGGTCCGCACCGTCCGCTGGTCCGGTCCGCTGGCAGCGCTGGGCCAGCACGGTGACATCGAGGGCCGGATCGGCGACGTCGGTGGCACTCTGGCCCGTTGTCCGGCCGGTGGCGCCTGGACGCCGCCCGGGAGGACGTATGCGACGGCTGCTCGCGATCCTGTTCGCACTGGCCCTGGTTCCGCTGACGCCGATCCCGCCAACCGCGTCGGCCCAGCCGTGGTCCGGGCCGGCGTCGACGATCGCCAACCACAACGGCCGCAAGGTCATCCAGCTCTGCGACCAGGGCGGGCCGTGCCGCACCACGACCCCGTTCTTCATGGCGCTGAACTCGCAGAGCGTCCCGGTCGGCAACGGCGACTGGTCGTACTTCGACTACCAGGCGCGGCTCGCGGCGGCCAACACGGCCGCGTCGGACATGAACGTCGCGCCCATGCTCCAGGTGCACCTGATGAGCACCAGCGACGCGTTCATCGACCAGTTGGCGGGCAAGCTCAACGCCCTCAACCCCAGGCCGTACCTGATGGTCCGGATGTACCTCCAGGACGCGCCCGCCTTCGGCCGTGAAGCCGTCAAGATGAAGGACCTCCAGGGCAACGTGCGCGACGACACCAACGGGGCGGGACACCCGTGGTCGCTCAACGAGGCGTGGCTCGCCTACCAGGAGGAGCAGATCTCCCGCGTGCTGACGCGCATGGACACCCGTTACCCCGGGCGGGTGATGGGGGTGCTCATCGCCTACGCCAATGGTGGCGAGTGGTTCTACCGGCCGTACGGCTACGACGACTCCGCCGGGAAGATGTTGGACTGGGGTGACCCGAGGTTGTGCGGGCCCGTGCCCGGCGCGGCCCCGAGGTGCGGCATGTTCCCGTGGACCAACGACTCCGGCTCCCAGCCCGGCGCGATCGGCCGCCACCACTTCTACCTGGGTGACTACTCGGCCGGCGCCGAAGCGGGCTTCTGTACGTGGCCCGGGCTGCCCGCGAGCCTGGTCCCCCAGTGCCGGTCGGCCACCCCGACCGAGCGCAACAACGCCGTGCCGGGCCAGGTCCCCCCGGTCTCCGGCGCGGCCCGCGGCACGATCCTGGACCCGGCGGACCCCAACTCGTTGCGCGCGGCCAAGGACAACCAGTACCACTCGTCGCGCACGGTGTCCGCGATCACCCGCCTGCTCGCCAAGGCCGAGCAGGTCACCGGCAACCGCGTCCTGACCGCGGCGTTCTACGGCTACCAGTACGGGCTGGGCACCGAACTGCCCGTCAGCGGGCACAACGACCTCGCGACCCTGGTCAACAGCCCGAGCGTGGACATCATCAGCGGTCCCTACTCCTACCGGGAGAGCCGCCTGCTCGGCCACGGGTTCGTGCAGCAGGGCATCACCGACACGATGAGGCTGTCCGACAAGCTGTGGATGGACGAGGACGACACCCGCACGTTCCTCGCCTGCGAGGTGAGTTGCCAACCGGTCCCGTTCCAGACCGTCACGAACCTGTGGGACAGCATCCGGGTGTTGCGCCGCAACCTGATCGCGGCGGGTATCGGCGGTCGGGCCGTGCACCTGCTCGACCTGCAGGGGGTCGGCTGGTTCGGCCGTCCCGACCGGCCGGGTGACTCGGAGGCCCTGTGGGCCAACCTCCAGTCGGTGTTCCGGGCCGTCGACAAGATCCGGCACGGCGGCGCGAACGCCTATCGACCGCAGGTGGCGGTGTTCGTGGACGACGTGTCGCCCAACTACCAGGCCGCGCTCACGCCGGCCGGGGAGAACTCGTACGGGTTCGCGAGCGACCAGTTGCCGAACCTCGTGGAGGACCTGACCCGGCTTGGCACGCCGGTCCGGCACTACCTGCTCAGCGACCTGGCGAAGGGCAACCTCGACCTCAGCGCGATCAAGCTCGCGGTGCTGCCCAACGCCTACGTCGTGTCGTCCGCCGTGCGTTCGGCGATCAACACGAAGCTGAAGACGCCCGGCCGCACCGTGCTGACGTTCTATGCAGGCGGGTACGTGCAGGACGACCAGGCCGCCTCGATCGCGTCGATGACCGCGCTCACCGGCATCACCGTCGCCAAGGGCTCGGGCACGCCCGCGCTGACCCAGGACTACTCGTTCGTCGGCCAGACCGGCGGTCCCGGCTACCCGCTGACCCCGTGGTTCACCGTCACCGACCCGGCCGCGACGACGCTGGCCACCTACCAGGCGGGTGGGGTGTCCCTGGCGCGCAAGACGATCCCGGTCAGCGGCGGCAGCTACACCTCCGTCTACGCCGCCGCGCCCAAGCTGCCGCTCGCCGCGCTGCGCCGGATCAGCGAGGACGCGGGCGTGCACCACTTCGCGCCGGTCGGCGACTCGGTGGAGGCCGAGGGCAACATGGTGGCCGTGCACGCGGGCACGACCGGCTCGAAGAGCGTCCGCCTGCCCGCCTCCATGCCGCGCGTGTACGAGACCGCGTTGTACCCCAATGACGTCGAGATGTGCCGCAACTGCACGCAATTGGCCAACCAGGCCTTCAACGAGGGAGACACCCGCGTGTTCCGCTGGACCTCCCCGCCGCGGGGCAACTTCGAGCTGCTCACGGGCACGGCGGTCGAGGGGTGGGCGGCCGACGTCGACCTGCCCGCGACCTCGTCGGCGGTCGCCGTGTACCGGGGCGGCCCGGCGGGTGTCGGCACCTACCTGGGCGAGTTCCCGACCAGCACCGACCGACCGGACGTCAACGCCTACTTCGGCATCACCGGCGTGCACGGCTTCCGCTTCACCGTGCCGAACTGCGCGCCGGGCACCCCGGTGCACCTCTACGCCGTGGACCCGGAAGGCGCGGCCGGTGATGGCAACACCTACCTCGGTGGCCGCCTCTGCACCTGACGGACGTCGGCGGCCGTTGTAGGCGCGGGCCACGTCCGCGCAGCCGTGTCGCGTTTCGCCGGGACGTTTCACGTTCGCCGAAGGGCGTGCGGTCGCGCGACCGCATCGCCGGTCGGGCGCGCCCCGAAACGGTGGCGCACCACCACCGCCCCCGACCCCGCCGCGACCGTATCGCCGGACCTGATCCGACGCGACTTGACCTGCGCCCCAAGGATGTCGACACCCGGTGGTGCGGCGACATCACCTACATCCACACCTGGGAGGCCCGGCTCTACCTCCGAGAAAGCACCGGCCGCGTACATGCACAGGAAGGGCGACAGACCACCGCCCTCGGGTGACATGTCGGCGCGGTCCAAGCCGTTTCTGCTCCCACATCGGGCGCGGCGGTGCCCGCCGTCAGCACGACCAGCACGCCCGCGACCGCCGCCGTGCGCCACCTCGTGTCCACCCGACGACCTCCCGTCACCCGGCCGGCACCGAGTCCGGCGGTGCGCGGCCCGAGGGGCAGAGGGCGCGGCGGCGGCCGTGAGGGCCTGTAATCACCGCCGAACGCGCTGTCCCCGGCTCGACAGGAGCGGGGACAGCGCGTTCGAGGCTCGAGGTCAAGCAACGGTCGACAGGGACAGGCCGTAGAACGACAGCGCGTCGCCCACCAGGGAGAAGTACGAGACGTTCTCCTTGTTGACGTGGCTGAGGCAGCGGAACTTCTTGGGGTTGTTCACGTCGGGCACCAGTTGGGCGATGCTGGACATGCCTTCCGCGTACATGCGTGAGCTCGCGTCCCAGGTGAAGTTGGCGCCGCCGGAGTCACCCTCCTCGGCGCAGGCGTTGTGCCGGACCAGTCCGCTCACCTTGACCGCAGCGGTGTTCTTGTTGTCGTCGTGGTCCACGAGCACGGCCACGGCCTTGGCCTTGATGAGGCCGCAGGTGACCCCGGTGGTCACGCCCGACTTGCACACCGCCGTGCCCACCGGCGAGTACCGGGACCCGCTGATGCTGTAGTACTTGGTCGGGTCGCCGGCCTTGTAGGCGTGGACCCGCGGTCCCTGCTGCCAGGCGGCGGTGTTGGTCACCTTGACCGCGGCCAGGTCCTTGCCGGGGAAGGTGGAGTGCGCGACCGGGCCGATGGCCGTCCCGCCCGCCGAGGTCTGGGTGTTGACCGGGCCGCAGTGGCCGGCGGTCAGGAAGTAGCGGGTGGTGCCCTTCGAGGCGTTGAAGCCCACCGAACAGCGGTTGGTGCCGCTGAAGTACCCGTGACCACCGCGCAGCTCGGCGCTCGTGGTGGGCGCGGATTCGGTTTCCACCACGCGCACCGCGTCGCCATGGCGCGCGACGGCGTCACGCACCGCCGGGCCGAGCGCCTGCCCGCTCACGACGGTGACGACCACCGCGTTGCTCTTCGGTTCGGTGTGCCAGGACGCGACACCGGTGAAGGCGTCCGGTTCGGCGTCCGCCCGCCGGTCCAGTTCGGTCTTCACCGACTCCACCTCGCGCAGGGTGCGGGTGACCAGCCGCGCCTCCGCACCGGCGGCCCGCACCTGCTCGGCGTCCTCGGCGGTGGTCACGGCGACCACGAGGCGGGCGGTGGCCTCGTCCAGCCACGAGCCGCCGTGGTCGTCGCCCAGCCGGGGCACCAGTTCGGCGTCGAGCCGCACGGCCTCGTCCTGGGCGGCGAACCGGGCGAGCGCCTGCTCCTCGGTCAGGCCGAGGTCGCGGGTCACCGCCTCCAGCAACGCCGCGTCGGCCGCGTCGTCGGTGACGTCCGGCGCGGCCACCGCCTGCGGCGCGGTGAGCACGGCGACGGCCAGCGCCACCCCGGCGACGGCCAGCGCCACCCCGGCGACGGTCCTGCGGATGCTTGTCCTGTGCATGTCCCCTCCTGAGGTCCGGCGGCGCGACCACCGCGCCCCCACGACGGTGTGGCGTTCAGCTCGGGTGAACGGTGTTCCTCATCGGAGCCGCCAGGCGACCGGCGGGTGCGGTCCCGGGTGGTAGCCGCTGAACGTGCCGGTGTTGACCGAGGTGTCGAGGTGGTGGCCCAGGTCGGGGAACTCCTGGGTGAGCCGGGTGATGACCGCGCGCAGCGAGCGGGTGGTGTTGACCCGGGCCCGTTCGGCGGGCGAGCAGACCGGGCGCGCCCGGCCGCCCAGGCCGAAGGCCCGCGCGAGTTCGGCGGTGAGCGCGTCGATCTCGGACCTGGCCCGCTCGACGCGTTCCGGGTCGTGGCACGCCTCGGCGTCCTCCACCTCCTCGCGCAGGTCGCCCAGGCGGCGGCGGTAGGCGTTCTTGGCGGTCTCGTCCAGCAGCGGTCCGGTGCCGTCGAGCCCGCCCGCGGTCAGCTCCGGGTCGTCGTGGTCCGCGGACGGCGCGCCCGGGTCGGCCGCGGCGGACAGCTGGAGCGCGTGCAGGTCCACCCCGGGCGAGGACAGCAACGCGTGCAGGTAGCACAGGCCCTTGCAGTGGCGCAGCCGCAGCACCGATCCCGCCCACTCCAGCGACCAGTGGTCGCCTTCGCGGGACAGGGACGCGACGGGCGTGGTGGTCGCGCCGGTGAAGCGCAGGCGCAGCGACACCGTGTCGCCGTCGGCGGTCAGGTCGAGGACCCGCCAGTCGGCGGCGGTCAGCGCGCGGCTCACCTCGTGCAGGGCGCCGGTCACCGCGGCCAGCGGCGGGGCGGATTCCGGGGAATGGGCGATGGTCATGGCGTCGAGCCTGGTGGGAGGCTTTCGAGCGGCCTTAAGGTCGGATTAGGCGGGCGCTGGTCCGATCGGGTGCACCGGCCCGGGAGGTCCTACCGTGCGGCGGTCGAGCGGCGATGGACGAGGTGTGACGACGTCCGCGCTGCCCGACACCCTGACCCGCCCCCGGCTGGACCACCTGCTCGCCGCGGCCCGCTCGACCAGGCTCACCACGGTCGTCGCGCCCGCCGGCTACGGCAAGACCACGTTCCTGGCCGGCTGGGCCGACCGCGCCGCCGTCGTCTGGCACACGGTCACCGAGCGGGACCGCTTCGTCCAGCCGCTGCTGGCCGGGCTCACCGCCGACCTGCGCGCGGCGCTGCCGGCGCTGGACTTCGCGCCACCGGACGTGCTGGCCGACGACGAGGCCACGGGCAGCGCCGGCCGGACCAACCGGGCGCACGCGATGGCCGCCGCGCTGTTCGACGCGGTGACGGCCGCCGCGACCGGCGACCCGGTGTTCCTGGTGCTGGACGACCTGCACGTCCTGCACCGCGACGACCCCGCCGCCGAGCTGCTGGCGGCGCTGTGCCTGCAAGCGCCGCCCGCGCTGCGCGTGGTGCTCGCCGGGCGCGAGCCGACGCCGTTCCCCGTGCGGCGGCTGCGCGCACGCGGCGAACTGCTGGAGGTGACCGCGGCGCAGCTCGCGTTCACCGAGGCGGAGACCGCGCGGCTGTTGCCCGGGGTGGACCGCGCCCGGGTCGCGGAGGTTCACCGGACGACCGGTGGCTGGCCGGTGGCGGTGCGCATGGCCGCCGACGCGCTGCGCCGCGACCCGGACAGCCCGGTGGAGCTGCCGCGCAACCGGACCCTGTACGACTGCCTGGCCCACGAGGTGTTCGACCGGGAGCCGCCACGGGTGCGCGCGCTGCTCGCGGCGGCGGCCCTGTTCGACCGCTTCGACGCCGAGCTGATGACCGCGCTGGGCTTCGCCGACGCCGCCGCGGTGCTGGCGGACCTGGTGGCGCGCGGCCTGTTCGTGGAGCGGTTGCCGGCGGCGGCGGGCCGGCTGGGGCTCATCCCGCTGGCGCGGGCGTTCCTGGAGAGCCGCTTCCCGGTCGAGCGCGCCGAGCGGGACCGGCTGAGCCGCGCGGCGGCGGAGTGGTTCGCCGAGCACGGGCAGCTGCCCGAGGCGCTGGCCGTGCTGACCGCGACCGCCGACCACCGGGGCGTCGCGCTGCTGCTGGCGAACCGGGGCGACGAGCTGGTGCAGCAGGGCGGCGCGGACAGCGTCATCGCGGCGGTGGACCGCATCCCGCCCGCCGACCGCGACCCGACGACCTGGCAGCTCGCCGGGGTGGCGCACCAGGTGCGCGGCGAGTGGGCGATGGCGTTGGCCTGCCTGCGCGCCGCGGCCCCCGACGGCAGGATGAGCCCCGCGCTCGCCGCGCGCGTCGCCGCCATGCACTACTTCAGCGGCGCTCCGGACAAGGCGCTGGCGGCGTGCCGGGAGTGCGAGCCGACCGGCGACGACCCGGCGGCGGAGTCCCTCGTGCACAGCCTCGCGGCGAGCGCGCACTGGGCGCACGGCGACGTGGCGGCGAGCAAGGCCGGGATCGCCGCGGCCACGGACCTGGCCGAGCGCTGCGGCGACGACGCGGCGCTGTCCGCCGCGCACACCGTGCTCGCCATGATCGCCGACGCCGAGGGCGACCGGGTGGCGGTGGCCGACCACACCGGGCGGGCGCTGGCCCACGCGCGGCTCGCGGGCGACGTGCTGGCCGAGATCCGGGTGCGGGTCAACCGGTCGGCGCACTTCGTGCACGAGGCGTGCCACCGGGAGGCCTTGGCGGAGCTGGAGGTTGCGCTGCGGTTGGCCGATCTCACCGGGTTCGCCGGCTACCGGGCGTTGGGCCTGAACAACCGGGGCGCGGCCTGGCTGGGCCTGGGGCAGCTGGACGAGGCCGCGGCCGACCTGCACGCGGCCCGCGCCGTCTACACCAGGACCGGGTCGCGGCTGGCGAGCCTGGCGCTGGAGTCGCTGGGCGAGGTGTACCGGCTGCGCGGCGACCGCGCCCTGGCCCGGACCGCGTTCACCGAGGCGGTGCGGCTGGCCGAGGAGAACGGCGCGGTGCCGCAGGTGGTGCCCGCGCTGGCGGGCCTGGCGCGGTTGCTCGCCGACGAGGAACCCGCCACGGCCCGGGACCTGGTGGACCGCGCGCTGGCGTGCGGCACCGGCCTGGGCCACCCGGCGGCGCTGCTGGCCGCCGCCCGGCTCGCGCTGGCCGACGGCCGCGACGACGAGGCGGCGGCGTTCGCGGACCGGGCGCGGTCGGAAGCGGGTCGCCGGGGTGACCGGGCCGTGGTGGCGGAGTCGCTGGAGCTGTCCGGGCGCGCGGAGCCCGACCGCGAACGGGCGCTGGCCCTGCTGGACCAGGCGGCTGCGGCGTGGCAGGAGATCGGCAACCCGCTGGGCGGCATCGCCGTGTCGATCGCGCGGGCGCGGGTGCTCGGCGGGACCGACGGGCTGGCGTTGGTGGTGGTGGCGGAGCAGGTGGCCACCCGGGCGGGAGCGCGTGGCCTGGCGGCCGAGGCCGCGGCGGTCGCGCGGGCGTGCAGCGCGCGGGACCGGCCGGTGGTGTCGATCCGCACGCTCGGCGGGTTCCAGGTGCTGCGCGGGGGCACGCCGCTGCCGGCGACCGCCTGGCAGTCGCGCAAGGCACGGGACCTGGTGAAGATCCTGGTCTCCCGGGCCGGCCGCCCCGCGACCCGGGAGGCGCTGATGGCGTTGCTGTGGCCGGGTGAGCCTGCCGCGCGGGTGGCCAACCGGTTCTCGGTCGCCCTGTCCACCGCGCGCCTGGTGCTCGACCCCGAGCGCGGCGACGGGCACGGCATCGTCGCCGACGCCGACCAGGTGCGGCTGGACCCGGCCGTCGTGGACGTGGACGTCCTGCGCTTCCTCGCCGACGCCAAGGCGGCGCTGACCGGCGCACGGCCGGCGGTGGCGCTGCTGTCCGCCGCCGAAGCCGCCTACGCGGGCGACTTCCTGGAAGAGGACCCGTACGCCGACTGGGCGGCGGAACTGCGCGAGAACGCGCGCCTCACCTACCTCCAGGTGGCTTCCGCCCTGGCCGCGCACGCCGCCGCCACCGGGGACCACGTCGCCGCCAGCCGCTACTGCCTGCGCATCCTGGAACGCGACTGCTACGACGAGACCGCGCACCTGACGGTGATCCGCTGCCTGACCGCGACCGGCAGCCACGGCGAGGCGCGGCGGCGGTACCGCACCTATGTGCAGCGGATGCGGGAGATCGACGTGGAACCGAGCCCGTTCCCGGGGGTCGCCGCCGCCTGAGCCGCACGACCCGCCGGTGAAGTCGTGCGGGTCGCGCGGCTCGGGTGCGCGGACGTCACGGCTGCGAGCAGATGGCGTACGCCTCCATCGACCACGGGCTAGCGCCCTTGGCACCGATCGCGGTCATGCTCCCGTTGTCCCAGTCGGGCTTGAGGCCGACCAGACTGGCCACCACGTCGGGCGCGTTGCCCTTCACCGTCCCGCCGCCGCCCAGCAGCGGCCACCCCGCGGTGCACTGGGCCGTGGCCTCCGGCGACCAATTCGGATCGATGGCGCTGGTCTCCCGCTCGGTCTTGCCGATCAACGTGCTGTCGCACACCGCCCACGCCTGCACCGACCACTGGCCGTCGACCGGCCCGGACCCCTTGGCGGTCGCGGTGGACAGGTCCTCCGACGGGACGAGGCCGAACAGCGTCGCCTGCCCGGAGGAGTCGACGACCTCGCCGAACACCCCCGTCAACGCGCCGACGTCCGCACAACTGGCCGAGACGGCTTTGAAGTCCACCTGCTGGGCCGCGAAGCCGGGTGCCGAGCGGACGAGCACCGGGCGACCCTCCCCGCACACGACGTACGCGGTGATGCTCCACGGCGTGACGGCGTCGACCGCCCGAGCCCCGACCACCGCGTACGACAGGTCGGCCCCGGGCCGCACGCGGGTGATGACCGCCGCGCCCGCCGGGGCGCCGTTGATCCAGCCACCGGCCGAGTACAGCTTCGTGCCCGTGGGGCACGGCAGCACCACTTCCTTGTCCCCGAGACCGGCCACCCCGGTCCGCTCGACCGTGACCCGCCCGGGAACCCCGGCCGCCCCCGCGACCGGCGCCACCGCCACCGAGACCCCCAGCGCGAGGCCCAGCACCATCCCCGACATCGATGTCTTCCGCATCGAACCCCCTCGTGTCCTCGCCGGGTCATGGCGACGCGGCGTTGCGGACCCGAGTCTCCGGAGGCGGATTTCGGTGATCTTAAAGTCGCGTTGTGCCACGGCCTCGCCTTGCTGCTGGTAGGCGACGCCCGCGGTGGTGGAGGCGACGAGCAGGAGCGCGACGAGGCCGGTGGTCGTCGCGGTGCGACGCCGTGCGCCGCGCCGGCGGGCCCGCGCGGACGCCGTCAAGGCCCGGGTCGAGGCCGATGAGCTCGGCCTCGACCCCGCGTGCGGCGGACTTGGTCGTGACGGCGTCGAGCGCGGCGACGGCCGAGCTGTCCCGGACGTGCGCGTCGGACAGGTCGACGACAACCATCCCGGATCGGGTGGACTGATCGTGCGCAAGCTCTCCACGCGCCCGGACCGGGCTACGGTCGGCGGGTGTCGGATCCCAGGGATCGCCCGCCGCTGCGACTGGCGGAGCTGCTGCGTGACCGCGACGTCGACTGGGTGCTCAGCGGCTCGACGGTGCTCACGCTCTACGGCGCCGACCTGCGGCCCAACGACCTGGACGTGGTGCCCGACCTCGCCCCGGACAACCTCGACCGCCTGGCCGGACTGCTCGCTGAGCTGGGCGCGGTGCCCGCGTTCTTCCCCGATTGGGAGCCGGGCCTGACGTTGGAGCAGTGCCGCGCCTGGACTCCGAGACCGGCCACTCCGGCCAACCTCGACCACCTGTTCGTCACCCGGTTGGGGATGCTCGACGTGCCGCCGGAGATCACCGGCACCTACACGCGGCTGCGCGCCGGGGCGACGGAGTTCGAGTTGGCGGGCGTGCCGGTGTGGGTGTGCGATCCCCGCGAGGTGCTCGACCGCATCCCCGACCCACCCCGCCGCAAGGACCATGAGCGTGCCGCCGCGTACGCCGCCGTGCGGGCGCGCCTGGGATCGGCGGGAGGCGGCTGAGGAGGGAGGCCGGAGGGCCTTAGCCGGGTAGGGGACCGGACGGGTTGCCGTGGCAGGCAGGGAACGCCGCCGATGCGGTCCTCGTGCCCGTGGGTCGGCACGGCCCCGATCCGACACAGCCGTTCGTACAGCTCCCTGTAGGTGTTCTGGATCATCTCCTGCGGACTGATCACTGCGGTCACGTTCGGTGAATCGTCAGATGTTCGTCAGCTGCGAGGTCGTGGTGGTGCGCGATGATGGGGAGCGTCATGTCTTCTGTTGAGCGGCTCGTGAAGCCGCATCCCGATGGATCGCTCCCACATCCGCGCACGGTGGTTGCCGGTGGTGCTGGGAACCGGTGCGGTCGAAGCGGATCCGGGACGGTGCGGTGAGTTTCCCGGAGTTCGTGGCCGACCGGTGGCACCGCTTGGTGGTCGAGGCCCTGCTGCACGTCAGCGCCGTCGTCCAGTGCGCGTTGCTGGCCGCGTTGATCGGTGTGGCGATCGGGGTGGCGGTGTACCGCAGCCCGCTCGGGTCGGCCGCCGCGACGGCGTTGACGAGCGCCGTCCTGACCATCCCGTCGTTCGCGCTGCTCGGTTTGCTGATCCCGGTGTTGGGGCTGGGCGTCGAGCCGACGGTGGTGGCGCTCGTGCTGTACGGGTTGCTGCCGATCGTGCGCAACACCATCGTGGGCCTCGGCGGCGTCGACCGGGCGGTCCGTGACGCGGCACGCGGGATCGGGATGAGTCGGCTGGGCGTGCTGACCAGGGTCGAGCTGCGGCTGGCCTGGCCCGCCATCCTCGCCGGCACGCGCGTGGCGACGCAGATGCTGATGGGCATCGCCGCGATCGCCGCCTACGCCCGCGGTCCCGGTCTCGGCGTGGAGATCTTCGCGGGCCTGACCAGGGCGGGCAGCGCGAATGCGACCAACCAGGCGATCGCCGGCACGCTCGGCATCGTCGTCCTCGCGCTGGTCCTGGACGGGATCTTCGCGCTGATCGGCCGGTACACCGTCTCCAGGGGGATCCGTGGCCAGTGACATCGAGCTCGTCGAGGTGACCAAGCGCTACCCCGGCGTGCCGGCGCCCGCCGTGGAGTCGGTCAGCCTCACCATCCCCGCCGGCGAGACCGTGGTGTTCGTCGGGCCGTCCGGGTGCGGCAAGACCACCACGATGCGGATGATCAACCGGTTGATCGAGCCGACCTCGGGCCTGATCACGATCGACGGGCGGGACACGGCGTCGCTGGACCCGGACGAGCTGCGCCGCGGCATCGGGTACGCCATCCAGCAGGCCGGGCTGTTCCCGCACATGACCGTCGCCCAGAACGTCGGCGCGGTGCCCGGCCTGCTGGGCTGGGGCCGGGCCAGGACCGCCGAGCGCGTGGACGAGATGCTCGACCTGGTCGGGCTGGACCCGGCCGACTTCCGCGACCGCTACCCGCGCCAGCTCTCCGGGGGCCAGCAGCAGCGCGTCGGCGTCGCCCGCGCGCTCGCGGCGGACCCGCCCGTGCTGCTGATGGACGAGCCGTTCGGCGCGGTCGACCCGATCACCCGCGGCAACCTCCAGGACGAGCTGATGCGGTTGCAGGGCGAGCTCCGCAAGACAATCGTGTTCGTCACGCACGACTTCGACGAGGCGGTCAAGCTCGGCGACCGGATCGCGGTGCTCGGGCCCCGGTCGAGGGTGCTCCAGTACGACACCCCCGAGGCGATCCTGGCCAACCCGGCCGACGACACGGTCGCCGGGTTCGTCGGCGCGGGCGCATCGCTCAAGCAGCTGAGGCTGCGCCGGGTCCGCGAGATCGAGCTCGGCCGAGCGGTGACGGCCTCCGTGCACGACGAGCCCGCCGAGATCGGCCGCAGGCTGACCGAGGTCGACCGCGAGTACGGGCTGCTGCTCGACGCCCGCAACCGGCCGGTGAGCTGGGTGCGCGCGGCCGACCCGCGGCACCCGCGGCCGGTCGGGGACTCCGTGACGCTCCAGTCGACGCTCCAGGACGCCCTGGAGGCCATCCTCACCGAAGGCGGGATGGCGGTCGTCACCGGTCCGCGCGGCGAGTACGTCGGCGTGGTCGAGATGGACGCCGTCATCGGCACCGTGCAAAAGCTGCGCGACGACCACGCGGAGGTGGGTGCGTGACCACCGCGACCGCCTCCCGGCAGAGAGCCGAACGGCTCCGCCTGCTGGCCCAGCCCGTCGCCGTCGCCGTGCTCGTCGGCGGCGTGCTGATCTGGGCTTTCACCCGCGACCTCGACTCGATCGAGAAGCAGAGCCTCACCCCCTCGGCCCTCGTGGACGCGACCTGGGACCACCTGGTGATCAGCCTGGTGGTCACCGCGCTCGTCCTGGCAGTGGCGGTGCCTCTGGGGATCGTGCTCACCCGGCGGTGGGCGCGCCGGGCGGCGCCGCTGTTCCTCGGCCTCGCCACGATCGGCCAAGCCTCACCCGCGATCGGCATCCTGGTGCTGTTCTTCCTGGTCTCCGGCATGGAAGGACTGTGGGCGGCGGTGCTGCCCATCGCCTTCTACACGCTGCTGCCGGTGCTGCGGAACACGATGGTCGGGCTGCAAGGTGTCGATCCCGCCCTGGTCGACGCGGGCCGCGGCATCGGCATGTCCGCGGGCGCGGTGCTGCGCCGCATCGAGCTGCCGCTGGCCGTGCCGCTGATCCTGGCGGGGCTGCGCACCGCGCTGGTGCACGCCGTCGGCGTCGCCACGCTGGCGGTGTTCGTCAACGGCGGCGGGCTCGGCCTGCTCATCGACACCGGCTACAAGCTCGCCCGGGTTCCCGTCCTGGTCACCGGCGCGGTGCTGGCCGTCGGCTTGGCGTTGCTCGTGGACTGGCTCGGCGCGGTCGCCGAGGCCTACCTCGGACCGAAAGGGCTGCGATGACCGCGCGACGGCGAACCCGACTCGCCGCGCTGCTGGCGGCGTGCGCCCTGGCGTCCGGCTGCGGGCTGGAGTCCTCGTTCGCCCTGCCGTTCGAGGTGGAACCGGGATCGATCCGTCCCGTGCCCGGATTGGCCGGGGTGGGCATCGCGGTGGGCTCCAAGGACTTCACCGAGAACCAGGTCCTGGGCTACATCGCCGAGGTCGCGCTCGACGCGGCCGGGGCCGAGGTGCGGGACATGACCAACATCCACGGCTCCAACAGCGCCCGCCAGGCGTTGATCAGCGGCGACGTCGACCTCTCCTGGGACTACACCGGAACAGGGTGGATCAGCTATCTCGGCAACACCGATCCCATCCCCGAGGAGAAGGCGCAGTACGAAGCCGTCCGGGACGCCGACCTCGCCCGCAACGGCCTGCGCTGGCTGGACTACTCGGCGGTCAACAACACCTACGCCTTCGCCGTCACCGAGTCCTACGCCCGCACGCACGACCTGCGCACCACCTCCGACATGGTCGAGCTGATCCGGCGCGACCCGGCCCAGGGCGTGTTCTGCCTGGAGACCGAGTTCGCCAGCCGCAACGACGGGTTCCCCGGCGTCGCCGCCACCTACGGCTTCGACCCGGCGGCGACGCAGGTGAAGACGTTCGGCACGGGCACGATCTACACCGCCACCTCGAACGGCCTGTGCAACTTCGGCGAAGTTTTCACCACCGACGGCCGCATCACCGCGCTGGACCTGGTGGTGCTGGAGGACGACAAGAAGTTCTTCCCCCAGTACAACGCCGCCGTCGTGCTGCGCCAGCGGTTCCACGAGGCACACCCGGAGGTGGCGGAGGTGCTGGCGCCCGTCGTCGCCGCGCTGGACAACGACACCATCCGCGCGCTCAACGCCGAAGTCGACGTCGACGGCCGCGACCCGGCGGCGGTCGCCCGCGACTGGATGGCCCGCGAGGGCTTCGTCACGCTACCCGCCGGCTGACCACGGGCTCTCCGGCGAACAGTCGCCGTTCCGGCGACGAAGCGACCGGCGCGGCGCGTGCGGCGGCCTCGGCGTCGACCAGGTCGGGCTTGCCCTGCCGGCGGCGGGCCTAGCGACCCGGACGGTGATCCCGACCAGCGCCACACCCTCGGTGCGCAGGTGACGGGTCAGGCCGGCGCCACAGGCGTCGGCCTTCCACTGACGGCGACCTCGCGATCGGCGGCCTCAGGACTCGTCGAGCACCGAGCGCAGGAATCGCCGGGTGCGCTCGTGCTCGGGTGCGTCGAACAGTTGGTCCGGTGGCGCGGATTCGATGATCCGGCCCTCGTTGAACATCAGCACGCGGTCGGAGACGTCGCGGGCGAACTTCATCGCGTGGGTCACGCACAGCATGGTCACGTCGAACGTTCGTGCGACGTCGCGCAGCACGTCGAGGACTTCGGCGGCCAGTTCGGGGTCGAGTGCGGAGGTCACCTCGTCCAGCAGCAGCACGTCCGGCCGCATGGCCAGGGCGCGGGCGATCGCGACCCGTTGCTGTTGCCCGCCCGACAGCTGCGACGGGTAGGCGTCGAGCTTGCCGGCCAGACCGACCATGTCCAGCAGTCGCCGTGCGCGTTCATCGGCTTCCTCCGGTGACAGGCCCAGCACGTGGACCGGTGCTTCGGTGACGTTGCGCAGCACCCGCATGTTGGGGAACAAGTTGTACTGCTGGAACACCATCGTGGTGTGCCGCCGCATCGCCCGCAGGTGCCGTTCTCCCGCGGGCACCAGGGTGTCGCCGCGCCGCTCGTGGAACAGCGGCTCACCGGCCACGGTGATGGTGCCGCTGTCGGGGCGGGTGAGCGTCATCAGCATGCGCAGGATCGTCGTCTTGCCCGACCCGCTCGGCCCGATCAGGGTGACCCGTTCTCCCGCGCGGATGCCGAAGGACAGGTCGTCGAGCACGACGGCGTCCCCGAAGCGCTTGCCGACCCGGTCGAACGTGATCAAGTCCGTCGTCATGCGATGTCCCTCCGGTGCCGACGTTCCAGCAGCCGCACCGGCCACGCGATGACCAGAGCGGTGATCAGGTACAGCACCCCGGCCACGGTGATCAGCTCCAGGTACTGGAAGTTCTGCGAGCCGACCGCTTTGACCACGCTGAGCACCTCGGCGATGGTGATGACGGTGAGCTGCGGGGTGTCCTTGAACAACGCGATGGCGTAGTTGCCCAACGCGGGCACCACCCTCGGCACGGCCTGCGGCAGCACGACCCTGGTCCACGTGCGGCCACGGGACAGGCTGAGCGCCTTGGCCGCTTCCCACTGGCCGGCGGGCACCCCGTCGATGCCCGCGCGGTAGACCTCCGAGGTGTAGGTCGCGTAGTGCACGCCGAGGCCGATCGCGCCGGTCGCCATCGCGGACAGCTCGACACCGACCGTGGGCAGCACGAAGAAGAGGAAGAACAGCTGCACGAGCAGCGGCGTGGAGCGCACGAACTCGACGAAGAACGCGACGGGCACCCGGACCAGGCGCCGAGGGCTGCGGCGCAGCAGGGCGAACACCAGTCCGAGCACCAGTGCGATCAGGTAGCCGAACGCCGCAGAATGAAGCGCGGTCACCAGGCCTCGCAGCAGGGACGGCACCGCATCCCACGCGGCCTGCCAGTCGAACGTCATCGTGCCCCCTCGGCGGCCAGGGGGCCGACCCGCGGCCCGGTGCGGGTGGTGGCGCGGCCGACCGACGCCGCGGCACGTCGTTCGACGAGCTTGACCAGCCGCGTCAGCACCAGCGCGATGACGCCGTAGCCGAGCAACAGGCCCGCGAACACCGCGGCGGTGTCACCGGTGGCGGCGCGCACGATCTGTCCCTGGAACGTCAGGTCCTGGAGGTACACCAGCGACACCAACGCGGTCGCCTTCAGCAGCTCGACCAGCAGGTTGCCGAACGGCGGCACCATCGCCACGAGCGCCTGCGGCAGCACCACCAGCCGCAGCCGTTGCCAGGGCGTGAAGTTCAACGCCGTGGCCGCCTCCAGCTGGGCGGTCGGTACGGACAGCACCGCGCCGCGCACGACTTCCGCCCCGTACGCGCCGATGTTGAGCGACAGGGCCAGCACCCCGGCGAACAGCGGCTCCAACTGCAGACCCAGGCCGGGCAGGGCGAACACGAGCCAGAACAGCACGACGAGTGCGGGCAGCCCGCGGAACCCCTCGGTGTAGACCAGGGCGACACCGCGTACCACGCGGCGTGCGGACAACCGGCCCAACCCGGCGGCGAACGCGAACACCGACCCGAGCGCCGCGCCGAGCACGGTGAGCTCCAGGGTGACGAGCAGCCCGTCGAGCAGACGCAGCCACAGACCTGCGGACATGGGTGACCCTTCCCCTCACGCCGCGCCGGTCCGGCAGAGCCGGTCCGCGGTGAGGTCGGTCATCTCGGACTCGGTGAACCCGAACGGCCGGACGATCTCCAGCAGCTCGCCGCTGCGCTTGAGCGCGTGCAACTCGGCGTTGAACGCGTCGCGCAGGCGACGCTGATCCGGGCGGAAGCCGAACCCTCCCGCGCCGTACTGCTCCACGCCGTCGAGCACCGGCACGAACGGCTCGGTGAGCGCCACGGCCGCGTCCGGCCGGCGCCGCATCGCGTCGCGCAGTGAGATGGCGGTGAGCAGGAAACCGTCCGCACGCCCGGCCAGCAGCCCGTCGATCCCGCCTGCCTGGGTGGCGAAGGTCACCGTCCGGTCGCGGGGCACCCCATACCCCGCGGCGACGTCGACCTCGAAGCTGCCCAGCAGCACGCCGAGCCGTGCCGCGCCGTCCTGGACGAAGTCCTCCAGCGTGGTGAACCTCCCGATGTCCTCACGGCGCACGAGCAGCGCCTCGGGCGCGTTGTAGTCGGGGTCGGAGAACAGGATCTGCTCGCACCGGGGCGGTGTGATGAACATCCCCGCCGCGATGACGTCGAACAGGCCGGCGCGCAGGCCGGGGATCAGGGCGCCGAAGTCCGACAGCGCGGGTACGAAGCCGTCGACGCCCAACCTGCGGAAGACCGCCTTCGCGACCTCGGGTGCTTCTCCGGTCAGTTCACCGCGGCTGTCGACGTAGCCGTAGGGCGCCTCGTTGGCGAACCCCACCCGCACCTCTCCGGTGGCGCGGAGGCGTTCCAGCAGGTTGCCGCCGTTGCGCTGGGCGGCCAGGTCGACGGTGCTGCACCCGGCTGCCGCGGCGAGCCCGGCGCCCAGGCCGGCCGCCAGGAACAGGCGGCGGGACACGTGTGGAGTAGACACGAAGCGGGATTCCCAACTTCGACGACAGGACGGCCCGCCGCGCCGGGATCGGCCGGTCGGACGTGGCGACCCTAGAGACGCCTTCCGCGGGTCGTCAACACCCGGTGGGGTCGCCGTGTCGGAAAGCGCCGTGCAGCAAGGAGAATTCCGCTTCAGCGGATTGCACTATCCCAAGTGGACGATCAACCTTGCGGTTTCATGACAGCCGTCGCGGTGCGAGATCCTCGGCCCCGTCGGCTGTTACGTTCCAGTGGCATGTTCACCGAACGGATTGGGGGACCGGTCCCGGCCGCGCCGTTCTCGGTCGGGAGACCGCGGATCGCCGACGGGTCGGCGCTCTGGCGGCTCGCGGGCGGGACCGGGACGCTCGACGTCAACTCCTCCTACGCCTACCTGCTGTGGGCCAGGGACTTCGCGGCCACCTCGGCGGTCGCGCGACTCGACGGCGAGGTGATCGGCTTCGTCACCGGGTACACCCGGCCCGACGCGCCGGACACCCTGTTCGTCTGGCAGGTCGGCGTGGCCATGCGGCACCGTGGTCGCGGTGTCGCACGCGCGATGCTGGACGCGCTGGTCGGCGGCACGCGGTACGTCGAGACGACGGTCACCGCGAGCAACACGGCGTCGATCCGGTTGTTCACCGCGGTGGCACGCGACCACGGCGTCGGGCACACCCGCGAGCCGCTGTTCACCACCGGGGTCTTCCCCGACCCGCACGAAGCCGAGGAGCTGCACCGCCTCGGCCCCTGGCCCGAGCCGAACCACCCCCGGACACCACCAGGAGAGACGTGAGCATCTTCGCCAGCCTCGAATCCGAGGTCCGCAGCTACTGCCGGAGCTGGCCGGTGGTCTTCGACCGCGCCGTCGGCGCGCACCTCTACGACGAGGACGGCCGGGAGTACCTGGACTTCTTCGCGGGCGCGGGCGCACTCAACTACGGGCACAACAATCCCGTCCTGAAGAACGCGCTGGTCGAGTACCTGGCGGAGGACCGGATCACCCACTCGCTGGACATGCACACGGCCGCCAAGCGCGACTTCCTGGAGACCTTCGACGAGCTGGTGCTCCGACCGCGCGCGCTGGCGTACAAAGTCCAGTTCCCCGGCCCGACCGGCACGAACGCCGTCGAGTCCGCGCTCAAGCTGGCGCGCAAGGTCACCGGGCGCGAGTCGGTGGTCAACTTCACCAACGCCTTCCACGGGATGACGCTCGGCGCCCTGTCGGTCAGCGGCGACTCGATGAAGCGCGGTGGCGCGGGCATCCCGCTGGTGCACGCGACCCCGATGCCCTACGACAACTACTTCGACGGGCGCTACCCCGACTTCTTCTACTTCGAGCGGTTGCTGAGCGACGCGGGCAGCGGGCTCAACGCGCCGGCCGCGGTGATCGTGGAGACCGTGCAGGGCGAAGGCGGTATCAACGCGGCCCGCTTCGAATGGCTCGCCAACCTGGCCGCCCTGTGCCGCGAGCACGGCATGCTGCTGATCGTCGACGACGTGCAGATGGGCTGCGGTCGCACCGGTCCGTTCTTCAGCTTCGAAGCCGCCGGCATCGTGCCCGACATCGTCTGCCTGTCCAAGTCGATCGGCGGGTACGGGCTGCCCATGGCGCTCACCCTGGTCCGACCGGACCTGGACGTGTGGGAGCCGGGCGAGCACAACGGCACGTTCCGCGGCAACAACCCGGCCTTCGTCACCGCCACCGCGGCACTGCGCGCCTACTGGGCCGACGACCGGCTGGAGAAGAGCACCAGGACCAAGGGAGAGCAGGTCGAACGGGTGCTCCGGGACATCGCCGCGGGCGTGCCCGGCAGCGAGCCGAAGGGCCGCGGGCTCGCCCGCGGTCTGGCGTTCGAGGAAGCCGGGCTGGCGGGCCGCGTGGCGGGCGCGGCGTTCCGGCGCGGTCTGCTGGTCGAGACGTCCGGCCCGGACGACGAGGTGGTCAAGCTCATGCCGCCGCTGACCGTCACCGAGGACGAGCTCGACCGCGGGCTCACCCTGCTCACCGACTCCGTGATTGAGTGCACCACGGGAGGAGCACCGTGATCGTCCGTTCCCTGCACGACCTCGACGGCACCGACCGCGACGTCGTCACGCACAACTGGCGCAGCAAGCGCATCATCCTGGCCGACGACCGGGTCGGCTTCTCCATGCACGAGACGGTGCTGAAGGCCGGGACCGTCAACGACTTCTGGTACGCCCACCACGTCGAAGCGGTGCTGTGCGTGGAAGGTCACGGCGAACTGGTCGACAAGGAGACCGGCGAGGTGTTCGCGCTGCGGCCAGGCACGCTCTACCTGCTCGACAACCACGAGCGCCACCAGGTGCGGCCCATCACCGACCTCCGCACGATCTGCGTGTTCAACCCACCGGTGACCGGGCGGGAAGTGCACGACGAACGTGGCGCGTACCCCCTGATCCACTTGGCCGACCCGGAGCGCGGTGACGACCGGTCGAGCCTGCCATCCGACGAGGAGACCCGCGCATGACCGCGACCACGACCACGGACCGGTACCCGACCCGCACCGCGGCCGAGACACCGCCGATCGGCCGGACCGAGCCCGTCGTGTGGGCGGGGGACACCTCCGGGCCGCTCGACGCCGAAGCGTTGGCGTCCTACGACGCCAAGGGTTTCCTCACCGTCGAGAACTTGCTGAGCCGCGACGAGGTCGAGCTGTTCCGAGGCGCTGTCGGTCGGCTGCGCACCGACCCGGTCGTGCGTGCCGATGAGCGCACCGTCGTGGAGAAGCAGTCCGACGACGTGCGCTCCATCTTCGAGGTGCACCGGATCAGCGAGCTGGTCGCCCGGCTCGCCGCCGACCCGCGACTGCTCGACCGCGCTCGCCAGATCCTCGGCTCGGACGTCTACGTGCACCAGAGCCGGGTCAACTTCATGCCCGGTTTCACCGGCAAGGGCTTCTACTGGCACTCGGACTTCGAGACCTGGCACGCCGAGGACGGCATGCCGCTGATGCGCGCCGTCAGCGCGTCCATCGCGCTCACCGACAACCACCCCTTCAACGGTGGCCTGATGCTGATGCCCGGTGCGCACCGCACGTTCGTGCCTTGCGTGGGTGCCACGCCGGACGACCACTACCGGTCCTCGCTCAAGGAGCAGGAGATCGGCGTGCCCAGTCAGGCGAACCTCACGGCGCTGGCGGCCGAGCACGGCATCGAGCAGTTCACCGGACCGGCCGGCTCGGCACTGCTGTTCGACTCCAACAGCATGCACGGCTCGGGCAGCAACATCACCCCGTTCCCCCGCTCGAACATCTTCCTGGTGTTCAACAGCGTCGAGAACGCCCTGGTGGAGCCGTTCGCGGCGACCCGGCCCCGACCGGACTTCGTCGCCTCGCGCGATTTCACGCCGCTGGGCTGACGCCGATCGTCAGGGACTCGTCAGGTCCACCGGGCACCGTGCGAGGCATGATGGTGTGGCGACTCGCGGAAGGCGGTACCTGCCGCGAGTCGACCATTCAAGCGCCGATGTCGTCCTCGACCGCCGACACCCGCCGAAGGCCCACGCATCACCTTGTCCGAAAAGGACGGTACCCGACCGGGCTCACGATGACGGTGGCGTCGCGGCCGGCCGACGGGGACCAGGCGATCACGTTACCGACCGGGACGAACGTCTTCCTCGAACCCGAGGTGGGGCGCTACCTCGCCGACAAGGTGCTGGACGTGCGCGAGGACGTGGACGGCCGGTTCCACGCGGTGATGAACGGCGACTCGATCACCATCGACGTGGTGGACTACCAGCCGCACGACCGGATGTTCTGGATGGACATCCACCCGGTGACCTGACCGGAACGGGTGGTGGTCGGAACGATCGGCCACCACCCGGCCTTGCGGTCGCCGTCTTCCTCGCCGTCCGGAGGTCCCCGCGACGACGCCTGACCGACGGTGTTCCGCACTCGGGTCGTCCACAGCGGCCCAGGTCCCACTGGCCGACGGCTCACGAACCGGTGGTCTGGCGATCAGCCGGTTGACGTGGTCGGGGCCGACCAGGGCCGCGGTGACAGCTGCGGCATCAGAGGTCGGCCCGGTAGCCCGCGCCGCGCACGGTGACGATCAGCTTCGGGTCGTCGGGGTCGGGTTCGACCTTGCGGCGCAGGCGGCGGATGTGGACGTCCAGCAGCCGGGTGTCGCCGAAGTAGTCGTAGCCCCACACGCGCTGCAGCAGCTGCTCGCGGCTGACCACCCGCCCCTCGGCCGAGGCCAGCTCCACCAGCAGCCGGAACTCCGTGCGGGTCAGGTGCACCTCCACGCCCGCGCGCAGCACCGTGCCGACCTCGGGCTGGATCTCCACGTCGCCCAGGCGCAGGACTCCGTCCTGGCGGCCGGTGCGGCGCAGCAGGGCGCGCATGCGGGCGGCGAGCACGCTGGCCATCAGCGGTTTGGCGACGTAGTCGTCGGCGCCGGCTTCGAGGCCGGCGATCACGTCGCTCGCGTCGGTGCGAGCGGTGACGATGATGATGGGCAGGTCGCCCTGGGCTCGCAGGATCCGGCAGACCTCCAAGCCGTCGACTCCGGGCAGCATCAGGTCCAGCAGCACCACGTCGAACGTCGTCGTCTGCAAGAGGTCCAGGGCGTCTTCGCCGGACACGGCGTCGGTGACGGTGAAGCCCTCGTCGTCGAGCGCGAGTCCCAGCGCCTGCCTGATGTGCTCGTCGTCCTCGACGAGCAGCACGGAGAGCGTCATGCCTCGATTGTCGGATCCACGTGCTCCGCTCGCCGCGTGTGCGTGCGCTGCGGCGGCAGGATGCAAGCCGATTGGAAGGTACGTCGTCCACACCCCCGCGGTCAGAGCCGGTGGTTGATCGCGAAGCGGAACTGCCCGTCCACGTCCATGCGCACGTCCAGCAGCTTGCCGCGCAGGTGGCGGGCCGCGTCCGGGGCGACGAACACCCGACCGCCGGAAGGCGCGAGGAGCACCTCGTCGTGTGCCGCGGGACGGGCCGGGACGGCGAGCGTGATCGCCCGCACCCCGTCCCGCTCGGACCACCCGATCCGCAGGCCACCGTCGTCGCCGTCCGCGTCACCGGCCAGACCGGCGATCACCGCGCTGGCGGCGTGGGTGATGTCCAACATCGGGAGGACCCCTCTCAAGCCTGCGGGTAGACGCCGAAGTGGATGCGCCCCGCGTGACGCCGGCGCACGTCGAGCACCTTGCCCGTCAGTGCCCGCGCGGCGCGGGGATCGAGGAAGACGCGCACGTCGTCACGGACGACGACCACGTCGTCGACTTCCGGGTGCGGCTGGATGGACAACTCGAAGTCGCGGTCGGTCGAGTGGTCGGGGCACGTGATCCTCAACCCGCCCTGTCGTCCGACTCCGGTGGCCGTGGTCAGCTCGTCGATGGCACGGGCGGCCGTGGTGTCGATGTCGATCACCGTCGATCTCCTCCGTCGCTCGGTGGTCCGGTCACCCCGAGACTAGGTACCCGTCGCCGTCCTCGGACGGATTCGCCTTGTACCGCAAGGAGATCGTCAGCCAACGGTCCGGTTCCCGTTGGATGGCAAGGTAATCGTCAGGTGCACTTGAGCCGAGCAGTGGCATGCTAGGCGTTTTCCGGCAGGCGACACACCTTGCGGCCTCTCCGCGGCGCTCGACCGAGGTCGCCCAAGAGCGGGAGTCAGGCGGCGCCCCGGATCCGGTCGAGCCGGTGACGGGCGAGGTGGTGCAGCATCTCGGCGAGGGCCTCGTGCGCGACTTGGCCCTCGAGGTCCCGCCGGGCCGCGAGCACCGTCTCGGCGACCACCTCCCGGGGGAGCGCACCTCGGACCTCGGCGGTCAACCTGCTGATCGCTTCCAGGCAGTATCGGTCGGGTTGCACCTGTTGAGTGATCAAGGGACTCTCCAACTCTGTGGCTTCTCGTCCAGGATGCACTCGCTGTCGCGTCCCTGACCTGACGACTGGGTGACAATGATGGTCAGCGAGTCGGTTGTGCCGGCAGGGACGCGCAGCCGGTCGACGCCGCACGGAGCTGCGGCGCGGTGTTCCCGTGTGCGGGACCGAGGTCAGGCGGGGGCCGTTGCCTGGCTCTTCTTCAGCTCGTTGAGCGCACGCCAGAAGGCGTCGAACAGGTCGCGCAGCTGGACCAGCCAGGTCAGCGCGCTGGACAGCGCCTTGCCCAAGGCCTTGAGCAGGCTGGCCACGATGCGCACCACCTGGGCGATCTTGGCGGTGGCCTGGGCGACGACCAGCGGCGCGGCGGCGCCGAGGGTGCAGGCCAGTTCGATCGCCCAGCTGACCAGCGCGCCCGCCAGCGTGGCGAGCAGGTCGCGGATGGCCACCCGGATGCCTCCGACCACCTCGGCCATGGCCATGGTGATGCCCGCGATGCCGTGCGCGCCGCCCGCGGCGCCCTTGGCGATGCCGGCGATCGCGTCGGCCTTGCGCAGGTAGCCGTCGGCGGCGTCACCCGTCCAGGAGGGCACCCCGGTGCGAGCGGTCTGCTGGAACTCCTCGCCGAGCTTGAGCATCTCCTGCTCGATGTTGGTCCAGGTCTGGGCGTAGCCCTTGACCATGTCCGGGTTGCCGGTCACCGCGTGCAGCGCGGTCCGAGCCGGTTCGACGTGTTCGAGCATCCAGGAGAACAGCTGCCCGGCGACGTAGGCGATCGGGTCGACGGCCGCACTGGCCACGTCCAGCGCTGCTGCCGCCACCCCGGAGATGATCAGGCCGAGGTCGTTCTGGTCGATGCCCTGGGCGATGGTCCAGCCCGCTTCGAACGCGGTGATGCCCGTCATGAAGCCCGTGCCCTGTTCGGCGTCGGGCGCGCCCATGTTCTCCAGCGGGTTGGCGTCCTGCAGGTAGTTGTTCCGCAGGTCGGACCGCTGGTCGACCAGGGGGTTGGTGCTGGCGTCGTCCACGTCGACCATCAGTTTCCTCCTCCGACCCGCGGTGCCTCCGACACGGCCTCCAGCGACCTGACCAGTGCCTGCATCACCGCCGTGATCTTCTCTTCCGCCTCGCGGTAGACCTTCGCGGTGTCCCCGAGGCCGGTCACCAGCTCGTGCATGTTCTCCGCGGTGGCCTGAAGGGTGTCCACGCCGCGTTGCTGCGGTTCCTTGAGCAGGTCGGCGAACGGCCTGCACAGCAGCCCGTAGGCGTCGTCGAGGCTGGTGACGTGCCGGCCGGCGTCGGTGGCCGTGTCCGCGCGCGCGGCGAAGCCGTCCAACGCGGCGGCCTGGGTGGCCAGTTCGCCGGAGTCGACGGTGAACCCGTCTGCCATGGTTCGTGCCCTCTCAGCGCAGGAACGACCGGTCTTCCCAGCCGTCGTCGGGGTCGTTGCCGTCCGCTGCTTGCCGCGGCGGACGCGACGGCGGGGGTGGCGGTGGCGGCACGTCGTCCTCGACCCGGCCGATGCGCATCTCCTGGTGCACCTCGTGCCCCGTGTCCGGCTCGACGACTTCGTGGGGGAATCGCTGCTGGTACTGCGCGACGAGGTTGCGGGCGGGCTCGTCGTCCGCCGGCACGGTCGCCGCGACGAGTGTCTGGACCTGCTGCCGCAGCTTGGCCTGCGCGCTGTGCAGGGCCGCCATGATCTGGCCGGACAACGCGGCCGGTTCGGCGCCGCGGGTGCGGTCGGACAGCGCGATGTCGGTGGGGACGCCGTTGCTGTCCACGGTGACCCGGACGGAACCGTCGGGGGAAGCGGCACTGGCGTTGGTGGCGTCCATCCGCTGCTGCAGTTCCCGGTACCGCTGGGCCCGCTGTTCGAGACCTGCGGCCCACTTGTCCAGGTCTTCGGCCGCTTTGGCGGGGTCGGGATCGATCACGGGTGACCTCTCTGGTCGAGCACGGGTGCAGCGGGTTCGGACGTTAGCCGCTTGACGGGGTTCCGGTGGGTGTTTCGTCGTGTTCGTCCGGTTACGGGGCGGTCACACGCCGTGCCCAGCGGTCTCTTCGGGTCAGCACCAGGTTCCTGACCAACAGCGCGTCGTGGACGGGGACCATCCAGTCGCCGGAGGTGGTCCGCACCAGCACGGCAGGGCCGGGCGGCGCGTAAAGCGCGGTGCCGTCCGGGAGTCGCAGCCAGGTCAGCGGGGTGGATCGCGGTGGCAGCGCGGTGGGGACGACGTCCCGCAGGTCGGTGAAGCGGACGACGTGCTCGGCGCGCGGGCCGGCGCCCCGGCCCCGGTGCAGGCGGGCCGACCACGTGAGCCGGTCCTCCTCGACGTCGAGCCGCGCCGAGGCCAGGTCGGGGGTGGCGAGCGCGAACCGCACGGCGAGCGCGAGCGTGAGACCGGTGGCGCCCAGCTCCGGCACCACGGGCGTGGTCAGGGACCGGTTCGCCCGGTGGGCGAGCACGCAGGACGCGACCGCGCAGGCGAGCGCCGCGGTGGACAGCGCGCCGGTGAGCGCCTGCCCGCCACCGGAGGTCGAGGAGAGCGCGAGTCCGAGGCTGGGGATGACGCCGAGCAGCAGCTGGCAGCCCGCGACGAGGAACGCCGAGGGGAGCCAGGACGGTGGCCGGGTCAGTCCACTCCGGCGCAACCACCACGCGCCGCCTGAGGCCACCAAGGTTGCCGCGACCGCCGGCAGCGCCGCCCACCACGACCCGGCGAGGACCGCGAACGCCGCGCAGACGGCCGCCACGGTCGACGGCAGCACCAGCGCCGACCACCGCAACAGCGCCCTTGTCCGCACCCACCTCGGCTGCAGCGCCGATACGGCGCCGAGGCCGGTCACACCGGGGATCGTGCCGGGGAATGCCATCAGGCCGCCGTCCACCCGAACGGGATGCACGAGGAGGTCCGCTCCGGTCCGAAACGGCGCTTCGCCGGGTGACGCATGGAGTCCTCCGCCCACGTCGAACAGCCCACCGCGGTCGCGAGTGGGTGTGCCGACCAGACTTCCCGGCGCTCCGGGGAGAAACATGCCCTACCCGCCGGCCACCTGCAAGCGAATGGGGAAAATCGTGCCGGTTCGACGGGCTCGGACCGGTCGGCCGGTGGGGAAGGAGTCGGTCGTGGTGAGCGGGGCGGCGGGCACGGCGGTCGGGCCCATGGTGATCGCGGCCGTGGAGCAGCACCGCCCGCCGGGGGAACGCCTGGTCCACGACCCGTTAGCGATCTCGGTGCTGCCGCCCTTGTCGAGGTGGGTGGCGGGGCTGGCCCGACGGCCGGGCGTCCGGGCGGCGCTGATCAGGGCGTCGGAGCGGGCCGCCCCCGATGTCTGGGGTGGTGTCGCCTGCCGCAAGCGCTACATCGACGACCAGTTCACCCGGGCGTTGGATGACGGCATCCGGTCGGTGGTGGTCTTGGGCGCGGGGCTGGACACCCGTGCCCACCGGTTGGCCGTGCCCGCGGACGTGGTGCCGCCCCGGGCTGCCGGAGTCGCTCGCCCGGTGCGGACCAGACGAGCGGCCGCCGGTGCCCGGGATGGCGGAGGTCGCCGAACGGGCCGGCCGCGACGTGCGGGGCGTGGCGGCCGACCTCCTCGACGGCCACCTGAAAAGTTGGACGTTCCTTGCCGACATCCGGCAACGAGCGGCCCGTTCTGGCCGCCGGGTTCCCGCGTTGTCCCGGCACGTGGTGCGGGAGAATATTGGAGCAGGTCAAGGGCCTGACGACGAGGGCGTTGGCGGCCGGGGACGGAGCACTCCATGGACGCTTGGCTGGTCTGGCTGTTGCTCGGCTTGTTGCTGGGAACGGTCGAGGTTTTCACTCTCACCACCGCACTGGGCATCCTGGGTGGGTCCGCGCTGCTCACCGCCGGTGCCGCCGGTGTCGGGTTGCCGTTGCCGGCGCAGTTCGCGGTGTTCGCCGTCGTTTCGGTCCTGGGGTTGCTGCTGGTCCGCCCGCTGGCCCGCGACCACCTGCGCAAGCCGCAAGCCGCGCGGTTCGGGGTGGAGGCGCTGGTGGGGGAGTCCGGTTACGTGCTGCGTGAGGTGACGCGGCACGACGGCCGGGTGCGGATCGCGGGGGAGGAGTGGACGGCACGCCCGTTCGACGACAGCCTCGCGATCCCCGAGGGCGCCACCGTGGAGGTCCTGCGGATCAGCGGCAGCACCGCGTTCGTCTACCCGGGGAGTGGCTCGTGGAAGCTTCAGTGATCGTCGCCGTGGTCATCGCGCTGCTGGTGGTGCTGGTGGTGTTGAGCGCGGTGCGGATCGTGCCGCAGGCGCGTGCCCGCAACGTGGAGCGGCTGGGCCGGTTCCAGCGCACGCTGCAACCGGGGCTGAACGTGGTGATCCCGTTCATCGACCGGGTGCACCCGGCGATCGACCTGCGCGAGCAGGTGGTGTCGTTCCAGCCGCAGCCGGTCATCACCGAGGACAACCTGGTGGTGGAGATCGACACGGTGCTGTACTTCCAGGTCACCGACCCGCGTGCGGCGTTCTACGAGATCGCCAGCTACCTGCAGGCCGTGGAGCAGTTGACGGTCACCACGTTGCGCAACGTGGTCGGCTCGATGGACCTGGAACGCACGCTGACCTCCCGCGACACGATCAACAGCCAGCTGCGCGGCGTGCTCGACGACGCCACCGGCAAGTGGGGTCTGCGCGTGAACCGGGTGGAGATCAAGGCCATCGACCCACCGCGCACCATCAAGGACGCGATGGAGAAGCAGATGCGCGCCGAGCGGGACAAGCGCGCCGCCATCCTGACCGCCGAGGGTCAGCGGCAGTCGCAGATCCTGACCGCCGAGGGTGACAAGCAGGCGGCCGTGCTGCGGGCCGAGGGTGAGCGGGCCGCGGAGATCCTCAAGGCCGAGGGTCAGTCCCGGGCCATCGACCAGGTGTTCCAGGCCGTGCACCGCAACGATCCCGACCCGAAACTGTTGGCCTACCAGTACCTGCAGATGCTGCCGCAGCTGGCGCAGGGACCGGGCAACACGTTCTGGGTCATCCCCAGCGAGGTGACCTCCGCGCTGCAAGGGGTCTCCCGCGCCTTCACCGAGGCCCTGCCGAAGATCCCGGCCACCGGGCCTGCGGCTACCAGCGATGATGCCGCCGCTCGGGCGGCCGACGACGCGAACCGGGCCGCGGAGGCTGCGGCTGAGGCGGCCGCGGACGCCGAGACAGCCGGCCGGGTCACCGCGCCCGCCTGACCCACCCCCGACCACGGGGCGGTCTCCTCGAGGGACCGATCGCCGCACCGGAGCACTGCCGACCGAGGCGTGCTCCGGTGTGCTCGTCCGATGTCCGGAACGGCGGGGTGCCCGGACGGGGGGTGGGGGACTTGATCGAAGCCACGATCCGGATCGTGCGGCGGTTGCGGTGGACCACGGTGCTCGTGCGCGGCCAGGACGACCTGACGCGGCCCGCCCAGTACACCGTGTCGGACGCGGTGGCGACGCTCGCGGCGCGGCCGGTTCGATCGAGGTGCGCTACGCCGTCGACGGTGTCGAGCGGACCCGCTGGATGAACCTCGACGACACCAGCCCGGTGTTCGACGTGGGAGACCCGATCACCGTGTTCCACGACCGGCAGGACCCGGAGCGCATCGCCGCGCCCGGGGTGGCCAACGACCCCTACCTGCCGTCCATGCTGACCATCGGCGCCTTGGTGGTGTCACTGGTGCTGCTGCCTCCCGGGGTGATCGGGTCGGTCAGGTGGGGGCGCCGGGCCCGTGCCGTGCGTCGCCACGGCTGGCGCCGAGGTGGTCCAGGCCCGGGGCAAGCGGCTGCACCGCATCGAGTTCCCCGCGGACCCGTCGGAGCGTGCCGTGACCGTGGTGACCACCCGCCCGGTCAATCATGCGATCCCGCCGGAGTTCCGCACCGGTGAGGTCCTCGTCGGCGGTCGCGGCCGTCGCCTGACGCTGGTGTTCACCCTCGGCCCGGTCCTCGCCGCCGCGCGAGCGACCCGGACCGGGGCCCCTGCGCCGACCATGGATCATGGTGTTGTCGACTGACAAGTGTCAGTCGACAACAGTGCGTTGGTGCACGTCCGGGATGCCGTCGTGGTCGTCGTCCCGCGTCTCCTCCTCGTGGATAGGCCGGTGAGCTGACCGTCGCCGTTCCCGTCGCGGCTGCGGGCGCGGAACCGGTCGGCTGCTCCGACCCGGACGTCCGCTGAACCCGCGGTCCGGTGGACGCGACCTCGCCCGAGGTCCGTGCCGGCTCACCGGCGATGACACCGACATCGCGCGGTCGACATGTCGTTGACCCGATGGCGCAGCCGGTCCTCACCCCGGCGTGATCGCCGTGGCCACGCCTGCGTTGCCAAGGGATTCCGCCGTCCACGGCGCGGTCGGTTGTTTCGCGCGGACCACGGTGGCCAGTGCGTCGAGCGCCCGCTCCAACCAGTCGTCCAGCAGCGGCACGGGCAACTCCGCGGGACCCGTGAGTTCCACGGAGACGGCGCTGCGCCCTGGTGCGAGGCGCAGCACCCGCAGGTTGCCGGTGTAGGTCGTCGCCGTGTTCTCGCCCCAGCACACCCGCAGGCCGTCCCAGTCGATGCGCACCTGCCGCTCACAGGGCTCGTCGCGGAAGCCGCGCAAGGGCCACAGGCGCAGCAGGCCCGGTCCGTACAGCTCGATCTCGACACCGGGCGGCAGCCAGGCGGACAGGTGCTCCACGTCGGTGATGACGTCGAACACCACGTCGGCGTCGGCGGGCATGGTCTTCGTCCGTGCGGTGCGAGCGGGGACGCGAATCCCCGTGCCCGGGTCACCTTGGGGTGCCGACTGGTCAGCGATCATCGGGGTCCTCTCGTCCGGTTCCCCCATCCTCTGCCGCCGTGCCCGCGGGTTGACCTGACGGATTGGTGACGATCGTCGGTCGTGGCGTCAACCCTCGAAGTCCAACTTGGCGTACACGGTGGTGGTGCCGTCGTGGGAGAGCACTCCCCACCGGCTGGACAGTGCGTCGACCAGCAGCAGACCGGCCGAGGGTCGCCACGGCCAAGCTCGCCTGCATGCGCGGTCGCGCACGGTCACCATCATCGCTTCGCCGAACTCGTCGAGGTCGAGTTCCAGGACGTATGGAGCCAAGCCGTGGGCGACCGCGTTGTCGAACAGTTCCCCGGCGACCACGCCCACGAGCACGACGTCTTCCGGTGGCCAGCCTTCCAGGCGCTCCTCGATCCACCGGGCCACTCCCACCGACGAGATCGACTCGTCGTCCCGGATCACCAGGACCACCGCGCCGTCACCGACCTCCACCCGACGATGCTCGCACTCCGCTCGGACTCGGCACCTGACGACAACCTTGCGATCGCGAAGTGAACCGGCCGGTTGTCCCGGGGTGTGGCCGCCCACCGCTCCCGCACCTCATCGCAAGGTGAACGCAAGGTCGATCAACGGCCTTGTCGGGGACAGTGGTGGGGAGTCCGCGAGACGATGAGGGTGCGAAACGGGTGTCGGCCGCAGTGACGCGGCCGACACCTCGCTCCCACTGTCATCCCCGATGAGGAAGTCGACCGCCGGTATCGTGACCGCCATTCCCCTTGAGGGTGACCCCGTCGTCGCACTTCTGCTCATCTGCGACGATTGCGGTCGTCAGTTCGACAACGGCAGTGGCGAGAGTTGGATCGTGCTCTGGTCCCGAGCGCTCGTGAAAGGTTGGGCGGGCCGGGATCGGGCGATCGGCCCACACCGTTGTGATTCGTGTGCGACGTGAGGCCGACGAGCCGCACCGCCAGAGGCACGGGCGGGTTCACGAGTCGTCGACGACCCGGGTCAGCTGTTGGGCGCTGAGAGCGCGATCGACGCGGGGTCAGCGCGGTGGTGTGTGCGCAGCATCGGATAGTTGCGTATCTCTAGGTTCGGAGCGGTGAGTCAGTCGCTGAGCAGGGCGTTGCACTCGCGCTGGAGCGTGATGTCCTGCCACATGGGGTGGTGCGGGGCGGCGTTGGAGCACACGACCGAGCCCCACACCCCGACGCGTGCGGCTTCGGTGGCGGCGGTGCGGCAGAAGGCCGCGCCGACAGGTCCTTCCTCGAAGGTGCCGTGCAGCGGGGTGTAGCCGATCCAACCCTCGCCGAAGACCAGGGGGACGCGGGTTTCGGCGGCCCAGTCGGCGGCGGCGTCGATCCAGGTGGTGAGCTGCTGGTGCATGGCGGTGCGGTGGGTGGCGTAGCGGTCGTAGAGCCAGGCGTCCCACTTGGCCGGGTCGCACCAGTCGTGCACGTACACCTCGCGCCGTCCGACGATCGTCGCCTCCAGTCGCCACCGCTGGTCCGGTGGCGGTAGCCAGTCGTCGAAGTCGGGAGCGCCGGGGCGCAGCAGTTCCCGGTGCGCGCGATCCTGCGGGAACGGGCGGGACGGGTCGCGCAGGGCGAACTCGTCGAGCAGTTCGTCCAGTACGCCGTAGACGTAGGGGAGGAACACCGCGACGTCCACGTCGCGGGGGATGCCGCGCATCGAGCCGACCGGGACCCGCGCGTAGTTCACGGTGACGAGCCGGGCGGGGTGGCGCTGCTTGAACCGCGCGATCCCGCGTTCCAATCGAGGTCGCAGCGCGACCACGGGGTCGCCGTCGAGCCCGTCGGCGAGGTGTCCGGCCTGGACCTCGTTGTGCAGTTCGGTGAACGCCACGCGGTCGTCCAGGCCGTGCGACGCGAGGAAGTCCACCAGGTCGGCCAGCGCGTCCGCCAGCGCCACGGCGCGGTCCTCGGGGTCGATCGCCATCACCGCGTCGAACCAGGCGCGGTCCAGCGCGAACGACGGGCTCTGCTGGTACTCCCAGCTGGACAGGATGACGTGGCAGTCGTGCCGCCGCGCCGCCCGGAACAGCGCCAGCAGGTGGGCACGGGCGTTGATGACGGTCTCCGCGCCCACGTCGTACCAACGCACCCGCGATCCGTACCCGCCGCCCAACGGGCCCAGCCGCAATCGCGTGGTGTCCACCCCCGAGCCGAACAGCAGCAGGGGCATGGCGCAGATCCGCACGGTGTTGTAGCCGCGCTCCACCGCCTCGGCGAAGGAGGTGTCCAGGTCCTCGAACGGCTCGCCCGGACCGGTGCGGGTGTACCAGGTGAAGTCCCACAGCGTGATGGCCAGCTTGTCCGGGGTCATGCCTTCACCGCCCCCGCGGTGAGACCTTCCAGCAGTTGCTTGCGCAGCAGGAAGAACACCAGCAGGCTCGGCACGGCGGCCAGCACGGACCCGGCGAGCACCAGGTCGTACTGCCGCCCGGTGGCGCCGAACAGCGCCTGGATCCCCATGGGCAACGTGTAGTCCTCCGGTTCACTGATGACGATGAGCGGCCACAGCAGGCTGTTGTAGCTGTTGAGGAACGACCACACGCCCAGCGCGCCCAGCGCCGGGCGCAGCAGCGGCAGCACGGCCGCCGCGTTGCAGCAGCATCTGGGTGTAGCCGTTGACGATCGCGCCGTTGTCGCCGACCGACACCATGCCGAGGCTGATCTGCTCGTCCCGGGCCAGGCGCTCGCCGTGCTCGGCCAGTTCCTCCCACGTCGACACGTCCTCGGGGACGCCGTGCTCGGCGAAGACGTCCTGCCGGTAGTACAGGACGGTGATCGAGTTGTCCGAGTCCAGGCCGTAGGGCTTGCCGCCCACTGCGTAGGGTGCGAGTTTGAGCAGGTCGTCGCCGAGGGGCGCGACGGTGTCGGTCAGGTCGACGAACAGGTTCTCCGCGATGACCGAACCCATGACCCTGGGGAACTGGTCGATGACCAGGCCTGCCAGGTCCGGCGTGTTGCCGTCGGCCACGGCTTGGGCGATCATCCGCGTGACGATGTCGCCCGGCGCGACCGAGGTGGTCCGCGGCCGGAAGGCGAACTTCGATCCGCCGGTGAGGGCGGGGTCGGCGGCGGCCTTGGTGAAGGTGGTGACGTAGCCGGGGTCGTGAGTCCAGATCCGCAGGTCCACCCCGCCGGAGGTGATCGGGGCGGTCGAATGCGACCCGCACGCGGCCAGCGCGCCCGCCGTTGCGGCGCCCAGCGCGCCGCGCAGCAGGGAGCGCCTGGTGAACGGGTTCCTCGGCGCGCTCACCACAGCTCCACCCGCGTGCGGCGCACCAGCCGGACCGAGTCGACCGAGGCGGTGTCCAGCGCGGCCTTGTACTGCGCGCGCACCGACGGATCGACGTACACCGCGGCTTCCGGTGGTCGCGGCAGGACCCTGATCTCGATCCCGTGCTCCGCCACCTCGTCGGCGAACCGGCGCAGACCGATCTCCCACGGCGGGCCGTACCAGAAGTGGTCGGCCACGAGCCGGCCGCCGACGTACGCGCGTGCCACGTCGCCGGTGAAGCCGACCGCCAGCAGGACCTCGTCGTCACCGCGCAGAGCTTCGGCCGGCACGTCGAGGTGGAACACCGCGGCGTGCCCGAAGTCCTCGTCCAGCGGCGCCGAGCCCCTGCGCTGGGGACCACCTGTCCTGGCGGGTGGGGACTGCGCGTCGGCGCGCACCACCTCCAGGGCCGGTTCGTGCTCCGTGCCGCCCGCTTCGAGGCGGATGCGGGTGAACGCGCCGTGAGGCTCACCGACGACCCGCCCGGGAGCGGGGAGGAACGACACGTCGAGGTGGTCGGCCGTCGTCTCCGCCCACAGCGCGTCGCCGTCGGCCACCAGGGCCTCGTCGCACAGCACGAGGGTGTCGACGCCGGCCACGTCCAGGCGCTGCAAGCGCAGGCCGCTGGCCTCGTCGAGCACCAGCAGCCGTGCGCTCGCGCCGTCCGGTGTGGTGGCGGTGAGCACGGCGTCGACACCGGTGCGGGCGACGGTGACCACGCCCGACTCGTCGATCGGAGCACCGGACACCTGAGTGCCGGCGGGGAAGGCGAACTGCGGGCTGACACCGGCGGTGGCGACGAACACGGCTGTCGGCACGCCGTCCCAGTCCGGGCGCGCCACCGGTGTGGCGCTCGCCCAGGCCAGTTCCACCTCGCCGACGCGGTAGGCGATCGGCCACGCGAAGTGCGCGCCGGAGCGGATCGTCACGCCCTGGGCGGGCAGCTGCACGGTGCGGTCACCGAGCACCACCTCGAAGCGCACGTCGTGGTGGTCGGGCAGCGGCTCGTGCGGCTGGTGGTTGTTCACGAACAGGAAGGCCGGGCCGCCGCTCCAGCGCACCGACCAGCGCAACGTGCCCCGGTCGTCCAGGTGCGGCGGCTGCTCGTCGGGCAGGTGCGGTCCGGCCGGGGCGAGGTCGGCGCCGCAGTCGCGGAGGAACAGGTGCTGGAGCCGCAGCGCGGCGAACGACGGGCGGACCTGCCCGTACTCGCCCAGCGGCGCCTGGAAGTCGTAGTTCACCACCGGCAGGTCGTTGGGGTAGCCGGTGGCGTGCGATTCCTGGTTGCGGGTCGCGAGGTCCAGCCGCTGGGAACAGCCGTGGTAGAGGTAGTAGCCCTGCCACGCCGACCCGCTCGCCAGCTTGGCCAGGGCGAGCGCGGACACGTCGGCCGCCGGGACCAGCGGGCGGCGGTGATAGGCGATGGCCATGCCCCCGCCCAGCTCGCACGTCGCGTACGGGTAGCGCGTGTCGTCGGGCCCGCTGCCCTTGGGGGCGGTCGTGCGCAGGTCGGCGCCGATCGCGTGGTCGTCGCGGATCAAGGTGGCGAAGTAGTGGCGGCGCACCTCGCGCGCCCACCCGTCGGAGGCGTCCTCCCAGAACGCCTCGGGGTAGCCGCCGTAGAGGGGGAGCAACAGGTCCGGCGGCAGCTGCGCGGCGCCCCACCCGGTCGCGGTCCACAGAGGAGCGCTGATGCCCACCTCCTCGGCCAGGGCGCGGAGGGTGGCCAGGTGGTCGGGCTGGTCGTACAGCTCGTTCTCCACCTGAACCGCGACGACCGGGCCGCCGTCTCCCCACCACAGCCCGGCCAGCTGTTCGGCGATGGCGGTGTAGTAGGGCCGCACCAGGGTCAGGTACGCCGGGTCGTCGGTGCGCGGCGTGCAGTCCACCTCGGACAACCAGTCCGGGAAGCCTCCGTTGCGGCACTCGCCGTGCGACCAGGGACCGATGCGCGCGGACACGGCCAGGTCGAGTTCGGCGCACAGCTGCACGAAGCGGCGCACGTCGCGGTTGCCGTCGAAGCGGCGCTGCCCGCGGACCTCCTCGTGGTGGTTCCAGAACAGGTAGGTGGCGACCACGTCGATGCCGCCCGCCTTCATCAGTGACAACTCACGCCGCCACAGCGACTCGGGGAAGCGGCTGAAGTGGAATTCACCCATCACGGGCAGCCACGGTCGCCCGTTCCGGCTCAACGCCCGGCTGTCCACCCGGACCGGCCTCGCGTCGCCGGGGGCGGAGCCCATCGGCAGGTGCCCCGCCCGAGCCGGGCCGGGGTCGTGCGCGTGCAGCGAGAGCATGCGGTGCTCCTGGACTCCTGTGTCAGCGGGCGGGTTCATCGTGAGCAGCCGTCACCCGACTGTCAAGAAGTATTCATAAATAATGACGATTTGGTAGGCTGTCGCCAATCACCGCTGGGGAGGAGCAACATGGCCCGCTACACCGGCCGCGGGGTGCACTACCAGGTCATGCAGGACATCGGTTCGCGCATCGTCGGGGGCCGTTACGCGCCCGGTGACGTCCTCGACCTCCGGGCGCTGGGGGAGGAGCTGGACGTCAGCCTCACCGTGCTGCGCGAGGCGCTGAAGGTGCTGACCGGCAAGGGCCTGGTCGACGCGAGGCAGAAGCGCGGCACCTTCGTGCGGCCCCGCTCGGCGTGGAACCTCCTGGACGCCGACGTGATCGACTGGCGCATCGACGGCGGTGACGCCGAACGCGTCCTGCGCGACCTGGCCGACCTGCGGTCCGTCATCGAACCCGCCGTGGCGCACCGCGCCGCCCTGCGCCGCACGGACACCGACCTGACGTCGCTCGACGCCGCTTTGGACGCCATGGCCGCGGCCGGTGACGACGCGGCGGCCGCCGCGGAAGCCGACGCCGCCTTTCACCGTGCGCTCCTGGTCGCGACCGGCAACGAGCTGTTCGCGCGCATGGACCTGCTCCTGGAACCCGGCCTGCGCGCCCGCGACCGCCTGGTGCACGCCCACACCGACGTTGACGACCCCGTGCCCAGCCACCGAGCGGTCCTCGACGCCGTGCGCGACGGAGACGCCCCGCGCGCCGAGCTGGCGATGCTCGACCTGCTGGCCAAGGCACTGGAGGACATCGACACCATGGCCGCGCCCGCGGAACGCCGGTGACCGGGCCGCTCGCCGGGCGCGTCGCCGTGGTCACCGGCGCCGCCCGGGGCATCGGGGAGGCCACCGCGCACCGCCTGGCCCGCGACGGCGCGGCCGTCGCGCTACTGGACGTGTCCCCCGAGGCGCAGGCCGTGGCGTCGGCCATCGCCTCCGCCGGCGGATCGGTGATCGCGCTGCACTGCGACGTCGGTTCCGAGACGGACTGGGCCGACGCGGTCCGGACGTGCCGCGAGCGGTTGGGGCCGGTCGACGTGCTGGTCAACAACGCCTACACCGTCGACGTGCGGCCCGCGCACGAGACCACCACGGCGTCGTGGGAGCGGCAGCTCGCGGTCAACCTCACCGGCGCGTTCCTCGGCGTCCGGGAGTGCCTGCCCGACCTGCGGCGCGACGGGCGCGGGGCGGTGGTGCTGACCTCCTCGGTGCACGCCCTGATCGGCCTGCCCGGCCGCGCCGCCTACGCCTCCGCCAAAGCGGGGCTCACCGGCCTGACCCGTCAACTCGCCGCCGAGTACGGCACCGAGGTGCGGGTCAACGCCGTGCTGCCCGGTCCCGTGCTCACCGCGGCCTGGGACGACATCGGCGAGGACGACCGCCGCGCCAGCGCGGAGCAGACCGTCGTGCGCCGCCTCGGCCGACCCGAGGAGGTCGCCGCCGTCATCGCTTTCCTGGTCGGCGACGACGCCTCCTTCGTCACCGGCGCCAGCGTGCCGGTCGACGGCGGCTGGAGCGTCTACAAGACCTCGTCCTGACCGGTCCCGACCCGAGAGAAGCGCACCGCGTGAAGATCACCGCCGTCGAGACCTTCCTGGTCCCACCCCGCTGGCTGTTCTGCCGCATCGCCACCGACGAGGGCGTCGTCGGGTGGGGGGAACCCGTCGTCGAGGGCCGTGCCGAGACGGTGCGCGCCGCGATCGGTGAACTGTCCGACCTGCTGCTGGGCGCGGACCCGCGCCGCATCGAGGACCTGTGGCAGCTGATGACCAAGTCCGCCTTCTACCGGGGCGGACCGGTGCTCTCCAGTGCCGTCGCCGGTGTCGACCAGGCGCTGTGGGACATCCTCGGCAAGTCGCTGGGCGTGCCCGTGCACCAACTGCTCGGCGGCGCGGTCCGCGACCAGGTCCGCGTCTACGGCTGGATCGGCGGGGACGAGCCCACCGAGGTCGCCGACGCCGCCGCGGCACAGGTCGAAGCCGGGCTCACCGCGGTGAAGATGAACGCCAGTGGCCGGATCGGGCGGCTGCCCAACCGCGCCGAGATCGCCGAGGTCGTCGACCGGCTGGCCGCCGTCCGCGAGGTCATCGGCGACACCCGTGACGTCGCCGTGGACTTCCACGGCCGCTTCAGCACCGCCGCCGCCCGTCGCGTGCTGCCCGAACTGGCACCCCTGCACCCGCTGTTCGTGGAGGAGCCCGTCCTGCCCGAGCACGGCGACCGGCTCGCCGAGATCGTGAACGCCAGCCCCGTGCCCATCGCCTGCGGCGAACGCCTCTACTCGCGCACGGACTTCCTGCCCGCCCTGCGCGCCGGGATCGCCGTCGCCCAACCCGACCCCTCCCACGCCGGCGGCATCTCCGAGGTGCGCCGCATCGCCTCGCTGGCCGAGGCGCACGACGCGCTGCTGGCACCGCACTGCCCGCTCGGACCGATCGCCCTGGCCGCGAGCCTCCAGGTCGCCTTCGCCACGCCCAACTTCCTCATCCAGGAGCAGAGCGTCGGCATCCACTACCACCAAGGCGCCGAGCTGCTCGACTACGTGGTGGACCGCACGCCGTTCGCCTTCCCCGAGGGTGCCATCCGCCGGTGGGAGGCCCCCGGGCTGGGCATCGAAGTGGACGAGGACGAGGTGCGGCGCGCCGACGCCGTCGGCCACCGGTGGCGACCACCGCTGTGGCGGCACGACGACGGCTCGTTCGCGGAGTGGTGACACCGATGGGGAGGACGACCTTGAGCATCACCGGCGCCCTGGCCGAGCACCGACTGCTCGCCATCATCCGCGGCAACGACCCCGACGCGTGCGTCGACACCGCCAAGACCCTGCTCGACCACGGCGTGGCCATGCTGGAGGTGTCGCTCACCAGCCGCGACGCGTTCACCGTCCTCGAACGACTGTCCGGGTCGGGACCGTGGATCGGCGCGGGCACCGTCCTGACCGCCGACGACGCCCGCCGAGCCCGCGACGCCGGTGCCACGTTCACCGTCACCCCCGCCCTGGGAGAGGGGGTCACCGCGTCGGTCGAACTGGGCCTGCCCGTGCTGGCCGGCGCGCTCACACCGACCGAGGTGCACGCCGCCGTCAGCGCCGGAGCCGCCGCCGTGAAGCTCTTCCCCGCCTCGACCCACGGACCCGACTACCTCACCGCCCTGCGCGGCCCGTTCCCCGGCGTGCCGTTCGTGCCGGTCGGCGGCGTCGGCGCGGCCGACGTCGCCCGCTACCTCGCCGCCGGCGCGCTCGCCGTCGGCGTCGGCAGCCCGCTGGTGGGCGACGCCCCAGACGGGGGCGACCTGTCCGCGCTGGCCGACCGCGCCACCCGCTTCCTCCGGGCGGTGTCATGACCGACGTGGTGCTCGTCGGTGAGACCATGATGTCCTTGCGCGCACGCGGCACCTGGCGGCTCGGCGCCGACGCCCGCACCTCGGTGGCCGGCGCCGAGGCGACCGTCGCGATCGGACTGTCCCGCCTCGGCCACGCGGCGCGCTGGGTCGGCCGGGTCGGCGCCGACGAACCCGGCGAACTGGTCCTGCGGACCCTGCGCGCCGAGGGCGTGGACACCGCGGCCGTCGTCCGCGACCCGGACGCGCCCACCGGCCTGATCCTGTTCGAGCAACGCACTCCCGATGTCACCCGCGTCGTCTACCACCGCGCCGGGTCCGCCGGGTCGCGCCTGGACCGCAACGACGTGGCGGCGGGTGCTGACTGCGATGCACGCCTGCTGCACCTCACCGGCATCACCCCGGCCCTGAGCACCACCGCGCTCGACGCCGTGCACGCCGTCCTGGCCCACGCCCGTGAACAGCGGTGGACCGTGTCGTTCGACGTCAACTTCCGTGCCAAGCTGTGGTCGGCGGACCGCGCCGCCGACGTGCTCTCGCCCTTGGCCCGCAGGGCCGATGTGGTGATCGGCTCGCCGGACGAGCTCGACCTCGTCGGCGGGCCCGAACAGCTGATGGCGGCCGGCGTCGCCGAAGTGGTGACCAAGCACGGCGCGGACGGCGCCTCGGTGCGCACCGACGACGGGCACTGGACCGCGCCCGCGCACCGCGTCACCGCCGTCGACACCATCGGCGCCGGTGATGCGTTCACCGCCGGGTACTTGTCCGGACTGCTCGACGACCTGGAGCCCGAGGAGCGCCTGGCCCGGGGCAACGTGGTCGGCGCGTTCGCGGTGATGGCCATCGGTGACTGGGAAGGACTGCCGAGCAGGGACGAGCTGACGCTGCTCGCGTTGGGCGACGGGGTGGCGCTGCGCTGACCAGCGCTCGGTGAGGCTGGCCGAGCTGTTCGAGGAGGGCTGGGAACCGATCCTCGCCGGCTGGATCGGATGCCTCGGGCGTTGGTCCGGGACAACGTGTCAGCGGTCGGCCAGGGGCGCGGCGGGAACCGGTGCCGACCGAGGCGATGAACGCCTTCCGCGGCACGCTGGGGATCAAGGTGGTACGGCTACTTCGAGACCTCGATCCTGCCCGGCCGCGGTTCGTCTCGCCAACCGACTTCAGCGCACGGCACGCCGGGTGGCTGTTGTTCACCACACGTCCCGGTGCCGAGCGGGAACTCGGCACCGGGGCACGAGGCCGTGCGGCGCTCCGCGGTCACGTCGGGGCGACCGTCAGGCGGCCGTGCGGGACTACTGTTGGTTGGTGCCTGTGCCGCAGGGGTACTGGGCGAGTTCGGCTGTTCGGTTCCCACGGCGGAAGGAGTCGGGTGGAGCTCCTGTGAACGTGCACAGTAATTGGCCGCCTCGCGGATGTAAACACGGCCTCTTCGTTGGTATTACTCGACAATCGGAGTGACAATCGCTGTGAACGTTCCCAGGCCATCGTCTGTTCGGTCGAGTCTGGATCTGGCGAACGGCGCTATCTGTCGAATGTTCGATGGAAGGTGCGGTGGGTCCGCCGGTGCACGTTGGTCGCCGCTCGGTCCACAGGGTCCCTGGAGGTGGTTCCGAGGCCCGGTAAGAACGTTTACTCCGACGCTGTTGGAGGTCGAGGACGCAGGCACGAGGCGTCCAAAGGGGTCCCGGCGAGAGTCAGGCTGTTGACAGGCGCAGGCGATCCTCTAAGCTGTGTCGGAGAGTAAACGTTTTAACCGCTGGGTTCCGACTGCTTCCGCGCAGACGGGTGTGGTCGTCGAACCGTCGGTCGTGCAGCAGACGATCCTCGGGTTCGGCGGCATGAACCACCACGTCGGCGAGGGCGCAGACGGCAGGAACTCTTCTGCTCGCCGTCCGACATCGCCTGGCGGTAGTCGACGACCTCGGCGTGCGGTGAGCGACTCCGCCACACTGCCCACTCGGCTTGAGGAGAGGTTCTAGCGAACCGGGGGATCGGTGTGGATGAGGGGGCGGACGGAGTCGCGGATGACGATGTGGGTGCCCAGCATGACGTGCTCGGCCGTCTGGGACTTGTTCCGGACGCGTTCGAGGGCCATGCGCACGGCGGTGCGGCCCAGTTCCTCGTGGGGCACGTGGACGGTGGTCAGGTCGATGTCGGCGGACGGTGGCAGGTCGTCGAAGCCCACCAGTGAGATGTCGTCGGGGACCCGCAGGCCGTGTTCGCGCAACGCCTGGCGTGCGCCGGCGGCGATGAGGTCGTTGCAGGCGAAGACGGCGGTGAAGTCGGGTGGTCCGGCGGCGAGCCGTTCGGTGATCATCCGGTGGCCCTCGCGGCGTTCCATGCTGCCCACGACTTCCAGGGCGGGGTCGTGGGGGACGCGGTGGTCGGCCAGGGCCTTGCGGTAGCCGGCGATGCGGCTGCCCTGCGTGCTGTAGTCGTCGCGGCGGCCGAGGAACAGGATGCGGCGGTGGCCTGCTGAGAGCAGGTGGCTGGTGATGGCGTGGGCGCCGCCGGTGTTGTCGTACTCGACGACCAGGGCGGGCACATCGGGGCCGAGGGTCGGGCGGCCGCAGAGGACGAGTTGGGAGCCCGCCAGGGTCAACGCGCGGGCGTAGTCGACCATGCGCTCGCGGTAGGCCTGGTCGGCCACGATGTTGCCGACGAGGATGACGCACTCGGCGTGCTCCTGGCGCATGAGCTGGACCGTGGCCAGTTCGCGCTCCGGGTCGCCGCCGGTGGTGCCGACGATGCACAGCTTGCCGTCGATGGCGGCCTGCGTCTGCACCCCCTGCGCGACGTGGGCGTAGTGCGGTGAGACGACGGAGTTGACGATGATGCCGACGCTGCGGCTGCTCGCACCGGCGAGGCCGCGCGCGTTGGCGTTGGCCACGTAGTCCAACTCGCGCACGGCCTTCAAGACCCTGGTGCGGGTGGCGGGGGCGCTGGGGTAGGTGCCGGACAGGATCCGGGACACCGTGGCGACGGAGACGCCCGCGTGTGCGGCCACGTCCCGGATCGTCGTGGGGCGTGGTGCCCCGCTGTCGGACGCCGCGCGCCGGACCATCCCGCCCCCTCGAAACCCGGTGGTAAACCGCTTACACGAGATGTTTCCGGCTGACCGTCCTGCTGTCAAATCACCGCAGGTGGAGCAGTGCGCGCCAGGTGTCACCGCGATCGGTCCTCCGGTGCCGCTGGGGCCGTAAACGCATTCCGACGTGAGCGGATGACGTTGACAGGAACCGCAGGTAATGCTGCGATGATACCGCTGTAAGCGGTTCAACAGCGTGTCGTTCCACCGGTGCAACGCTCATCTCTCGTGGAGTCCGCATGTCGATGATCTCGCGACGAAATCTCCTGCTCGGTGCGGCCGCGGTCGGTGCGGCCGGGTCCTTCGTCCACCCCGTGGCCCAGGCCGCCGCCGAACCCGGCACGGGCGCCGCTGTCAGCGGCCTGCCGGAGGACGGCGTCCGGCTGAAGTGGCTGGAGGGCGGCACGCCGCGGCAACTGGCCGCCGGGTCGACGTGGGGTGTGCCGTGGCCGAAGGGCAAGGTGCCCCGGGAGCAGGCGTTCGCGCTGCGGACCGCCGCGGGACAGCAGGTGCCGGTGCAGACGTGGGCGACCGCGTACTGGCCGGACGGTTCGCTGAAGTGGACCGCGCACGCCATCGGCACCGACGTGCCGCCCGCCGAGCAGTACGTGCTCGCGGCGGGGACGCCTGCCGCGCCGGCGACGGCAGTGACGGTCAAGGACGGCCGCAACGAGGTGGAAGTTTCGACCGGAGTCGTCCGGTGCGTCATCCCGAAGAAGGGTGATCAGCTGGTGCGCGCCCTGTTCCGGGGTGACCGTGAGATCGCGCGCAACGGCCGGTTGGTGTGCCTGCGGCAGGAAGACCCGGGTGACGATGAGGGCGGCGCGGCGAAGCCGGAGAGGTTCACGGGCCGGGTGGAGAAGGTGACGGTCGAGCAGTCCGGCCCGGTCCGTGCGGTGATCCGGGTCGAGGGAGGGCATCGGCACGGCAACCGGACGTGGTTGCCGTTCACCGTGCGGCTGTACTTCTACGCGGGCAGCGACGGCATCCGGGCTGTGCACACGTTCGTGTACGACGGTGACGAGAAGAAGGACTTCATCCGCGGCCTGGGCATCCGGTTCGAGGTGCCGATGCGCGACGAGCCGCACAACCGGCACGTGCGCTTCGCCGGGTCGGGCGACGGCGTGCTGTCCGAGGCGGTGCGCGGCATCACCGGCTTGCGCCGCGACCCCGGTGCGGCGGTCCGCCGGGCGCAGGTGGCCGGGCAGGCCACCCCGCCCACCGCGACCTGGGACACCCGGGTCAGTTCCCGGCTGCACCTCATCCCCACCTTGGGCGACTACTCGTTGCGCCAGCTGTCCGCCGACGGCTTCCAGATCCGCAAGCGCACCAAGGCCGGCCACGGCTGGATCCCGGTCGACTCGGCGGGCCGGGCGGGAGGTCTGGGCTACGTGGGCGGTCCGAGTGGCGGGTTCGCGTTCGGCATGCGCGACTTCTGGCAGCTGCACCCGACCCAGCTCGACATCCGGGGCGCGGCCGGCGACGCCGCCGAGGTGACGGTGTGGCTGTGGTCGCCCGACGCCGGGCCGATGGACCTGCGCTTCTACCACGACGGCATGGGCCAGGACACCTACCCGGAGCAGTTGGAAGGCCTGGAGATCACCTACGAGGACTACGAGCCGGGCTTCGGCACGCCGTACGGGATCGCCCGCACCACCGAGCTGGTGTTCTGGGCGCTGGAGGCCACACCGGCGGCGGACCGGGTGGCGGGTCTGGCCCAAGCGGTCCGGACGCCGCCGCTCGTCGTCGCGCCGCCGGCGCACCTGCACGCGGCCGGGGTGTTCGGTGACTGGGCGCCGGTCGACCGCTCGACCCCGGCGAAGGCGCGCATCGAGGACCGGCTCGACTTCGTGTTCGACTTCCACCGGGGGCAGGTGGAGCAGCGGTCCTGGTACGGGTTCTGGGACTACGGCGACGTCATGCACAGCTACGACCCGGACCGGCACGTGTGGCGCTACGACGTCGGCGGGTACGCGTGGGCGAACTCCGAGCTGTCCCCGGACCTGTGGCTGTGGTACCACTACCTGCGCACCGGCAAGGCCGAGGCGTTCCGCTTCGCGGAGGCGATGACGCGGCACACCGGCGAGGTCGACGTCTACCACCTGGGCAAGTGGCAGGACCTGGGCACGCGCCACGGTGTGCAGCACTGGGCCGACAGCGCCAAGCAGTTGCGGATCAGCACCGCGGGCTACCGGCGCTTCCACTACTTCCTCACCGCCGACGAGCGCACCGGCGACCTCATGCGCGAGCTGGTCGACTCGGACAAGACGTTCTTGGCGCTGGACCCCCTGCGCAAGATCCGCACCGGGCCGTACGAGCCGGATCCGCACGCGCTGGCCGTGGGGACCGGCACGGACTGGAGCGGTCTGGCGATGGCGTGGCTGACCGAGTGGGAACGCGGCGGCGACCCGATCGCCCGCGAGAAGCTGCTCAACGGCATGCGCACCATCGCCGCTATGCCCAACGGGTTCGCGCAGGGCGGCGGCCTGTACGACCTGGACAACGGCGCGTTCGCGCCCGCGCAGCCTGCGGTGAGCGTCGGTTCGTTGGGATCGGTGTTCGGGCTGGTCGAGGTGTGCAGCGAGCTGATCGACCTGACCGGTGACGAGGCGTTCACGAGGGCGTGGCTGCAGTACTGCCGCCTCTACAACGGCACCGCCGCCGAGCAGCAGGCCGAGACGGGCCAGTCCTGGGGCAGCCTCAACCTGCGCCAGGCACACTCCCGGCTCACCGCCTACGCCGCCGCCAAGCTCGGCGACACCGCCTTGGCCGCACGCGCGTGGAAGGAGTTCGACACCGGCCACGCCGGTTACCCGGCGAACCGCGCGTTCACGTCGGTGCGGGTGGAGGGCCCGACCGTGCTCAAGCCGGTCGACGAGGCCACCTTCGTCTCCACCAACGCCAGCTCCCAGTACGGCCTGGCGGCCATCCAGTGCCTGGCCCTGGTGGGGGACCACCTCCCCTCCTGACCCTTCCGGAAGGATCCCCACGGTGCAGCACCTCCCGTTCCCGCCGCCCGATCCACGACGGTCCCCGCACACCGGCTGGACCCGGGCGCACTGGGAGGCGGCCGCGGACCACCTGCTGGCGTCCGTGGAGCCGTACGCGACGGCCGGCTTCGCCCAGTACCGGCTGCCCGGCAGGCCGAGCCGGGCGGGGGAGCGCAGCGACGGGCTGGAGGGCTTCGCCCGGACGTTCCTGCTCGCCGCGTTCCGGATCGCGGGCGCGGGCGGCGATGTGCCGCCCGCGCTCCTGGAGCGCTACGCCGCGGGCCTGGTCGCCGGGACCGATCCGGCGCACCCGTTCGCGTGGCCCGCCCTGGCCGACATGTCCCAGCAGCTCGTGGAGGCGGCCTCGGTGGCGCTGGCCCTGCACGAGACGCGACCGTGGCTGTTCGACCGCCTGGCACCGGGCGAGCGCGAGCGGGTGGTGGCGTGGCTGGCCGGGTTCGTCGGTCGGCGGACGCCGGACAACAACTGGGTGCTGTTCCGGGTCGTCGTGGAGCAGTTCCTGGCGCAGGTGGGCGGGCCGCACGAGCCGGACGAGATCGCCGGCGGGCTGGCGCGGATCGAGGACTGGTACGTCGGTGACGGCTGGTACTCCGACGGCAAGGGCAAGAACTTCGACTACTACTGCGGCTGGGCGATGCACCTGTACCCGGCGCTGTGGGCGCGGATGGCCGGCGACACCGTCCGCCAGGAGCTGTACGCGTCGCGACTGCGCCGGTTCCTGGAGCAGTACCAGCACTTCTTCGCCGCCGATGGCGCACCGGTGCACCAGGGGCGGTCCCTGACCTACCGGTTCGCGACGGTGGCGCCGTTGTGGCTGGGCGCGCTGACGGGCGCGTCACCCCTGCCGCCGGGCCGGACCCGGCGCCTCGCCAGTGGCGTGCTGCGCCACTTCGCCGAGCACGGCGTGCCCGATGAACGGGGGCTGCTCACCCTGGGCTGGTACCAGCCGTTCCTGCCGACCGTCCAGGACTACTCAGGCCCGGCGTCGCCGTACTGGGCCAGCAAAGCGTTTCTGGGCCTGCTGGTGCCGCCCGACGACCCGGTGTGGGCCGACCAGGAGGAACCGGCGCCGGTGGACGTGGCGGACCAGGTGGTGTCGCTGCCCGCACCCGGCTGGCTGCTGCACGCCACCCGCTCGGACGGCGTGGTGCGACTGGTCAACCACGGCAGCGACCGCGACCGCGTCCCGCCCCCGGACGGCGTGCCGGACCCGCACTACCTCAAGTTCGCCTACACCAGTCACACCGGACCGGAATTCGGCGGAGCGGCGTCGGGGGTGGACAACCACCTCGCCGTCGTCGCCCCCGACGGCACGGCCTCCGCGCGCCGGCGCATCGAGCCGCTGACCGTGGCGGACCGCTTCGCCGCCTCGGCCTACCGGGACGGCGCCGTGCACGTGCTCACCGCCTCGGTCGTGCACGGCGCGGCGGAGATCAGGATCCACCAGGTCAACGCACCGGCGGGGCACCGGGTGCAGGACGGCGGCCACGCTATCGCCGGACCTGCTCCACTCGAGCTGCGTGAAGGCGACGGCGTGGCGCTGGCACGGCGTCCGGACGGGCTGACCAGCGCCGTGCGGGCCCTGCACGGCTACACCGGTGCGGGGGTGCTGAAGGCCGAGGGCACCAATGCTTTCGGCCCCTGTTCGGCCACGCCGTACGTGATCGCCGACGAGCACAGCGGGGGAACCGCGATCTACGTCAGCCTCGTGCAGCTCGGCGTGATGGACGAGCCGCCCGCGGTCGGCGTCCGGGTCCAGGACGACGTGGTCGTCCTGGAACTGCCGGATGCGCGGGTGGCGACGGTCCGACTGGACGGTGTGCCGACGTGCGAATGGGCGTTTCAGGGGCGGCAGCGCCCCTGAAACGCCCCGGCTCACTGGTTCGCCGCGTGCTCCTTGGCCAGTTCCTCGGCGACCTGGTCGCCGCCGGCCTGCTGCCACTGGGTGACGACGTCCTTCCAGGCCGACAGCGGCTTGCGGCCGAACGTGATCGCCGCGATCCCGTCACCGATGATCTGCGAGAGCTGTGCGCCCTTGCTCGCCTCGGTGGCGGAGCGCAGGCCGGTGGCGGGGTTGCGCACGCTGCGGGGCAGGGTGGCCTTCTGCCAGTCGTGCACGGCCTTGGCTGTGTCCGGGTGGCCGGGCAGGTAGAGCACGGCGGGCGCGGTGCCGAGGTACTTGGTCGGCAGCAGGGAGTTGTTCTCCTGGTTGTACAGGTCGGTGGTCTTGATGCCGTCGGCGTCCTTGGTGAAGTGCTCGCCTTCGACGCCGTAGTTGGCCAGTTCGTACTCGGTGGTGCCGAACGGGGCGCTGAGGTAGTCGCAGATGCGCAGCAGCAGCTTGATCCGGGCGGGTTCGGCCTTCTTGAACGTGACGTAGCCGAAGGTGCCCGAACCCTGCCACGGGGTGGCCTGCGGCCCGTACGGGCGGCCGAGGTCGAGGGCGAACCGGCCGTTGATCTTCTTCATCGTCGCCAGGCTGACCGAGCCGAAGCCGTCGTTCATCGAGGCGACCGTGCCGTTGTGGAAGTAGCTCTGCATGTCGGTGGAGCTGGTGGTGAGGCTGTCGGGGTAGTGCGCGCCCGCCTCGACCAGCTTGCGCATGACCTCCAGGGCCTGCTCGAACTGCGGCGTGGTCAGGGTGGACGTGAACGCGCCGCCGCCCTCCGACCACGTGTTGGGCGCGCCGAGGGACCCGGCGTGGTAGGTGATGCCGCCCAGCCCGCCGAAGAGGGTCTTGAACCAGCCGACGCCCCACTTGCGGTCGCCGGTGAGCTGCTTCATCGCGTCGAGGTACTGCTCGGTCGTCCAGTCCTTCGGGATGCCCGCCGCGTCCATCGCCGACCGGTTGACGAACAGGCTGTTGGCGGGCATGGGGCGTTCCAGCGGGATGCCGTGGATCCGGCCGCCGATGCGGCCCATGCCCTTCCAGGCGTAGGTGGGGATGTTGGCCAGGTTCGGGAACTCCCTGACCGCGTCACCGCCGACGAACTCCGACAGGTCGGCGCACCGGGCCTGGACGAACTCGGCCGCGTGCGGCAGCGCCAGGTTCGAGAACATGATCACGTCCGGCAGGTCGCCGCCGGAGGCCATCAGGGTGGCCATCTTCTGCCCGTACTCGGGATCGGGCACGACGATGACCTTCAGGTTGACGCCGAGCGCCTGGTTGACCGCCTGCCAGTACCGGTTCTCGGCGACCGGCTTGGGCGGCGCGCCGTAGGACACGACCATCACCGTGACGTCGGAGCCGTCACCGACCGGGTTGTGCACCGACCGCACGACCTTCTCCGGGTAGGTCAGGAACAGCGGCTGCACGCCGGAGTCGTCGCCGGGGGCGTCCGGGGTCGGGCCGGCGAACGGCACGTACGTCGGCCACGGGGCCAAGTCCTTGCCCGCGTTGGAGACGCCGCCACCCGACGAGCCCGAACCACATGCCGTGAACAGGGACGGTGCGGCCAGGCCGAGGGCGCCGAGTCCCGCGAGCCGCAGCAGGGAACGGCGGTCGATGCGGTGGTCCATGTCGAGGTTCCTCTCCCGGCGTGACGCCGAAAGGAGTGGTTGCGGTGGAAGGGGTTCAGGCCTTCACGGCCCCGGTGACGACACCCTTGACGAAGTAGCGCTGCACGAAGGGGTACACGCACACGATGGGCAGCGTCGCCAGCATGACCACGGCCATCTGCACCGACTGGGGCGAGGCGGTGGCCAGTTCCCCCGAGGTCTCGGCGAGCGAGGCGCCGCCGGTGACGTACTGGCGCAGGACGGTGCCGATCGGCCACTTGGTCTGGTCGTTGAAGTAGATGATCGCCTCGAAGAAGCGGTTCCAGTAGGCGACCGCGTAGAACAGGCCGATCACCGCGATGACCGCTTTGGACAGCGGCAGCACGACCTGGCGCAGGATGCCCAGCTCGCCCGCGCCGTCGATCCGGGCGGCGTCGATCAGCTCCGGCGGGATCGACTGGAAGAAGCCGCGCATCACGACCAGGTTGAACACGTTGATCAGGAATGGCAGGACCAGCGCGGCGTAGGAGTCGAACAGCCCGGAGCCCTGCACCACCAGGAACAGCGGCACCATCCCCGGCGGGAACAGGAACGTGAACAACACGAGCAGCAGCATGGGCTTGCCGCCGTACACCTTCGGCCTGCTCAACGTGTACGCCAGACCGATCGTGCACACCAGGCTCAACGCCGTGCCGACGATCGTGACACCCGCGCTGACCAGCAGCGCACGGGTGATGATCCCGCCTTGGAGGATCTCGGAGTACGCGTCGAACGAGAACTCGTCCGGCCAGACCACCCAGCCGCCGTTGGCGATGACGTCCTGCGGACTGGCCAGGCTGGTCGCCAGGACCGTCCACAGCGGGAAGACCACCAGCGCGACCACCACGGTCAACGCCACGGCCTTCGCCACCCGCACAGCGGGGGAGGGACGGCCCATCCAGGCCGGCGCGAGTGCTCTGCTCATTCCTTGTACACCCCTTGCTCGCCCAGCCGGTGCGCCACCTTGTTGGCCGTGTAGATGAGCACCACGCCGATCACGCCCTTGAACAGCCCGACCGCCGCGGCGTAGCCGAAGTCGCCGCTCGCGAAGCCGGTGTAGTAGACGAACGTCTCCAGCACCTCGCCGGTCTCGGGGCCCACCGACTGGCGCTGGAGGAAGAACTGCTCGAACCCGATGGACAGGAACTCGCCCAGCCGCAGCACCAGCAGCAGCACGATCACCGGCCGGATCGCGGGCAGCGTCACGTGCCACAGCCGCCGCCACCAGCCCGCGCCGTCCAGCGCAGCGGCCTCGTACTGCTGCTCGTCCACCTGCGACAGCGCGGCCAGGAAGATGATCGTGGCCCAGCCGCACTCCTTCCACACCAGCTGCGCGACGACCAGCGGCCCGTAGGCATCGGGGTTGCCGATGACCGAGATGCCGCCCAAGCCCAGGGTCGACAACCAGCCGTTGACCACGCCCGCGCCGCCCAGCATCTGCTGGAACAGCGCGATCACGATCACCCACGACAGGAAGTGCGGCAGGTAGACCACGCTCTGCACGAACCGCCGGATGGTGTCACCGACGATGCTGTTGAGCAGCAGTGCGAGCGCCAGCGGTGCCGGGAAGAAGAACACCAGCTGCAGCACCGCGATGACCAGGGTGTTCCGCACGGCGTTCCAGAAGGCCGGGTCGCCGAACATCCGCTCGAAGTGCGCCAGGCCCACCCACCGGCTGCCTCCGACGCCGAGGAACGGCACGTACTCCTGGAACGCGAGCACGTTGCCGAACAGCGCGCCGTAGTGGAAGAACAGGAAGTACGCCAGACCCGGCGCCGCGACGCCCAGCAGCACCCGGTTGGCCAGGATGCGGCGCAGGTGGCCCGGGCGCGACCGGCCCGTCCCGGCGTGGTCGCGTGCCTCGTCGGTCGGAGGACTGGTCCTGCCGGTGCCACCGCGGACCCGCGTCATGCTCACAGCGAACGCCTCTCTCGCGGTGCCGAACCGAAACGGAACGGTCACAAAGTAAACCGCTTACATGCCAACGTCAACAACCGTTCATGTCAGGTCCCTGGACCGGGATGCCGCCCTGATCGCGAGTGTCCTTCGACAGACATCGTTGTCTGCGGAGAACGCGGACCTCTAGAGTGGCGTCGGTAGGTAACCGTTTACACAAGCCTTCGTCGATCTGCCGAGAGGGGTCAGCACTGTGCCACGGCGACCCGTCGCGGTCTTCGCCCTCGCCTCGTGGGCGCGCCGCGACGTCTTCCCTGCCGACCTCGTCACCCGGTTGCGGCAACTGGTCGACATCGACCCGGACACGACCTTCACCTCGTTCCGGGACCCGGACGCCACGGCGGTCCTGGCCGAGGCCGACGTGCTGATCACCGGGTGGGGCGGCCCGTTCATCGACCTCGATGTACTGGTCGCCGCGCCGAGGTTGCGCGTCGTCGTCCACGCCGCCGGCACGGTGAAGACCCGACTGGACCCCGTCGTCTTCGAACGCGGCATCATCGTGTCCTCCGCCGCCGGGGTCAACGCGGTCCCGGTGGCCGACTACACCATGGCCATGCTGGTCCTGGGCGCGAAGCAGGCGTTCAGCCGTGCCGAGCGGTACGCCACCGCCGTCGAGGGCGCGCCCCGTGACTGGCTGTCCGGGGATGGCACGGGACTGCACGACTGCACCGTCGGGGTCGTCGGCGCCTCCAGGATCGGGCGGCTCGTGCTGGACCGGTTGCGGTCGTTCGACGTCGAGGTGTTGCTCTACGACCCGTACGTGACCGCCGCCGAGGCCGCCAGCCTCGGCGCGGAACGCGTGGGCATGGACGACCTGTGCCGCCGCAGCAACCTCGTCACCGTGCACGCCCCGGCCCTCCCCGAGACCCGCCACCTCCTCGACAGCCGCCGCCTGGAACTGCTGCCCGCGGGTGCGGTCGTGATCAACACGGCCAGGGGCTCGCTGGTCGACACCGAGGCGTTGACCCGGGTGTGCCGGACCGGCGCGGTCTCCGCCATCCTCGATGTCACCGACCCGGAGCCGCTGCCGCCGGGTCACCCGCTGTTCGCCCTGCCCAATGTCCTGATCACCCCGCACCTGGCCGGCGCGCAGGGCCGCGAGCTGCGCCGGCTGGGCGAGTTCGCGGTCGCGGAGGTGGACCGGTACCTCAAGGGCGTACCGCTGCTCGGACGGGTGGAGCCCGCGCGCCTCCCGTACATCGCTTGAGACCGTGGCAGTCCGTCCGTCCGGACGAGTGGAGGTGATGTGACCGTGGTGTGGCGGTTCGCGGTGAGCACGCTCGGCATGCCGGGCACTCCGGTGCGCGACAGCGCGCGGGTGGCGGCGGAGCACGGCTGCCACGGCCTGGAGATCCGAGTTCATCCCGACGAGGAGGTGCGCCTCGGCCTGCCACCCTCGCGGACGGCCGTCGTGCGCGCACAGGTCGAGGACGCGGGGTTGGCGGTTGCCTGCCTGGCCGGCTACGCCAAGGTCTGCGCGCCAGGCCCTGACGAGCCGGTGGTCGCCGAGCTGCGCGACCTCGTGGCGCTGGCGTCCGGACTCGGCGCTCCCGCGGTGCGGGTGTTCCCCGGCGGGACGGCCGGTGAGATCGGTCCGGCGTTGGACCGGATCGGCGCGGTCCTGCCCGACCTGCGCGACAGCGGGGTTCGGTTGCTGGTCGAGACCCATGACTCCCACCCGACCGGCGAGGAGGCGTTGCGGCTGGTCGAGCCCTTCGAGGACCCGGAGCTGGTCGCCGTGCTGTGGGATGCGGTGCACCCGTGGCGGGCGGGGGAGCGGCCTGCCCGGACCAGGCAGGTGCTGGGCGAGAGCCTCGGCTACTTCCAAGTCAAGGACGTGGCCGCGGGCGAGCCCACACCGGTGCCGCCGGGTGAGGGTGCGGTGCCTCTGGAGGAGTGCGGGGAGTCGCTGCGTTCGTGGTCGGGCTGGATCTCCCTGGAGTGGGAACGTGCCTGGTACCCCGACATTCCTCAGGTTCCGGCGGCGCTCAGCGCCGCCGCTACCTGGTTCGAGACGTGGCGTCCACGTGGCTGACACGTCCCCGTCCTGACCGCCTCCGTGATCACCGGCGAACCGGCCGGGCGGGACCTGCGCGGCCGTAGTGTTCTCTCGTCATCGACAAGAATGCGGAAGCGGCCATCGATGTGCCGTCAGTGATCGAGGGTGGCCCCGGATCGCTCGCCGCGGTGCGCCCGAACGATGCTCCGAGCGCTGTCGGCCAAGCGTCCGGTTGCGGCAAGTCCGGCAGAACATAAAGCGCTTACCCGGTTCAGTCAACCGGTTGACCTGCCTGGATCGATGCCTCTACCGTTACCGAAGGTAAACGGTTACATCGCAGGGTCCATGCTCGAGCGGCGCGCGCGGGCAGGTACCCCTCGCGGTAGCTGCCGCGGGCTTCGGACGGCTGTCCCGTTCGCCGAAGCTCGTCGAACCGCCTGCGACCACCGGTCCGCTTGGTGCTCGACCGGGCCGGACATCGTTCGCCCGGCAACGCCCGACATGAGGTGGACGGTGCCCGCTGCACGAGATGACCCGTTCCGAGGAGAGACGATGAAGTCTGCCCGTTCGGCCCAGCCACACGCGCGTCACATCGCGATCCAGCCGTCCGCGGACATCTGCCGGCAGGCCGGAAGCCGGCCATGAGGATCATGAGGCTCGGCGCCGCGGCGGTGCTGGCGTTGGCCACCTCGGCCGCATCCTTTGTTCGGACGAGCACGGTGAGACAAGGACCTGCGTCGGCAACACGACGCTCGCAAGTGAAGGCCCGACGCGACACCCACCTCTAGTGATGGGACGTTCCATGACACTGATCGCGACCTCATCGAGGCGGTCGCTGATCACCTTCGCGGTGATCACGTTGACCGCGGTGGCGAGCCTCGTCGCCATCGTGCCGCAGGCCAACGCCGCCACGAGCCAGTTCCGGGGCATGAACTGGGCGGTGCTGGGTGACAACTTCAGCACCGGCGCGCTGGTCGTGCAGGGCCTGAGCCAGTCCGACAGCAACGCGACGGTGCGGGCCAAGGCCAATGCCCTCTACGACGACATGGCCGCCACGATGGGCGTCAACACCGTCCGGCTGCCCATCAACACCCACACCGTGGCCAACACGACCTGGTGGAACGGGGGTGGAGTTGTTGCCGATCACGTCGAGGCAGCGCCCGGACGAGGCGTTGATCAGGGGTGGTCCGATGGCCGCCGACGCGGTGGGGGCGGTGACGAGGGTCGTCAGCAGCGCGGCCACCGGGAGAAGGGCTCCGGTGAGCCTGGTCCGAGCGGTTGACAAGGGGTACCTCCGTGGGCGATCGGGGTGAAGGCGTCGAGATCCGGACGTAGCCGGACGGCGGTCCCGTGCCGGCAGGAGCGGTCCACCGCGGGTGTTGACCGCGGTGGACCGCTCGTGGGGTCGACCGACCGCGCCGAACGTGTCTACCTGGGCTGGTAGGTGATGTTCGGGCGGGGTGGGGTGGCCATGCCCGCGCCGAGGAAGTAGTCGACGTGGTTGGACTGGATGTAGCCCTTGAGGGTCATGGCGTTGCGGTAGGCGGGGTTGTGGGCGAGGGTGTAGAGCCTGGTGTTGCCGGGTCGGTCGGTGGTGAAGATGATCAGTTCGTTGAACGCGGCGTTGGTGTAGAGGACTTCTTCGCGCCAGTCGCCGTGGATGTCGCCTTGGAGGACGGGGGAGTTGCCCTGGGCGGCGTCGACCGCGCCGTAGTTGGAGGTGGTGAGCAGGCGGGGGACCCTGCTCGTGGTGGTGGGGTTGTTCGGGTCCCACTTCTCGAACTTGCCGTCGTTGAGCAGTTCCATGGCGGTGTCGCCGTCCCAGTACAGGCCCAGTTGCGGCCAGGGTTGCAGCGAGGTGTCGGACTGGGTGAGCCGGTTGGTGGGTGCGCTGTAGAGGCCGTCGAAGGACCAGACCTCCATGCCGGGGTGGCGGGGGTCGACGTCGCCGACCATGCCGCGGCCCACGTCGACCACGCCCGAGCCGGTGTGCCGCCAGATGATGCTGCCGTTGGCGGCGTTGTAGTAGTACTCGCGCAGGCCGCTGGGGTTGTTCTGCTGGACGCCGTAGCCCTCCAGGCCGGGACGGGCGGGGTCGATGTCGGTGATGTGGAAGCGGTCGCCGTGGATGACGCCCTGTGGGCCGAGGGAGTAGCGCAGGCGGCCGTCGCCGTTGAGCACGAAGCCGATCTCGGCGATCTCGTCGCGGCCGTCGCCGTCCACGTCGATGATGCGGGTGTTGTGCCCGTCGGGCAGGTTCTGGTTGCCGCGCAGGAACTTCCACTGCATGGTCAACGCGCTGCCGGTGAACCGCCAGGCGGTGAACATGAGGTTGAAGTCGCCGCTGCCGATGCGGTTCTTCATGAACGCGACCAGGCTGGGGTTGACGCCGTCGAGGTAGCCGACGCCGAAGCGGGCGTACATCGGGCCGTCGGCCAGGTAGTCGGTCGGCACGGGTGCGGTGGCGCGGGGCGCGCCGGTCATCCCGTCGAGGATGGCGATGTGCTGGCGGTTGTTGTTGCTGTCGGTGAACCGGACGCCGTTGCCGAACGTGACGCCGTTGGCGATGCGCACGGCGACTTCGGCGCGGCCGTCGCTGTCGAGGTCCTGGACGGTGACGCCGTCGTTGTGGCCGACGTTGATGGTCGCGGAGCCGCCCTCGATGTTGTTCTGGTTGGTGCTGTTGGGGCCCATGTCGACCTGCCAGAGGAACCGGCCGTCGCGGCGGTAGGCCTCGATCTTCTGCGGTGAGGTCTGGCGGTCCAGCACGTAGTCGTACTCGCCGTCACCGTCGAGGTCGCCGACCCACAGGAACTTCACCGCACCGCCGGAGCGCAGCGGCACGCGCACCACCGGCTCGGTCGCGGCGTTGGCGCGCAGGGTGAACGCCCCGCTGGGCGCCTGCTCGACACCGTTGACGACCGGTCGGACGCGGTAGCTGCTGGACTGTGAGAGGTTCGCGGTGGAGTCGACGTAGTTGGTGCCGCCGGTCAGCACCGAGCCGTTGAGCTTGACCTCCGCGCCGCCCCCGGTGGAGCGGTAGACGTTGAAGCCGATGCCGGCCGGGTCCAGTCCGAGCAGTCGCCAGGACACCAGGACCTGGCTGCCGCCGGATCGCACGGCCACCACGCCGCGGCCCAGGCTCTCCATCTTGCGGCCCTCACCGGGTGGTGTCTGGTCGTCGACCTTGACCATCCGCCACTGCTGGTTGACCCCACCGTTGTCGGTGTACTGCGAGATGCGGCCACCGTCGCCGGTGGACCGCTCCCAGACGTCCATCGCCTTGCCGCTGTTGCGGTTGACCAGCTTGACGTGGCCGCTGTCGGTGTCCAGCACCTGCCACTGCTGGTTGGCCGCGCCGGTGTCGGGCCACTGGATCAGCTCGGCGCCGTTGGCGGTGGACCAGTCCAGCACGTCGATGACCTTGCCGGAGTGGCGGGCCTTGAGCCGGTAGTAGCCGTCACCGGAGGAGACGAACTGGAACTGCTGGTTGGCCTGGTCGAGCGGTGCCCACTGCTGGACGCAGGCGCGGTCGGCGGTGGACTGCTCGCACACGTCGATCGCCTTGCCGCTGTGCCGGGAGACGAGCTGGTACCAGGCGTTGGTGTCGATGGTCGCGGCGGCGGCAGGTGTCGAGGCGACCGCCGTGACGACGCCTGCCACCACGGCCAGGACGGTCGCCAGGACGGCGGGACGCCATCTCCGACGCGCAGGGGTGGAGCGGGTCATGGATCTTCCTTTCCACGTTCGGGGACTGGGTTCGGGTGCGTCAGTAGCCGGCCGGCATCCGCGTGGTGAGCCCGCCGGGCAGGGTGATCGGGCTGGAGGTGACGGTGGCGGTCGCCGCGGTCAACCCGCTGCAGGTGGCGCGCAGGGTCATCTCGCCCGCTGTGCGGCTGGCGCGGAGGAACACGCGGTTGATGCCGGCCTCGGTGTCGACGTAGGGCTTGTGGACGCTGCCGGGTTTGTTCGGGTTGAAGCCGCCGAGGAACTGGTCGATGACGTTGGCGGACACGGTGACGGTGCGGGGATCGCCGTGCTCGTTGCGGACCTGGGCCTCGGCCGTGACGGTCGCCGAGCGACCGGCGATGTCGAAGTTGCTCGCGTACACGTAGGTGCCGGTGGTGCGGAGGTTCGTGTACAGCGGCAGGGTGAAGTAGGTCCTGGGAAGCACGTAGAGCCGGACGCTGCGGGTCAGGCCGCCGTAGGTGGGGTTGAAGTCGCGGCTGTCCCACTGGAACGAGGTGTTGGTCGCCTGCTCGGGACGCCACTTCGTGTTGTCCGCCTTGACCGCGATCACGTTCTCGGTCCCGAACCGCACCTGGGCTGTGATGTCGAGCCCGAACGGGGTCACCCCGTACTCGTACAGCCCGACCTGGACGCCGTTGACGAAGACCGTCGTGGCCTGGCGGACGCCCTCGAACTCGATCAGCACCTTCGAGCCGGCCTGCTCGGCGGGCAGGGTGAACCGCTTGCGGTACCAGGTGATCTGCATGGCCACGGCGGACTCGCCCGAACTGGTGATGTGGTTGTCGAACGAGTCCACGTCGTTGTACGTGTGCGGCACGCTCACCTTGGTCCAGGTCGAGTCGTCGAACGACACCGCCTGGGCGTTGGCCACGTCTCGCTGGGCGAACCGCCAGAACGGGTTCATGTTGTACACCGTCCGGCTCGACGGTGTCGCCGCGGACGCCTCCGCCACCGTGCCGAGGACACCGGACGCGACGGCCACCGCCGCGCCCATCCCCGCCAGCACCGTTCGACGGCTCACGCCGTCGGGCGCGTATTCCCTCGCAACGTCCATGCGTTCCACTTCCCTGGAGTAGGTGGCGGCGGTACGACTGGCCTTGAGAGCAGCGCAAACAGATGCGGACCGCGGCGGCAGGTGACATGTCGGTCACCGTTGCCATCCCGCGCACGAGGCGCGGCATGGGGCGGCATGGCACTCGCAGTCAGCGCGACCAGGGGCGGCTTGACGTTCTGTTAGCGCTAACAAAAATGGCAGCACGCAGCCGCTGCTTGCCGCGTGTGCCCACCTCGATGGCGGCGACCGAGAAGGGGAGGGCTCGGCTTCAGGAGCGCTGCGGCATGAAGGCCGACCGGACGAGCTTCTTGCCGCGCAAGGGCGGTCCAAGCGGCCTTACTCTGCGGTTCTCCATGCATCGCCTCCTTGCGAGCAGGATCCTGACCGTCCGTCGACTCGTGCCGGCCCACTTGTCTGGGAGCGTTCCCAGAAGACGATAGCGCAACTTTTTCGAGGCCGACAAGACCATGAAGGTCAAGAACAAGCTGGGTTAGCGTTCACATGACTGCGGTGCCATCGCTGGCTGGCCTGTCGGGGTGACGCCTCCGGGGGGCATGCCGGAGCGTTCGACTGTCGCTCGGCTCTGGCCTGCTCGTCACGTCAGCCTCCCGTCGTCATTGGCGGTCGCCCGAACAGGGCGAGGCGAACAGAAGATAAAACGTTTACTGGGAGCCGTCAACTGGTTGACCACGTTGGATCTCGGGTCCTACGCTGGCGAGTGAGTAAGCGGTTACGTTCCTTCGATGTCGAACCGTCACAGGTCCCGACCGCGTCGGCAGCGGGCGCTGGCGCGAGGCGAGCACGTCAGCGCCGGAGGACACGAAACCCGGCTCCTGCACGGCACCGACCATCTCTGCCTGATCGGTAGAGGCGAGCGCGTCTACCTGTTGGCGGGCCGACTTCAGTGCGGGCTATGCGGGCGGAAGATGAACTCGCATTGTTCCCACGGCCGTGCCGCCTACCGCTGCCGTCACGGTCACACCAGCGCCCGCACCCGACCGGAAGGCGCACCGGGCAACCTCTACCTACGCGAAGACCACCTGCTCACCCGCATCGCCGCACACCTCACCGCCGCGGGCATCGCCGACAACCCGGGCCAGGAGCAGACCGCACGGCTGGTCGACGAACTCGGACTCGTCTTGCGCTGCGACGCCGCCGGGGTCGCTCTGCTCGACCGCTCCTGCCCTCGCACCGGCAGACACCCTACGAGCAGCGACCATCCGAGTAGGCTCAAAGCGAGGTCGGGAAACACAAAGCCCCACGAGACTTCCAGATACCTGGAAATATCTCGCGGGGGCAAATTATGTATCCGAGAGCCGCCGTAACCACCCTGCCCACGCCATCCGTCCACAACAGACGCCGCGAAGGCTGAGTGCCACGATGCCCAGTCTCGTCTGCGAATCGGGGAGCCGGGTAATCGGAAGCTGACATCTTCGGATGCCCAGCGACTTCTCGTCGAGATCGGAAGGCTGTGAAGTTGTCCCCGAAGACCGGACACCGGATCTCATACCACGAGGGTGTGGCCTTGACGGTTCGGCGACGGCGTTGACGCTCCTATAGTTGTCAAGCGGCCTGTGCGGTAGTCGGGCGAGTTCCTCAACGCGGCCTTCGACCGGCTGGGTGATGCGGCTGACGCAGCAGCCACCTCGGTGCCACACTCGTGCCCCACGACCCGCGCGGCTGGATGAAGGGTGTCACATGGCGGATCCGCTGACCTTGGCTGTCGTCGGCGCTGTCGCGCTGACCGAGGGCGTGCAGTTCCTCTACGCCCAGGCTGGCGAGGCGCTTGAGGCCCGGCGCGAATCGCGCAAGTCCGAGGTGGAGTTGGATCCGCCGGACGTGTTCGAGAAAGCGCCTTGCCGCGCGCGGGTCGACCTCGCCGCAGTCGGTCGGCTGGAGCGGGATCTGCGCGAACTGCGATCGGCCTTCGCCGAGGTCCATGCCGGCGTGGACGAGATCGATGCTGGCGACCTCGACACCCTCGAACGAGTCGAAGCCCTACGCCGGGCGCTGGAGACTGTCTACCACGCGCCCTTCACGTTCCGCGGTGAGCCGGCGCGGGCAGCAGCGGTCGCGACCGCGCACGGTGAGGTCGATGTGGATGAGGTGCTGGGCCATGTGGCCGGTCTACGGGCGCGGAAGGTGCTCGGCGGATCCGTCACCGGCAGCCTGCGAGCCGGTCGAGTGGCGGGCGGGGCGCGCGCGGTCGGCGTCGAAGTCGACCGGATCGGGTAGGCCGTGGCGGAGTTCGCCGGACGGCAGTGGCTATTCAGTCGCCTGGCCGCATGGGAGCGCGGCGACGCGCGGGTCCTGCTGATCGAGGGGCCGCCGGGAAGCGGGAAGACGGCGTTCGCGGAACGGCTCGCCGAAGCCGGCGGGCTGGCGTACGCCCATTTCTGCCGCAGCGGCAAGACGTCCACGACCAGCCCGCTCACCTTCGTCCACGATCTCAGTGAGGCTCTGGCCGCCCGGGACGAGAAAGTACGGCGGGCGCTGCTCGAGGCCCACCCGGTGCGGGTGAACGCGGTCGGCGCCGTGCAGGTGCGGGAAGTGCATCCGGGTGCCGAGGTCAGCGGCGTCCACGTCGACATCACCATGCACCGCTATCCGGCCACGCTGGCGTACGAGGAGCTGGTCCGCAAGCCACTCGAACGGGCTGGCAGCACCTCCCCGACTGTGCTGGTTGACGCACTCGACGAGGGCGCCGAGTTGGGCCTCGACAGCATCGCCGAGCTGCTGTCGCAGGTTGTCACCGACACCGCTCCCGGCGGAGTGCGCTTCGTGCTCACCTCCCGCAGCGCGGACCCTCGGGTCGACGACCGGTTCCCGGACGCGGAACGGATTCACCTGGTCCGCGACGCCCCGCCCGGCGAGCGGGACCTCCGCGACTTCCTCGTCGTCCGGCTGGCCGCGATGCCGGAACGGGAACGGCAGGTTGCCGTCGACCGGATCGCCGGGGCCGCCGGCGGGATCTTCCTGTATGCCCGGCACGTCGCCGACACGCTGCTCGCCGATCCTGCGGCTTGGTCGCGGGTCGAGAGCGTTCCGCTGCCCGGCTCCCTGACCGAGGTGTATGGCAAGTTCCTGACACGGTCGCTCGTCCGAGACGAACAGCAGCCGGCATGGCGGGAGCGCCTGCGTCCGGTACTCGCGCTGCTCGCGGTGGCTCGAGGCGACGGCTTGCCGGAGTGGCTCCTCGCCGCGGTGTCCGGGTTGGCACGGCCCGAGGCCCACGACGCCGTCACCGACTGCCGGCAATTCCTGGAGATCGGTGTGAACGACCGGATCCGGATCTTCCACGAGTCGTTCCGCGAGTTCCTGCTGAGCACCTCGCCCTACCCGCTCTTCACCGACGACGCCCGCGACGCGCTCTGCCGTCATCTCCTGCTGCACCACGCACCCGACTGGCGGAGCGAGGACGACCGGTATTCCGTGGAGAACCTTCCTCGGCACCTCCTGGACTCCAGCACCCCAGGACAAGCAGCGACCCTGCTCACCGACTTGGCGTTCGTCGAGGCCAAGATCGCGGAGTTCGGCGTGCCCGCGCTGATGCGCGATCTGGCAACGGCCGCCGGCGAGGTGCCCGCCGCGGAGGACGCAGGTCGGCTGCGACAGCTGTATGACGTGATCGACCGGTCCGCGTACCGGCTGTGGACCGACCCCGCCGGGGATCGGCCCGGCCGCGTCGGCCAGCAGCTCCTGCTGGCGGTGCGAGACCGGGAGCACGCCTGGATCGCCGAGCTCGCCGAACGCCACCTCGAGCAGATCGGCACGCCCTTCCTGCGCACCAAGTGGCACGTCCGATCAGAGAGCCCTGCACTGCTGCGTACCCTAGCCGGCCACCGGGACGGCGTGGTGTCGGTCACCACCGACGCATCGAGCAAGCGGGCACTCTCGGCCTCGGCCGACGGCACGGCCCGGCTGTGGGACATCGGGACCGGCGAGCCGCTCGCGGTCCTCGGCCCGCATGCTGCGGGCCTGGTCACGGCCGCGTTCGTCCGCGACGAGACCGCGATCCTGACCGCGGCCACGGACGGTTCGCTGGGCGTGTGGGACGCGCGCACCGGTGAGCTCATGGATTGGCACGACGTCGAAAGCGGCATCGCGGTGGTGGAGGTCGCCGGCGACGGCAGCTCATGTCTGGTGGGTAGCCGGGAGGGCACCCTGCTCAGCTGGGACTTCGCCACGGCGCCCGATGAACTGCTCCCGGCCGCGGCGTCGGCGATCTCCCTGATCCGCGCGGACGACCGTGTCGTCGTCGCCGGCACGGCCGGCGGCGAACTCCACGTGTGGCGGGCCGATGACCGCACCTATCTGGGCGTGCTGACCGGCCACACCGATCGCGTGTCCGGGCTACGGCTGGTCGGGCAGATGCGCGCGGTCTCGATGAGCGCCGACGGTTCGCTGCGGTGGTGGGACCTCGCGTCGCTCACCTGCGTGCGCGAGATTCGGCCGGATGGGGTGAGCCAGTACTACGACCTGGCCTGGGTGCCCGGATCGCCCGTCGTCCTGTGCGCGGGCAACGCCTGGTCGGTGGATGTGTACGACGTGCTCACCGGCGATGCGCTTGAGCGGATCCGTTCGGACAACCTGCTTCCCATGGTGCTCGCCATGGCACCGGATGGCACGACCGCTCTGGCGACCTCCGTCGAGGATCGGCGGATCCGGGTCGTGGACATGGCTTCGCGGGAGGTGACTGGTGAGCTATGCGGGCACGGCGACCTGGTGGATGGCGTCTGCGTCACCGCGGACTCCCGGCTCGCCCTCACGGTGTCGCACGACCGCACCGTGCGTGTTTGGGATCTCGCTGCTGCGAGCGGCGATGGCTTCGACGGTCACGGTGCGGCTGTCCGCGCGATGTCGGCCGCGCCGCACCGCAATCTCCTGCTCTCCAGCAGCTCCGACGACACGCTCCGCGGGTGGGACCTGGAGACGGGCGAGCCCCGGCTGTTCTTCTCACGGATCCAGCAGTTCATCTACGCGATCGATGCCGCCGCGTTCGAGAACTTCGCTCTCGTCGGCGACCAGCGCGGCGACCTCCTGCTCTTCCCGACCGGCGACGACGCGCAACTGACCGCGCTGGACTACAGCCGCGGCGCCCCGCCTTCCGCCATTGCCGAGACCGAACGCGGGGTCAGCTCGATAGCCGTGTTCTCGAATCTGCGGCTGGTCGTGTCGGCGCACTGGCACGACAGCGACGTGCGCGTGTGGAACCTGCTCGGCGGTACCCGGCTGGTGCACACCCTCTCCGGGCACACGAAAGGGGTGTGGCGACTCGCGGTGCTGCCCGGTGGGCTCGTCGCGAGCGCGGGTCAGGACGGCGTCATCCGAGCCTGGGACGTCGTGGCGGGCACGTCCGCCTTCACGCTCAGCGGCGGTGACGACGCCGAGGTTCTTGCGCTCGCCGCCGACCCCAGCGGGCGCTTCCTACTGGCTGGCTGCGCCGATGGGACGCTGCGGCTGTGGGACGTGACAGAACGGCGCGAGCTTCGGCGGATCGCGGCGCATGACGCCGAGGTGATCGCCGTGGCGTGGCCGTCGCCCGGCGTGGCGTACTCGTCGGGCAGCGACCGACGCTTGGTCGAATGGGCCGTACCGGAATGCACGCAGACGATCGCCGTCGACATGGGTTCGGTGATCACCACCGTCGCGGCTGCCGGCGGCGCCGTCTGCTGCGGCACGCTCGCGGGCGAGGTCTTCTCCCTCACCCGCGTCCCGGCTGTGGAGTACCCAAGCGGCTTCCAGGGCGACGACCGGTTCCAACTTCCCAGCCCTCCCGCGGCCCGGCGCCGCTGGCTGCCAAGACGGCCGCCCGCCTGACGTCCCTCTTTTCCTTTCGCGTTCTCGACCATCCGGTCACCGCGGATGCCCGACGGGGACGCTGTCGCCCGACCGGCTCGGGAGGTCCGTCGTGAGGCGGAGATCGCCGTTGTCACCGGGGACACATGCTGCCTCGCGGTCCGCGGTGCCCAGGAACTCGCCGATGCAGCCGGCGAACTGCCGGTGGCCTTCGCTGTTGGGGTGGAACGACTGCACGCTGGCGTGCTCGGCCCGTTCGGCGTCGCCGAAGGAGTCCCAGTCCAGGGTGAGTCGGGTGAACCACTCGCTGCCGGGGTCGTCGCCACCGGTGCACGCTTCGTGACCGTGCCCGGCCCGGGACAGGTCGAGGAAGCGGGCGTCGGCGCGTTCGGCCGCCTCGCGCAGCGCGTCGGACAGGCTGCTCACGGCGTGGTCCCGGATCCACGCCAGGTCCTCGCTGTGGAACGGGCAGGCGCTGAGGTTGCGCAGCTCCTCCGGGATGCCGGGGGCCAGCGGTGAGGCGTAGGAGAGCTGGATCAGCTGGTAGCTGTCCTTGCCGTACCCCGCCTCGGCCAGGACGGACCGGATGTCGCCGAGCGCACGGCTGATCTTGGGGACGACGGCGTCCAGCCGTTGCCACCAGTCCTGCTTGATCGCTTCGCTGCACGGCGGGGCGAGCCGGAGGCGGGCGTACAGGCAGTCCGACATCAACCGGGAGAAGCCGGGGTCGTCGTTCGCGCCGACGGAGACCACCACAGCGGCGATGCGATGGAGCCCCGCGAGCTCGCGGAGCCGGTGGGTCTGACTGGACTCGGTCCACTGCGTCGTCCCGTCCAAGAGCAGGTCTTCGGTGGACGCGCCGGAACAGGCCAGATTGATCCGCGCCTCCACACCGGCCACCTCGAGCCGGTGGACCACGGCGTTGGCGGAGCGGTGGCACCAGTTGCCGTTGACACCGTCGGTCACGGTCTCGTACGCGCCCGCACCCTCACCCGACAGGATGCTGTCGCCCAGCGTCACCACCGTCAGCGGTCCAGCCGGGGCCGTTGTCGGCTGTCCGGAGTCGCTCGGGCGATTCCAGGGGCGCACGACCACCACCAGGATGCCCGCGACGAGAACCAGCACCGAGGCCCCGATCAGCCAACGCCCACCTCGACCCGTCATGATCACATCCCTTCGCTCGCCGCTGCCGGCTCCGGATCCGCACCCGGCGGCTACCCCTGAAGCCTGCGAAGGATCGAGTGATGGTGCTCTGTATGGCAATCGCAAGCTTCCATCGAACGCGACGGGCACCTGGTTCCCGGTGTGACCGAGCTGGTTCCACGATCGGTGGCTTCTGCCCATGAGCGCCACGCTGTTCGAGGAGAACGGGTAGGAGCTTCCGGACGGTGGGGACCTGTGCACTGTCGTTGTTCTCGATGTCGAGCGTGTCCTCGAGGACGTCGGTTTCGGGGTGAGCGGAACCGGGCGTTGCGCTGTGGGCGCTGCCGCTGTCGCCACCGGATGACGACTCTGGCCTTGGACGTTCACTCGTTCGAGGGGTTTGGGTGACATCGTGGCGAGTGGTCGCACCCCTCGCCTTGCGGTTGCGTGACGGTCCCACCCGTTCGTCGTCGACGGCGTGGAGGAGGGTAGCCGGATGTATGAAGCGAGCATGCCTTCTCGCCACAGCGGCGGCGTCGCTGATGGCGCTCACGTCCTGTTCCGAGGACGTGGATCAAGCCAGCACCATGGGCAGCAACGAAGAAGTCGGGACCGTGAAACTGCGCAACGTCTTCGTCGAGGCCCCGCCCGAGATCAAATACCAGTACGACCCCGGCGACGAGGCGATCGTGCGGTTGGAGCTCTTCAGCGAGGCTGACGACCCCGCCACCCTGGTGTCCGTGCGCACCGACCTCGCGCAGCGGGTGGAGATGCTCGCCGACCCGGACTGCGACGGTGATCGCGAGCAGGTGTCGAGCATCCCCGTCCCGCCCGAGGGCGCGGTGAACGAGCCCGGCAGCCTCCACTCCGCCTACCACCTCAAGATCGTCGACTTCAACCGCGAAGTCCTCGCCGGTACGACCGTCCCGCTGGTCTTCACCTTCCGGGACGCGGGAGAGGTGACCGTCGAAGCGATGGTGGAGGCCACCGACGACGGCGATGTTCCTCCTCCTCAGACGTGCCTGCCCATCGCGGAATACAGATCTTGAAAGGCCAGCATTACGGTGGTTCCGGTTCGAGGTCCA